>CAZQZR010000019.1:16107-33508 GCA_964597845.1 uncultured bacterium | reverse complement strand
GCCGGCGCAGACAAGGCCAACTCCGAATGCTGGCGCTAAGTTAGCGCACATGGGAGTGACTCCCCCCTTGCCGGTCCACGTGCCGGGTCGAACTCGCGGCATCACACCACGGGCGGCGACGATTCGCGTCACGAACCGCAAGATTTCCTTGCCGGTCTCGCACTTGGCGTGCGTATGTAACTATGAGAAGAGAAGCGGAGCGCCAACCGGCTCCCTCTCCCCTGAGGTCCGATTAGTCAGAACCCCGGCCGGATGGCCGGAAAGGAGTCCTAACATGTCCGATGTAACTCGCCGAATCTCGCGCTGGAAGGCCAAGTTCTCGCCCGACATCGCGGCGCAGACGACCTCCCGCATCTATGCCGACATGACCGAACGCTACCAGGCATCGATGATTGCTCTCTGCGCAATCTAAGTAGAGGGATTGCCAAGGGGCGGGCCTTTGCCCTCCCCTTCTGCTAACTCCTCTCTGCTAACTGCTAACTGCTCGTCACCTCGACTACGCCCGGCAGCTCTTCCGTCTCTCGCACGGCCGGACAATATCCGGCCCGACGCTGGCGAAAGAAGCCCAGGGGTTGCTCGAGAAGTGGCAGGCTCGCGGACTCAACCCCACGGTCCTCGCCGCAATCCGCACCGACGTCTTCAGCGTCCCCGCGCCAACGCCCTAGCTGCGCGGCGGTGAACAACGTTCCGTCTCAAACGCCGGGGCGGGCTTTCGCCCGCCCCGACACTGCTAACCGCTAACTGCTAACTCCTAACTGCTAACTACTCCTTACCGCGTCACTACCGCCTTCTTCACGTCGCGGAAGCCTTTGGTGTCCAGTCGGTAGAAGTAGACGCCATGCGGCACCAGCCGGCCACGGCTGTCTTTGGAGTCCCAGTTCACCGAGTACGCACCCGGCTTCTGGAACCCATTCTGCAGCGTGCGCACGGTCCGGCCCGAAACGTCGTAGATTCGCAGGCTGACGTTGCCGGCACTGGGCAACTGGTAGCTGATCTGGGTCCGGTCCCGGAACGGGTTGGGCCGGCAGGCGTTAAGCGCCGGCTTCATCGGTATCGGTGTCCGGCCCGCGCTCTGCTCGCCCTCGCCGATGTGTTTGAGGTTGAGCCGGTTGTAGGCTACCTCGTAAACATTGGCCTCCGGAGCCTCAGACCAGACCGACAGCAGATACGGTATGGTGGTGTCGCCCGAGGTCTTGTTCTGGAAGAGCACGTGCGGATACCCGGATTTGGTCGCGTTGTCCGCGATGTTCAGGGTGTCGCCGAAGTCGATGCAGACGAGAACGTCATAGTCGGTCATTGAGCGGTGTTCCTCCCAAGCTAAGATGACCGTGTCACCCATGGCGATGGTCGGGTAGTCGGAGGCATTGTTGGTATTGCTCAGGTTGAGCTCGGATTGCCAGTTGTTGTACGCGCTGCCGGTGGAACGCTTGCGGCAGTAGATTTCCGTAGTGGCGCCCTGGGCCCATGCCACGACAATCTGGTCGCGGTCAGCCGCGATGCAGGGGTGGTTCGCGGTGACCATGGCATTGGACAGGGTGACAGTTGAAGTCCAGTTGGCGGCGATGCTTGAGCTGCGGCCGTCGGTGTTCATCCGGTACTTGATGACGCCCGCGTCTGCCCACGACACATGCACATGGTCCGAGTCCTGTGAGTAGGGCTCGACCGCGAGCGTCGGGTCACCGAGGCTCATGCCCGTTGCGAGCGTGCACGCTGCCACCACTGATCCGTTGAACTTGGCCAGAACGACGGACTTTATGGGCCCGAGCGTTGTCAGGAATGCGGTATAGGCGATGCCGCTGGTCGTGTACGACGAACCGGCCAGACCGGCCGGACCAAGCGTGCCGTTCTGCGGGCTTGTGTACAGCGTCTGCGGCCCGGTCCATGACGAGCCGTTGCGGTAGTAGGCCTCCTGGGTCTGGGTGCCGGTCAGCGGACTCACTTTGTGGACGACGACCCAGCGCTTGCCGCTCGAATCCTCGGCTATCGCGGGCCAGTCGCGGTCCTCAACCACAACCTCGCGCTGCCAGGAATCGCCGTCCGCTGACTGTGCGTAGACCACGGAACCATCCGCATCTTCGTATACGGCAAGGAGCGAATCGGTGCCCGCCTTGTTCAGCAGCTTGCTGCCGTTGTTGTACCGGGTCGCCGCGTTCGCGGAATTGGAGACATCGTAGTCTTTGACCGTATACCTGGTCACGCCGGTGTCGTAGACGCCGGAATCCACCTCGAAGATGACCCCTTCGGTCCAAAGCAAGTGCACACGCACCCGGTCTGTCGATGGGTTTATCGCCGACGACTCCGCCACCGCGTGCGGATGATAGGCTCCGGAGTCGCTCGAGACAAACGTCATCGTATCTCCGCGCACCTTGCCTCGGATGACCCACTTGCCGTTGATTCTCTGCTGCCAGGCAAGTACGCCGCACCCCGCGTAGACTACTCCGTCAAGCGTGTCCGTAGTTGAATCGCCGGAGCTGGTCTCATCTGTCCAGATCGAGAGCAGGTCTTCGGAGACATCGCTAGAAGCGCGGCGGGCTACAAACGTATCCTGCCCCGGCTCTTCGGTCCAGACGCAGTTCAAGCTGTTACCTTCAACCACATTCATCGGGTGATATCCATGCGCGGCCAGGAGACTGGGGCTGGACCACGCACCCGGCTGGCCCTGCGTCCACGGCCCGTATTCAACCAGCGATGCAGCAAGAACCGAGTCGCAATGCTGCCAAGTCACGAGCAGCGTATCGGACTTGTAGACGTTGATGCAGGGCAGGCTGTCGCCCAGGTTGGCCACGCTCTCAATTGTATCGAGCACGACTGCCCCCGACGTATCTACACGCGCGTACATGATCTTGGATGCGCTGCCCGCAGTGTCATAGACCGCGAACACAACATTGGCGACCTCGTACCCGCTGGCTGTCGGGTAGCAGGCGATGGACGGCTGCCCCGGCATGGCAGAACTCGAACCGCAGAAGACCGGTTTGATGACGTCGTCGGCCACGTTGCAGAATAGCGTGTCATTCCACAGATAGGCGACCCAGCGACGGCCTCTGCCGTCGACCGCCAGGGCGGGCTGGCTGCCGATGCCCACCATGACCGGAGTCAGGGCTCCGCTAACGGGGCCGCCTATTACGTAGGAACCCATCACCGAGGCAAAGTGGACGTTGCCGTCAACGTCGACGATCACTCGACGCCCCGGATTGGCACCCCAACAAGCTACACCCCGATCGATGACGTACCCCCAGTACCCCGGGGAGCACTGGAGGGAGCGTTCGTAGTCGACCCCAGTGGGTTTTGACCAAATACAGATGCCCTGCGGCACTTGATTATCGCCCCAAGGACCAAGGGTGGCGACCGACGGGCAGTAGCAGACGTCGGATCCCGTAGTGGCCGAAAACAACGGATACCGCTGCCATATCCACACGGGCGGTGTGTACGTGTCGTAGTAGCGCCCAAAGGCCGAAGCGACGAACGACTGCGACTCGATTGGCCATGATCGCTCTTTGCGGGCTGCGCACGTCATGAGCAGCGACCGTTTGCCGCCCGTCATTAGGACACTCGTGTTCGGATGCCAGTACTTGATGGGGCCGTCCCCGTCGCTGTACGTCAACTGGAACTCGTTGACCCCGTTTGGCCACGTGCTGCCGGCGTCGGTTGACCACGTGTAGTATATGCGTGACTCTTGAGGCCACTCCTTGGTCCAGCATACAAAGACGAGGTCGCCATCGGTCGCGATGCACGGTTCACTGGCTCCTGACGCGTGGTCGAGTACGACAGGGGGGTCGCCCCAGTGCAATCCGGTCCAGTCGCCTCTGCGGTAGATGATCGTGTCATGGTTGGCTCCGCCCGGCGCCGAGCAGTACGCCAAGTGCAGGTACACGCCTGCGCCCTTGCAGATCGATGGGTTAGCCTGTTCCGGACCATCCACATAGGGCGTGACGATGTAGGTAGAATGAACCCAGGACACGCCGCCATCGGTGGTGATCTTCACGATCAACCCTTCGTAATCATCATCGCCGGATTCATAGCCAACGGGGAAGACCGCGCACGCGTAATTCGGGCTTTCCGCGACAACGGCCGAGGACATATCAGCGTTCCATTGCTCCTCTCCGGACAGGCACTGGAAGTTGGGCCAGGGATGCGGTACGGCGGTCAAGTCGGTCGCAGCCGCGTAGACGTAGTCGTCGTCGCTACCATCGTCGCAGAATGTAGCAAACTTCCGACCGACGCCATTGTCCGCGGCAGACACACACACGTTGATATACTCACTTCCTTGGGCGATTGTACAGATGTCCTGGTAACCAGCCAGGAAGTTGCTGAACTCGCGGGACTCGGCCCTACGGCCCTCCGCATCGTTCGAGACGATAGTAAGCCACGCTTTCTCGACTTGGTTATCTGTGTACTTGGTCATCGCCACTGCGTGAGCTCCATTGTTGAACGTCAGGTACTCATGGTCTGACTGGTCCGGCAATGGGATCTCAGGATACCACCATAGCCAAGTCCAGTGGCCTGGCCCTACGGTACCCGCCGCAATGGCCGTCAAGAGCAGCACGGCGGCCAGCAATCGGAATGATTTCATTTTCGACTCCTTCTTGATTCTCTAGGTCGTTTGACTTTGCTTCTCGAACTGATTACAATCACTAGGGCAGCGACAGAACGTATGTTCTACCCTGTTTATCTTGGCGGATGACAGGCGCTGCCCCTTCTTGGGACTACTGCTGCGGTGAAAAGAGTTAGCCCATGCGCCACCTCCTCAACCGTGCTTGCGCGGTTTGCATCACTGCACCAAGAGCAGCTTCACCACGGGTTCGCCCGTGCAGGACCGGAGGAAGTAGACGCCTGCACGATAGCGAGTCAGGTCGTGCCGGCCCGGATTCATGTCGCACAGCTTGCGGCCAGTCGCGTCCAGCAGCACGGATGGCTGGTGAATAACCAAGGGTGAGTTTCTCGACACTATCGTAGGTCCGGCTGACTTCTTCTGCGCGTGGGACAGAGCCGGTTCTTCCACCCCGGGCGGGTCAGTCCGAATCACCGGGATGAACGAGTTGCCCGCATTCCCTACGTACACGCGACTGTGCACCGGCACCATGGTGAAGGACTCCGGGTAGATGCATGGGCTGAGTGAGTCAACAATGCTATCTGTACGGCAGTCTATGAGCATCACCTTGCCCGAGTCAAGCCGCCCGCAGTAGACCAGGCCGGTGATGCTGTCATAACCGAGCGACGTGGGGCCGATGATCGGTATTTGGGTTATGACGGAGTCGGTCAAGGCATCCGCGACCAGGACGTAGTTCTGAAACCAGGCACCGCACGCGCAGTACACCTTCTCCACACCGGGCACGTACAGCAATGCCGTGCCTCCCTCGGCTTCCCATGGCACGTCGGCCACCAGCGTATCCCCTTCGGTGTCGAATGTACAAAGGGAAAGGCCGCGCCTGCAGTAGACCCTCTTGCCATCGGGATTGGGTGCGAGAATGGTGCTGTGGAATGGGTACGAGCGGATGAGGCTATCGCCGACGCAGTCGATGATCGAAACGGCACTCATTCCGCCGATGTACAGCTTGTCGTAGGAGGCAGTCGACACGTAGCACATGGAGAACACCTCCGCCGTCGGAATCGGGATTGTCTTGATGACCGAGTCATTCGTGCAATCAAGGACGGCCAGCTTACGCATAGCGCAGTAACAATAGACTTTGTTCACGCGGGGAGCGCTGCACAGCGCCGTCGGATGGGGGCTCACCGCTATGGTCTTTGCCATCGTGTCAGCCTGCGCGTCGATGACAGTGATATCGGAGCTGGCGTTGTTGCAGCAGTATACCCTGTCGTTGGGAGCATGCCAGACGACGGCCGCAGGGAACCGCCCAACCGGAACATGGGCGACCAGCAGGTTCGTCGCAGCGTCGATGGCGCCGGCCTCCCCAAAAGGACCACCAGCCACGTAGTAGACCTTATCGTCGGTCGCATCGTAGCACATCAGGTTAGATGACCCACCGATCATGACGGTGCGAAGCAGGCTGTCGGAGCCGACGTCGATTACCGATAGATCTGTTCCATCGCGGCCGGTGCAGTACATGCGGCCCCGCCGTGAGCTCCCCAGCAGTTCGCCAAAGTCGCAGCCCGCTGGTATTCTCGCCGTGATGTTGTTGGTAATACCATCTATCACTACCACCTCGTACGCCTGAACCGCCGGATGGCTGCGCGCGACGTAGACCCGGTTTGTAGCGGTGTCGCAGGCCACGGAGCTGACGAATTGCCCGACATCGACCTGGTCTATGAAGGTATCGGCAGCGCAGTCGATTATCAGCACTCTACCACGGGAGGAGCCGCCGATGTACAGCCGGTTGGTGGTCGGATTGCAGGACATCCCAGCCACGGGGCCTGAACCAATCGAGTCCAGCACGACCCCGGTTGTGCCGTCGAGCCCGAGCACCCCACTACCACCGGTCGCATAGACCCTGTTGCCGGCGGGATTCACGCTCATCCGGGATCCCCACCCACCGACGGTAGCCTCGATGAGTGCAACCACAGTATCGCTCGCCCCGTCGAGCACCGCGACCGTGTCGCTCACGACACAGAAGACCCTGTTGCTTGCCGGGTTGTAGCATAGTGCGGACGGTTCCTCTCCTACGTGTACGGTCTTGGTAGCGCTGTCGGAAGCGCAGTCGATGACCGTCAGGTCGTCGCTGTCGTAGTTCGCGCAGTAGACCTTGTCATCGTGGCTGTTGTAGCACAGGGCAACCGGTCTAGTACCTACGGGGACCGTCGCAACCGCCTGATTCGTGGCACACGAGATCACGGTGACGTCGTTGCGTATGCAGTTCGGGGCGTAGACCTTGTCTCGGCGGGGGTTGGAGCAGACCGAACTGGACGGGTCCGTCGATACCTTGGCCACTCTGAGTCCGGCCTCCGCGTCCACGATGTAGACGGAACCGCCGGCGTCGCTGATGTAGACGTAACGTTCCGAGCTGTCGGTGGTTAGAGCCGTGGGACCGGTCGCGCCGCCAAGCGAGTCAGGCAAGACGATTTTGGTCTCCAGCCACTGGCCGCGCGAGACGGCAGCGCCGAGCAGCAGCGCGAGCGCGCACAGGAGGAACTTGAGCCCCGCGGGCCGGTGGTGCGACGTGACGGCTCGATCGCTCGGACAGTCAGAATTACACGTTCCCATCAGACTTCCTTTCTGCGCGGTCACATACCGACTTCCCGTTCCCAACGGCAGGGTTGCCCCATTGTCCTCTGTCCGTGCCGACTGCCAGTCAGGGGTCATGTGCGCCTCCCTCTCATCGGATGTTCTCCAGTCAGTGCCCATCATGTCGCCTTATCTAGCAATCACAACCTTGTGGACCGCATTCCGCTCACCGCCAACCGCCAACCGCTCGCGCACGAAGTACACGCCGGGGGCGAGCGAACGGACGTCGTTCGCGCCGGGATGAAGGTCCAGCACCTTGCGCCCGCTGATGTCCAGCAGCCAAGCACCGACCGCCGACCGCTCACCGCTGACCGCTTCGGGCAGAAAGAGGACGGAACGGACGACGGTGGCCGCCGGCTTGGAGCTTGAGGCTTGCGGCTTGGAGCTTTCCTCCGCCCCGGCGTGGTATAACATCCGGTACAACGGATACACATCGAGATTGCCCGCAAATGGTGAGCCAAGACCGAGGTTGTTGCCGGTGGCGGCCTGGTCTTCAAGCGGCGCGCAGCAGACGAAGTTCTCGCCCATTACAAGCGAGTCCGCGCCCCATGTGTAGGACCAGGTGATGGAATCGGTCCCTGCGCCGCCGGTGACGGTCGCCCAGCTCCACGCCTTCTGGGCCGTACCCACGCCGTTGCATACGCCCATCATGGAGGTCCGGCCGGGCGTCCAGCGGTTCACGCCTTTGCCGGTCAGGGCCGGTCGCGCTAACCCGGTCGTGTCGCCCGGCAGCCGGTCAAACGCTGCGCGCACCTTTGTGTCGTTGGCCGGCGCATCGTCTATCACCGACACAGTGTTGCTGATTCTGTTCGTAACGTAGGCTTTGTTTGTGACCGGGTTCACGGCGATGCCCCAGGCCTCGATGCCGGCGAGAAGAGATGTCGTGGCGTTAGTCGCGCCGTCGATTATCGTCACGTCGTAGCTGCCGTAGTTCGGGACGTAGATTCTGTTCGTGACCGGATTCACTGCCACGTTACGGGGGGACGCGCCGGTGTGCACCGTGGTGGCATTGTTCGCGCCGTCTATCACCGTCACGTTGTCGCTGCCGGAATTCGCGACGTAGACCATGTTCGTGACCGGGTTCACCGCCACCGCGCAGGGAGACGTGCCGGTGGGCACAGTGGCGGTGTTGTTGGTCACTCCGTTTATCACGGTCACGTTGTTGCTGCTGGAGTTCGTGACGTAAATCTTGTTCGTGACCGGGTTCACCGCCACGGCACAGGGGGCTCTGTCGGCGGGCACCGTGGTCGTGTCATTGGTCGCCCCGTCGATCACCGTTACGTTCCGGCCGTTCGTGTTCACGACGTAGATTCTGTTTGTGACCGGGTTCACCGCCACGGCCCTGGGCACCGCGTCTGATGGCACGGTGGTAGTGTCGTTGGTCACGCCGTCGATTACCGTGACGTTGCTGCTTTGGGAGTTGGCGACGTAGATCTTGTTCGTGACCGGGTTCACCGCCACGGCATAGGGAGATGAACCTGCCGGCACCAACGTCGTCACATTGGTCGCACCATCTATCACGGTCACGTCGCTACTATTCAAGTTGGGGACGTAGATCTTGTTCGTGACCGGGTTCACGGCCACGGCACCGGGCCCCGAGTCGACGGCCACAATGGTTGTGTCGTTGGTCACGCCGTCGATTACCGTCACGCTGTTGCCGTTGTAGTTCGCGACGTATATCTTGTTCGTGACCGGGTTCACCGCCGCCGCATAGGGGTACAAGTCTGTCGGCACCGTGGTCCTGACATTGGTCGCGCCGTCTATCACCGTCACGGTACTACTGGTCCTGTTCGCAGCGTAGACTTTGTTAGTCACCGGGTTCACCGCCACGGCAAAGGGCTCATGGCCGACGGCCACCCGGGTCTTGGTGTTGGTCGCACCGTCGATGACCGACACGGTATCGCTGCCGGGATTCGTGACGTAGATTTTGTTCGTGACCGGGTTCACCGCCATGGCCCAAGGGGTGGTGCCTGCGACCACCCTGGTCGTGGCGTTGGTCGCGCCGTCGATCACCGTCAGGTTGTTGCTGTTGTAGTTCGCGACGTAGATTTTGTTCGTCACCGGGTTCACCGCTACTCGCCGGGGATACTGGTCTGTGTGTACGGTGGTCGTGTCATTGGTCGCGCCGTCGATGACCGTCACGCTGTTGTCGACCTGGTTCGTGACGTAGATCTTGTTGGTTGCGGGGTTCACGGCCACCGCACTGGGGTTACTGCCTACAGGCACCGTCGTCGTGACGTTGGTTGCGCCGTCGATGACCGTGACGCTGTGGGCTCCGTAATTCACGACGTAGACCTTGTTGGTGGCCGGGTTCACCGCCACGGCACTGGGGCTCGAACGCGCGAGCACCGTAGTCGTGGCGTTGGTCGCGCCGTCGATGACCGTGACGGTGCTGCTTTGGGAGTTGGCGACGTAAATCTTGTTCGTGACCGAGTTCACCGCCACGGCCGAGGGCCGCGAGCCGACCGCCACCGTGGTTGTGACGTGCGTTGCGCCGTCGATGACCGTGACGTCGTCGCTGTAGGAGTTGGTGACGTAAATCCGGTTCGTGACCGGATTCACCGCCAAGGCACTTGGTCCCGAGTCCGTGGTCACCGTGAGCCAGTCGTTGTTCGCGCCGAAGATGACCGTGACGTTGTTGCCGGCCGCGTTCGCAACGTAGATGCGGTTCGTTACCGGATTTATGGCCACGCACTCCGGCTGAGTGCCCACGGCCACCGTGGCCGTGACCCAATCCGCCGAAGCGGTTCCGATGCTTGCGGCGACTGCCAGGCAGACCGCCAGTACCCCGATTGCACGGCTTTTCGCTGGCATCGTCTCTGCCGATAGTCTCACAGCCCGATTGCGCGAGTCAGTTCTACGGTTGTTCGGACGCCAAACGTCTGGAATACGCATACTTCTCTCCCGTGCCTGGTTAGTTTTATTGGAGTATCCGGACGAACGATGTCTGCGAGCGGAGAAGAACTGAATCATCTTAGATTCTGGGACTCGCGTGTCAAGAAGAACTCGCCGGGCGCAAGACGTTGGTCGGACGGTGATTCCAGCGCCCACTCCTGCTTGCCCGATTCGCCCCGGGTGGGAGGGGGGCTATTTGGACCTGCGCCTCGCCTTGGTCTCACTGAGCGCCTCCAGTCGGCCGCTTGCCGACCGACGTTACAGGCGAATCAGATGTGTAGGCGGAGTGAGATTGTATCTTAGCATACTGCATATCCGTCTTCCATAAGTACCTCAATCTACCGCATGGAAACTTCCTGTCAAGCTCGGCGTTGAGCTTTCGAGAATCGACTCAGAATCAACCGCAAAGGAGTTACGAGTTGCGAGTCACGAGTTGCGAGTTGCGGGTTGCGAGTTACGAGTTGCGGGCTACGAGTGACGAGTTCCGAGTGCGGACGGAGATTGGTCTACCGATTCAGGTTGGCGACTTTTGGTTGGGGATTGGAGTAATCCCGGGGACGCAATGGGCAATTCCTTACGCGCCAGCAGCCGGGCCCGATACCCATATGTAGTGGTCGGGCATAGCCGGAACCACAATTCTCCCGTGGGGGTGGCAGACCGGAGACTGCCCTGGGGGTTGCTTTCGAATGAGGTTTTGAATGAGGTCTTGATTGAGGTTTGAAACGAGCTTTTGGCCGAGCTTTTCCGCGAGCTTTGAACCGAGCTTTGAACTAAGCTTTGAAACAAGCTGTTTCGCGAGCTTTTCCGTGAGCTTTGGACTGAGCTTTGCGAGGAGCTTTGAAGTGAGCTTTTGTTCGAGCTTTGAACGATGCTTTGAAATGTGCTTTCAAAGAAGCTCTTGAACAAGCTTTCGACCGAGCTTTCGACCGAGCTTTCGGACGAGCTTTCCGATGAGCTTTCCATAGAGCTTTGCAGAAAGCTGTTGCGGAGGGAATTTGGGACAGTTACCTATGAGAGTCCGGGTGGCGAGGGCGCTGCGGATACGCGAGCCGGTCGGTTAGCAGAGAGCAGTCAGGCGCGCAAGGCGCGGGAGATCAGCCTCGCGATTTCCGAGTGCCGATTGGCGTCCGAGTGCGTTCCGGCCGTTCAACCTGCGCCCCGCCGGCAGGCGGGGCGTGTGGTCACTGGACGAACGGGCTGCTACTGTTTGTAGCCGATTTTCCTGAGAAAGGCCTTGCGGTCCGCGATGTCTTTGTTGCCTTCGATGCCTTTCGGCTTTTCACCGTCAATCACGCCCATGACGCCGCGCCCGGTTTCGGTCTCGGCCACGACGAGCGTCACCGGGTTGGCGGTTGCGCAGAAGATGGAGCAGATTTCCGGCAGGGCCTTGAGTTGGGTCAGGATGTTGATGGGATACGCGCCGCGCATGATGAGCGTGAAGGTGTGGCCGGCGCCAATGGCCTGCGAGTTCTTGATTGCCAGTTGCTCAAGCTCGGCATCGGTGCCCGAGTGCCGGACAAGGCACGGGCCTGATGCTTCGTTAAACGCCAGCCCGAACTTCACGCCCGGCACCGACGTGACCATCAATTCGTGGACGTCCTCGATGGTCTTGATGAAATGCGTCTGGCCGACCACGACGTTCGTATCATCAGGATGCTCGACGACTACGCTCTTGAGTTCCACAGGTGATTATCCCACGCGTTCGGCTGCGCTCACGGTCGCCTCAATGACGAAGCTCGAAGTCCGAATGTCGAATCAATGCCCAAGCTCCAATGGCCAATTGGCCATTCCCATCATCGGGGTTTGATTCGGGGTTCTGACTTCGCCATTTCCCCTTCGTCATTTTTCCGTGACTTGACCCGATTCCTATCGGGTCAGTGTCACCTTCCTCGTCTCGGAGTACTGCGGGCTTTCGACCCGGTACAGGTACGTTCCGGCGGGCACCGGCTCGCCCATTTCGTCCCGGCCATCCCAACGGCTCTGGAATCCGAGGCTCGGCACCGACGACATCTCCAGGCTCCGTACCAGTTCGCCCGTGCTGGTGAAGACCTTGATTGATGCCTGCCGCACATTCGGGTAGTTGAAGTAGAATGTTGTCGTGCCGCCAAACGGGTTGGGAGACGCGGAAAGCCCGATGCGGTCCGGAATCGCCGGTTCCGGCGCAGCCACGCCGGTGAAATCCACGTTGAACGTAATCATCGTGCTCTCGGGCGAGCAGACCGGCCAGGTGGTCCAGAGGTCGATGTTGTGGTCGGTACAGAACTGGTCTCTTGCCCAGATGTAGTAGTCAACCCGCGAGGGCTGGGCAAGCGAGGGAATCGTGAAGTAGAACGTGTCGGCCCTATCGGAATCGGGCTCGGCCGTGGCCCAGGCGCCCTGGTTTACCCGGTAGAACAGCGACTCTTCGCCAACCGCGTCGTTGTCCTGAATCACCGACCAGACCACATATGGCCCCTCGAAGCTCGTATCCGGCCAGACGCGCGTGTTCGAGAACGCGGGCGGACGCAGGTCCCAGCCGGGGACGGTGCAGACCGCAAGCGTCATCATCGTCGCGACATTGATGAAGTCCCTGGCCGCGCCGTTCTGACTAAGGGCCGCAGCCACACCGTTCGCACCGCTGAAAAGCCCAGGCACGACCCATTCGTAGATCCAGTGTCGATCGTCCGAGCCGAGGTTGTCGGTGAAGACCATGTAGTCGCGGATGACGAGGCACGGCCAGTAGTACTCGCCGGAAATCGGCACCTTGACCTTGCCTCTGGCCACGATGTTCTTGGTGTGCTGTTCGTTCGCCGTGTAGGGGAGACCCTGGATTATTTCGTACTGCCAGTTCACGGCGCTGACCCAGCTCGCGCCATAGTACATCGGCGTAACGTAGACCGGGGCGTCGGGTACGTAGTTGCCGAGGAAGCGGAACCCTCCCTGCCAGAAGTCTATGCCATCAATGTACAGGCCGAAGGAGTCCCTGTATTCGTAGATGTCCTGGACCG
This sequence comes from uncultured bacterium, assembly GCA_964597845.1. GTDB lineage: Bacteria > Hydrothermota > Tepidihabitantia > Tepidihabitantales > Tepidihabitantaceae > UBA2258. Next base: position 20,449 of record CAZQZR010000019.1, on the reverse strand, counting down.
AGCCCGAGCCCACCGTGTCTATTTCCATGATGGTCGGGTCCGGAGGGTCAACTTCCATGGACTCCGGAGCGGGGCTCTCGCCGGTGGTCCAGTCAACGAGGCCGACTCTTGACCACTGGCCGCCCGGGTATGAGGTCAGGTCCCAATGGGTCCGGGTAGAATCGAACGGTGTCCACGCGAAGACAGAGCTGTTTTGCTTAAACTTGCCATAGGTGCCGATGATGGATGGCACCTCGTGGCCCTCGATTACCAAATCCTGCGCGGGCAGCCATGCGGCGAGCCCGGCGACAAAGAACAGTATCAGACATTGTCTGGTCATATGACCTCCTCTAGATAAACCTGCCGCAGTAATTCTAGAACCGAGGCCGGGTAAGTCAAGGCAGGACGCATGCCCTAGAACCGACATAGCCCTCGTTTGTCACCCCGAGCGAACGAAGTGAGTCGAGGGGTCTCTCAGGCGAGATTCCTCGACTCCGGCGAGGACGCCTTCGCTCGGAATGACAACACCCGTCGGATGAAACTAACCATCCTGTTCGGCCAAGCGTACTCGCACGCATTTGAGGATCAATGTCGGATTCAGGGGCATGGAAACCGGAAGCTGCGAAATAGTGAATTGAGAATAGTGAAGAGTGAAAGACGGATTCGGGTTTCACAATCCTCAATTCTCTATTCACTATTCTCCTCTGCAACCTGGTGGTGAATTCCTGCCTCGGTTCTCGGGTGGCGCGCCCGGCTTGACTTCCGAGGCGGTTTTGGGATTCTAGAAAGCTAGTGTCGTACTTCCTCCAGCAGTTAATCAACGGGCTGCAATTGGGCTTCGTCTATGCGTTGATTGCGCTGGGTTACACGATGATCTATGGCATCGTGCGGCTCATCAATTTCGCGCACGGGGACGTGTTCATGGTCGGCGCGTACGTCGGCTTCTTTGCGCTGGCCAGTTGGAAGCTGCCCTGGCCCCTCGCCATCGTTGCGGCGATGGTCGGTTGCGCGGCCCTGGGCATGTTCATCGAGCGCGTCGCCTACCGGCCCCTGCGGAGCGCCCCGCGCATATCCGCATTGATCACCGCCATGGGCGTATCGCTGTTCCTCGAGTATTTCACGAGCCTGCGGTTCATGTTCGGACCGGACTACCGGGCTTTCCCAAGGCCGTTTGCCGTCACGTCGTTCAACATCGGCGGCGTGTCTGTGAGCAACATCCAGATTATCGTGTTCGCGGTTTCGACCGTCCTGATGGTGGCGCTGACCCTGTTCGTTAACAAGACCCGGACCGGAATGGCGATGCGGGCAGTGTCGTATGACCACGATACCGCGCGGCTGATGGGCATCAATGTTGACTGGATTATCTCGGTGACCTTCGGGGTGGGCTCAGCCCTGGCCGGCGCTGGCGGCGTGCTGTACGGCATCGCGTATCCGCAGATAAACCCGTTCATGGGTGTGATGCCGGGCCTGAAGGCTTTTGTGGCGGCGGTGCTCGGCGGAATCGGCGTGATTCCCGGGGCAATGCTGGGCTCCCTGATCATGGGCGTGGTCGAGACATTCACGTCCGCTTACATATCTTCGACGCTGCGGGACGCGGTAGCGTTCGGGATTCTGATTCTCGTGCTGCTCGTGCGGCCGGCGGGGATTCTGGGCAAGCCGACGAGAGAGAAAGTCTAGTGGCGAAGGGGAAATGACAAAGGGGAAATGGCAAAGCGCGGACAGCGAGCGGCAAATGACGAAGGACGAAGCTCGAATTCCGATTCAAGCTCGAAGGATGCAGAATTCAGGGCAGGTCATCAGGGCACTGATTCGTCATTCGGGTTACGAGCTTCGGACTTGAGGGCCATGAGCGCAAGACGAGGCAATGCCGGCGTGATCGCGCTACTCGCGGCGCTGGGCGTGTTCGCAGCCGTCGAGTCCCTGATACTGCTCGGCGCGCTGAACCCGTACTGGCAGCAGATAATCTGCCTGGCCGGAATCATGACCATCTCCGCGCTCGGCCTGAACCTCATCTACGGCTACGCCGGGCAGTTTTCCCTGGGCCATGCCGCTTTCTATGGCATCGGCGCGTACACGGCCGCGCTCCTGACCCGCAGCATCGGCGGCCACAACCCGGCAATACTGCTGGTCGGGTTGATTGCCGGAGGGGCTTTGGCCGGGCTGATTGCCCTGCTCATCGGGTTGCCGATTCTCCGGCTCAAGTCCGACTACCTCGGCATCGCGACGCTTGGGTTCGGCATCATCGTGAAGGTGCTCTTCGATAACTCGGACAAGGTGATTCCGATGATGGGCGGGTCACGGGGGATGAGTTCGATACCGAAGCTGACGAGCTTTCTCTGGGTGTTCCCGCTGACGGTGATCGCGGTTGTGGTCCTGCGTAACATCGTCTTTTCGGGCATCGGCCGGGCCCTGATTTCGGTGCGCGAGGATGAACTGGCGGCCGAGGCCGTGGGCATCGACAGTACTCGGTACAAGACGCTTGGGTTCGTAATCGGCTGCGTGTATGCGGGCGTGGCCGGCGGCCTGTACGCGCACCTGTACGTGTTCCTGCACCCGTCCAATTTCGATTTCCTGAAGTCGATTGACGTGCTGCTGATTGTGGTGCTAGGCGGACTGGGCAGCATCTCCGGCACGATTGTCGCGGCGGTTGCGTGGACGTTCCTGCTCGAGGGCTTGAGGATTCTGCTGCCGCCGGCAGTCCAGGACTGGCGCTGGGTAATCTATCCTCTGCTGCTTATCGTCTTCATGCTGGTCCGGCCGGGAGGCGTATTTGCCGGGACGGAGTTTGGGTTCCTGAGGCCGCGAGCGAGCAAGGGGAAATGATAAAGGGGAAATGGAAAAGTGGGAACGACGGAGCAGAAATGACGAAGTCCGAACTTCGGACTTGAGGCTTGGCGCATGAGCATCGTTCTCGAGACCCAATCGCTGACCAAGGTCTTCGGCGGCCTGGTGGCCGTGCACGACTTCACCATGGCCATTGCCGAGCACGAGCTGGTCGGACTGATCGGGCCGAATGGCGCGGGCAAGACTACTGTGTTCAACCTGCTGACCGGCATGTACGTTCCGACCGCGGGCACGATACGGTTCAACGGAGCTGACATCGGCGGGATGAAGCCGCATCGAATCTACCAGCGCGGGATTGCGCGAACCTTCCAGAACATCCGGCTGTTCAAGCAGCTTTCGGTGCTCGATAACATCCGGGTCGCGCATCATCACCGGGGCGAGGCCGGGCTGGTAAGCACGGTCGTGCGCGGGCCGGCGTTCAAGCGCGAGGAGCGGCAGGTTACCGAACGGGCGGTCGAGTTGCTCTCGATTCTCGGGCTGGAGGGCAGGCGGGACGAACTGGCGCGGAACCTGCCCTACGGCGAGCAGCGGCGGTTGGAGATTGCGCGGGCGCTCGTGTCCGACCCGAAGCTGCTGCTGCTGGATGAGCCGGCGGCCGGGATGAACCCGTCCGAAGTCGGAACGCTGATGGAGCTGATTCGCTTCGTCCGGGAGCGGTTCAAGCTGACCGTATTGCTGATTGAGCACCAGATGAAGGTCGTGATGGGTGTGTGCGAGCGGGTGGTGGTGATGGACTTCGGCGAGGTCATTGCACAGGGCGCGCCTGAGGCGATTCAGCAGGACCCGAAGGTCATCGAGGCGTATCTGGGGAAATGACGAATGAAGGAGAGTGATCGAGTGGTCCAGCGGTCCAGTGGTCGAGTGCCCTGTCGAGGTTTCTTCACTAGATCACTTGACCACTTGAGCACTAGACCACTGCGGCTTCTTTGCGCGGAGCAGCCTTGCTGCTGAGCGTTCGCGACCTCGCGGTTGACTACGGCGCGATTCGGGCGCTGCACTGCGTTTCGTTCGAGGTGAATGAAGGCGAGATTGTCACCCTGGTCGGGGCCAATGGTGCCGGCAAGAGCACGTCGCTGCGCACAATTTCAGGTCTGGTGAAGCCGGCTGAAGGCGAGATCACGTTTGACGGGAGGCGGATTGACGGTATGGCCGGACACCAGGTCGTGAAGCTGGGCATCGCTCACGTGCCTGAGGGCAGGCAGCCGTTTGCGTACCTGACCGTGCGCGAGAACCTGCTGCTGGGTGCGTACAACCGGCCGCAGGGCGAGGCCGGGGCGGCGATGGAACGGGTGTTCAAGTCGTTCCCCAGGCTCAAGGAACGGCTGAGCCAGACCGCGGGCACGCTTTCCGGCGGGGAATTGCAGATGCTCGCGATGGGCCGCGGCCTGATGGCAAAGCCGAAGCTGCTGATGCTCGATGAGCCTTCGATGGGCCTGTCGCCGATACTGGTGCGGGAGATATTCGACATCATCCGCGAGATAAACCGGCAGGGGACCGCAATCCTGCTGGTTGAGCAGAA
>CAZQZR010000019.1:4267-16007 GCA_964597845.1 uncultured bacterium | reverse complement strand
ACATCATCCGCGAGATAAACCGGCAGGGGACCGCAATCCTGCTGGTTGAGCAGAATGCGTTCATGGCGCTGCAGGTGGCGCACCGGGCCTATGTGCTGGAGACCGGCAAGGTCGTGCTCTCCGGCCCGGCCGCAGACCTGCTGAAAGACCCGAAGGTGAAAGCAGCATACTTGGGAGAATGACCAGAAGAGAGGATTCGAGGATTCAAGGAATCGAGGGGTCCAGTGCCGGACACTAGAATCCTGGACTCCTTGACCCCTAGACCCCTGCGGCTTCTTGTCTGGCTCGTGGTGCCCCTCGTCTTCGCGGTCTATCTTGTCACACTCTCTCCCACCGTCGGCCTGATTGATTCGGGCGAGCTCGCGGCGGGCTGCCGCCTGCTGGACATCCTGCATCCGACCGGGTACCCGCTGTACACAATGCTGGGCAGGCTCGCAAGCCTGGTGCCGGTCGCGGCGGTCGTGAACCGCGTGGCGGCATTGAGCGCGTTGTTCGCGGCGGCGGGCGTCGGGCTGTTCCTCCTGCTCGGGCTGCGGCTCGGTCTGTCGCGGACGACCGCGGGCACGGGAGCCCTCTTACTCGGGTTTTCGTTCCCGGTCTGGGCCGTGGCGGTGGACGTCGAGGTATACAGCCTGACACTCGTGCTGGTCCTGTTGCTCTGGCTGGCAGCCGAGTCGGCCGAGCGGGGCGGGCCATTGCTGATTCTTGGGTACCTGGCCGGCCTTGCCCTGACCAACCACATGTCGGCGGCGAGTTCGGTCCTGGGCGCAGCCCTTACCGTCATTCTCATTGAAGTCCAAAGGACAAAGTCCAAAGGACAAAGGGCGGAGGCCGGAGTCCGGTTTCGTCATTTGTCATTGCTGCTTTGTGCTTTCCTGCTCGGGGTTTCTCCCTACCTGTTTCTCGTGCTTCGTGCGCGTGCCGGGCCGCTGTTCGCGTGGGGCAATCCCTACAACCTTGAGCGGTTCTGGTGGCACGCTACCGGCAGGCAGTACCAGGTCTGGATGTTCTCGGAGTCGTCAGCCGAGGTGATGCGGAATGTCGGGCGCGGCGCCGCGCTGCTGGCGCGCAGCTTCCTGTACGTGCTCGTGCCGGTTGTGCTCTACGGCGCGGTGCACCTGTTCCGCACGCGCCGGAGCCTTGCTGCCGGGCTTTCGGTGTCCGCCGTCGCCGCGTTCGGGTATGCGGTCAACTACTCGATTCCGGACATCGAGTCATATTACCTGCCGTGCCTGGTCGCGCTCGCGGTGTTCGGCGTGGTCGGGCTCGAGGAACTCGTCCGGCGAATGGGGAAGTGGCGGCACGCGGTCTGGGTTGCCGGCCTGGCCGCGCTGGCGCTGAACTTCGGAGCGGGTAGCAAGCGGGGCGACTACGTTGCCTGTGACCAGGCAATGAACACGCTCGCGTCGGCAGCGCCGAACGCGACCATCATCACCGACTGGTGGGACGTCTACTCGCCGGTGTTCTACCTCCAGCACGTCGAGCACGTGCGACCGGACGTGTGCATCATCGACAAGGAACTGCTTAGAAGGTCGTGGTACTTCAACTACCTGGCCCGGGCCTACCCGTGGCTCGTCGAACGGTCGGCGGCGGAGATTGCGCAGTACCGCGAGTACCTGGACCGGTTCGAGCACAACCGCCTGCGGGACCCGAACGAGATCCAGCGCCGGTACGTCGCCATGCTCGCGAGCTTCGTGACCCGCAATCCGGCGCGGCCCGCCTACACGACATTTGACGCGGAGGCGGGAACGGATGCAAGGGAGCTGCTGTCCGGAATCGCCCGCGTGCCGGTCGGGCTCCTGTTCCAACTCCGGAGCGACACGCTGATTCCGGAGTTCGACTACTCCCGGCTGACCGTCCGTGTGCCCCCGCGTCAACCGGACATGCGAACCCAAGCCAGCCTCGAGCGCTATCGGTTCTTCCTCCTGCGGCGGGCGCAGGCGCTCGTGGCGCGCGGGCGCGGGGCGGAGGTCGAGAAGCTCGTAGCCTGGTATCAGTCCCTGCCGGTGAGCAGGCTGGCCCCACTGTCGGTCCGATAGGATAGGATTCCAGGATTCAAGGATTCGAGGGGTCTGGTGCCGGACACTGTAATCCTGGATTCCTGGACCCCTTGAACCCTGTGTTAAGTCCTTGCTGACCGCCTACGCAATCCAGCTACTGAGCAACGCCAGCCTGATGGCGGTCGTTGTCTTTGTCCCGCTGCTGGCCAGAGACCTTGGCGCGAATAGCTCGCAGATCGGGTTGCTGGTCGGCGTGTACCAGGCAACTTTGCTGGCGTCGAGTGTCCTGTTCGGACGCTGGGCTGATTACGGCGACCGGAAGCGCTTCGTAGTGTACGGCCTGCTTGTCTCGTTCGTCGCGCTGACTGCCCATGCGCTTGTGCGGAATCTGGGAGGGCTGTTTCTTGCAAGGGCACTTGCCGGACTCTGCGTCGGTGTCTTCCCGGCCGCGCTCATGGCCTACTTCTATGACCGAAGTACGTTTCTGGGCCGGTTCGTCGGGTTTGGCTCCCTGGGCTGGGGCATCGGGGCCGTAACGCTGGGACTGCTCAGATCGGCATGGGTCTTTCCTTTTGCCGGGGTGACGATGGTTGTTGCCGCGGTCCTGGCCATGACCGGCCTTGCGCACCAGCATGTGCGCCTGGACCAACCGTTTCTCGACACACGCGTGCTCAGGCGCAATTGGCGGATATACCTCTCGTTCTTTCTGCGCCACCTCGGGGCTTTCTCGATTTGGACCATCTTCCCGGTGTTCCTCTCGGACCTGGGCGCGAGCCGGCTCTGGGTCGGAATCATCTACGCTATCAACCCGCTTGGCCAGTTCGTATTCATGAGCCTGCTGGACAGGGCGAGCGAGAAACTGCTCATTACGGTAGGATTCGTGCTGTCGGTGCTGGTATTCGCCGCGTTCGGCGTGGTCACGAACTTCAAGCAGGTGGCACCGATACAGGTCTTCCTCGCGCTTTCCTGGTCCTGTCTTTATCTCGGTTCGCTCAAGGAACTGATGCGACTCAATCCGGAGCGATCCACTGCGGCCGGGATGTTCCAGTCGGTCTTGAACCTCGCAGCGGTGGGTGGGGCGCTGCTCGAGGGAGTTACTGGTGCTTTCGGTTATCGAGCAGTGATGTTCGGGGCAGCAGGTTTGGCTCTGGCCGGGGGATTGCTGTACCAGTTCGCGAAGAAAGGGGTCCAGGGGTCCAGGATTCGAGGGGTCTAGTGTCGGGCACGGATTGCGGAACGCGGCGTACAGTCTACGGGGTACGGATGGTGTTTAGCTAGAAGCGGATGGCGACCCCACCCCAAGTGAGGCCCGCGCCGAACGCGACGATCACAACGAGGTCGCCGGGACGTACCCGCCCGGCTTTGCGGGCTTCGTCAAGGGCGATGATGGTCGATGCCGATGAGGTGTTGCCGTACTTATGGATGTTGACGAACACCCGTTCGGGCGGGAACTTGAGCAACTTGGCGGTGGCATCGATGATACGCAGGTTGGCCTGATGCGGGATGAGGAGTCCGATGTCTTCGATCTTTGAGCCGGTCTGTCGGAGCAGGTGTCTGACCGCGTCGGCCATGCCGCGGACCGCAACCTTGAAGATGGCGTTGCCGTTCATCTTGCAGGTGTGCAGGCGTTGCTGGACGGTCTCAAGCGTGGCCGGAAGGCGCGAGCCGCCGGCCGGCATGTAAAGATGCTCGCCGCCGGCTCCGTCGGCAGCCATGTAGGTTGCGAGGATGCCCGTGTCGGGCTTGGTGCCGGCCTTGAGCACGGCAGCGCCGGAACCGTCACCGAACAGGACGCAGGTGGAACGGTCGGTCCAGTCGGTAATCTTGCTGAGCATCTCGACCCCGACGACCAGAGCCGTCTGGGTGGCGCCACTGGCGATGAACTGGCGGGCGATGCTGAGTGCGTAGATGAAACCGGTGCAGCCCGCGCTAACGTCGAATGCAACGGCGTGCGGCGCCCCGAGTTTCTGCTGCAGGACGCAGGCGGTCGACGGAAACAGCATATCACCGGTCACGGTGCCGACGATGATGAGGTCAATATCCTCGGGCTTGACCTTGGCTTCTGCCAAGGCCTTTTCGCAGGCCTTGACCGCGATGTCGGAAGCGGCTTCTCCGGGCGCAGCGATTCGGCGTTCCTTCATGCCCGTGCGCTCGGTTATCCATTGGTCGGACGTGTCAACAATCTTCTCAAGATCAGCGTTTGTCAGGATGCGTTCGGGGACCTGGGAGCCCGTTCCGGCGACAACCACCGAGAAAGGCTGAGCCGGCCACGGCAGTGCGGATCGTGGCTCGTGCGTACCGGGTTTCGTCACGGGGTTAATGATAGTCGAAGGGGTCCAGGGGTCAAGGATTCAAGGCTCCCGGTGTCCGGCACTAGACATCTGGGATCCTCGAATCCTGGTGTCCTTTCCGATGGGAAACAGTCTGTGGCTACAGGACGTGGATTTCGATCTTGGAGAGTTTGGGCTGGAGCCCGAGCACGAAGCGAGGGACGACCTTCAGCGCGTCACCCGGCAGCACCATGCGGCGGCTGAGTTCGTCTTGCATTACCCGACAGCGCTCGGCCGAGAGTTGTTCCTGCTCGGTGTACACGTAGACGACGACCTGCTTCTTGAACTTCTCTTTGATGATATTGGCCGCTTCATCCAAACGCGGGCCGGCCTGTTCAAGCAACTGCACGCCGCCTTCGCCGAATAGTTGGTCCGCGGCAATCGAGATAACCCACTCATCGCCCACCTGCTGCACCAGGGCGTTGACGCGCTGGGGCGAGCCCGGAATCCGGGTCTGATTGCCCTGCGCATCGTAGGCGTTGAACGTGAAGCTGTACACTTCGCCCGGGGTGACGGGCTCGCCGGCGTCGGTCTTGCCGTCCCAGGCGATGACTGCGGGTGGCTGACCCTTGCGTGCGACCCGCCGAACGGTCTCGCCGAGCGAGTTGGACACAACCAGTTCCCAGGTAGTGACGCGCTGCTCGAAGGAAGGGAGGAATACCATCATGTCGCCGTAGATGAAGTTGCGCTCGATCGGAACACGCAGGTAAGAGGAATGACCGAATTGCTGAGGGATGGTCATCGAGTCGACCGAGTGGTAGAGCGCGTCGTCAAGCACGTAGTTGTCCGGGACGAGCAGCCCGTTGACCGGCGAGAACGGGTCAATCTGTGGTGCGAAGTACGGCTTCGTGTCCTGGATTTTGACTTCGGTTTCACCTTTGATGACTTCTTCGCCGATGGCGTGCTGGTCGCCGCTCTTCGCGGGCGCAGCGGCGGAAGTGTCCGGTCGTGCGGCCGCTGACTCGGGCCTGGCCGGAGAAGGGGTCAGCGGCTGGGCCAAGAGCAGGACGGCAAGCAGGAACGTCATGTCGCTAGGAAAGCATGAACTTGAATGTAATCACGCCCCACTGGTCCTCGGTTTTGATGCCGGAACCGAGCGGCGCGAACTCCCAGCCGCGCAACGCGTCAACGACGACCTGGTCCAGGTCCGGGTATCCGGAACTGGATTCCACGGTCGGCGCACCCTTGACCTGGCCATTGGGCTGGACCCAAATGCGCACGACCACGGTGCCGGAAATACGGCGTTCGAGCGCCCACTTCGGATAGCGTGGTACGGATTTCCTGATGATCTCGCGCTGCGATATGGGGCCGGCAACCATGAAGTTACTGCCATGCGATACCGGCGTTTCCATCTTGGGCAGTTCATGGCTCGCAAGTGTGGGCAGGGCGCGGGCGGCCGGCTTCGAGAGCTGGCGGTGTTCGATGGATAGCTGTGCGCTGGGCTGGGGAACGCCCGGCATGCCACGGAGCAGCCCGGAACTCGGACCGCCGCGCGAAAGACCTCGGGCCAATTGGACCTTAGGTTGGGAAAGGATTTCGTCGGTCGACTTCGCCGACCCCTGGCCGCCGAGTTGGATGACGTCCATGCCCTCGCCGCGGTCAAGTTCGTACCGGTCCATGTCGATCTTGGCCTGCGACCGGTCGCGCTCCAGCGATGCGGACATGTCAATCGGCGCGACTTCATCGGACGAGACCCCCGACGCATAGGTTGGGACCGTTGACCCGATGTCGGTGGTTCCGCCGCCGCCGGGAATTGCCGACTTGGCCAGGATTTGCGCCACTTCCGGACGGTAGGTCACGTCCATGAAGGTGACTTCCTGCATGTCAAGCGCCTGGCCCAGCTTCGGGGCAGACTTCGCAGCGACGAGGAGCATGCCGGCGTGCAGCAGAATTGAGAGTACAATCGCAAGGTCCAGGCTGCGGATTCCCTTTTCTTCAAACATGCTAGCCCTCCTTGTACTTCTTGGTCGCGCAGGCGATACGCAGAGCACCGGCGCGGCGGACAGAGGCTAGTATATCGAGCACGTTGGAGTGGAGGCATTCCTTGTCGGCCCGAACTACCACCAGCAGGTAGGGGTCCTTGACCAGTGCCGTCTCCAGCGTGTTTTCGAGTTCGTCATAGTTGGCAACCGGTTTGTCGTCAAGGAGCAGCTTGCCGTCGACGGTGTAGGTGACGTTGATGTCGTTTTCGACTTTGCGCTCCGACGTGTGGGTTTGCGGGAGAGTTACCGGCGTGCCGGTCCGCGTGACGACCAGAGGCGAGACGACCATCATGATGAGCACGAGGATCAGGCCGACTGCCGCCATGGGCAGGATGTCGATATTGGCGACGGTTCTCAATTGACCCTCCGTTTGCGCAACAACGCGAGGTCGGCTGCGCCCGACTGCTTGGCCAAGTCAAGGATTTTCATCACTCTATCGTACTCCACAAGGTCGTCGGTTGCAACCACGACTCTCTTCTCGCCGCTCCGCTCCAGCAGCTTCGGCAGCAGGTCGGTCAGGTTGTCGAACGACACCTCGGTTTCGTTCAACAGGATACGTCCGTCGTTGGTGAGGAAGACGTTGGCCTTGATGTCGGAGCCCGGGTCGTTATTGCCGGCGCGGGCGACGCCGGGGGCGGAGACGAAGATGCCGGTTTCGAAGAAGAGCGGCATCGCAACCATGAACCCGATGACCAGCGACAAGGCGACGTCGACCAGCGACGTCAGAATCAACTCGTTCTTGCGCGGTTCAATCGGGCGGCGTCTCATCAGAACTTCCAAGCCGTGTCTTCGGTCTGGGGTGCCGGTCTGGGCCGGGGTGACGTCGTCGGCGGTTCGGTTGCCGGGGCTGCGGCGCCCGCGTGTTCACGGTATCGACTCAGCATCACGACGAGCCGGTCCGAGGCGCTTTCCATGCCGATTGCCAGGTCCGCAGCCTTTTTGGAGAAGTAGTTGTAGAAGAAGAGCGTCGGGATGCCGATGCAGAGGCCGAATGCGGTGGTAATCAGTGCCTGGGCAATGCCACCGGACACGACCGCCGGCCCGCCCGAGCCGGTGATGGCGATGTTCTGGAACGCGGTAATCAAGCCAATGACCGTTCCGAGCAATCCCAGCAGGGTGGCGACATTGGCCAGCGTGCCCATGCCGCCGAGCAGGCGTTCGAACCTGATTCGTTCCTCAAGGATGAGGCTGTAGAGCAGGTCCGACAGTTCGTCGTTGGTCAGCGACATGTTCTCAAGCGCGACAGTGTACATCCGGCCAAGTGGGTTTTTCTGGGTTCGGCTCCAGTTGAGCGCCTCGGCCGGGCCGGAACTTGCCAGCAGGCGGCGCAACTCAATTAGGCCTTTGCCCGCGTTGAACCGGTTGCGGTGGAAGTACGACAGGCGCTCGATAATCAGCGCGAGGGCCGCGATGGACGAAGCCAGAAGTACGATCATCACAACACTGTTCTTGAAAACATCGACAAGGCTCTGGCCAAGGATCATGGTTACTTCTCTCCTTCAGTTGATGGGGCGGGACTCTCTTCGGCGGGCGGAGTGCCGGCCGGGGGCTGGACATCCGGAGTACCGGGCTCGACCGTGCCCTCGCCCGCGGCCGCACCCAGACGCTTGCGCGAAACGTCTATGTTCTTACGGGCGCTCTCCACAAACTCCGACTCAGGGAACGAGTCAATCACGACCTGGAAGTGCTTCAGGCTCTGCTTGTAGTTGCCGAGGTTGAAGTACGCGGTTGCCATGTTGAAGACGGCGCCGGCCCGCTGCTCGTGCTGCGGAAAGTAGTTGAGGAATTTCTGATAGGTCTGTGCGGCCTCGGGCCAGCGCTTCATCTGCGAGTAGGCCTCGGCAGTCAGAAGCTGCGCGTCGGCCGCGATTGGTGAGCCGGGGAAATTGACTACGACTTTCTGGAGTTCGGCAATGGCTTGGTCGTATACGCCTGCGTCGAAGAGCGATTTGGCTTTGCCGTACAGGCCTTCGGCGGCCATTTCCGATTGCGGGAAGCGCTGGAGGAAGTCTTCCATGACCGCGGAGTCTTCCTGGCCGGCGAGGTAGTAGCTGGTTTCAAGGCTTTTGCGGACGCTCGTGACCTGCGGGTCCGCGGGGTAGAGGTCAATGAATTTCTGGTACTCGCGGACCGCGTCGAGGTATTGCTTGCGGTTGTAGTAGCACTGCGCAATCAGGGCTTGGGACGGCGGGCCGAATTCGGAGAATGGGTAGCGTTCGATGACGAAGTTGAACACAGAAATAGCCTTGTCGTATTCGAGCGCTTTGAAGTAGGTGTCACCGCTGCGGAAGGCCGCCTCCGGTGCTTTCGAACTGCTGCCGGGGAATTTGTTGATCAGCGCGGTCCAGGCGTCAACGGCCTGTCCGTAGTAGCCAAGTTGGTAGTAGCTGTAGCCGGCATAGAAGTAGGCCGGGACCGCGGCCAGTTCCCGGCCCGGGAAGGTCTTGTACAGGGGTTCGAACACGTCGAGTGCCTTCAGGTACTCTTTCTGGTTGAACATCGAGTAGCCGTAGCCGAGATAGGCGGTGATGGTGAAGAGCGTGTCGGCGAGGCGCGCGTTGAGCAGGCCTTTGAAGCCGCTTACGGCTTCGTTCGCCCGGCCGAGATGGTAAAGGCAGTAGCAGCGGCCGAGCCGGGCGTAGGCAGCGATGTCGGAGCCGGCCGGGTGAGCGTATGCCTGTTGGTAATAGGCGTCGGCCTCGTTGTACTTGCGGTCGTAGTACAGGCCGTCGGCAAGGAAGTAGAGTGTCTTGGCGCGCCACTCGGTCGTGTCGGCCGGATAGTCGGTGACGTATTTCGCGCCCAGTGCCACGCTTTTCTCATACTGGCCCGAGCTGTTGAGCGACAGCAGCAGCATCGCGCATGCCGGTTCGCGCAGTGCCGTCGAAGCGTGGCTGACGAGGACCATCTCGAACTGCCGGGCGGCGTTGTCATATTCGCCGAGCTGGTAGTAGATGACGCCGGACATGTAGTTGCCCATGCCGGACAGGTCCCCGGTCTTGAACATCGTCGCCAGTTGGCTGGTGGCAAGCAGGGTCTGGGCCGTGTCCGCGGTCGCGAGCATCGCCTGCGAGAGTTGCAGGTTGGCATAGCCGGCAATCCTCGTGCGCGGGTAATTGGCTCGGACGCGCTGGAAACGCTCGACCGCCGCCTGGGCCTGGCCGAGTGCCATGTCCGCGTAGCCGATGAAGTAGTTCGCGTGCGCCGCCAGCAGGTTGTTGCTGTGCCGGGTAAGCGGCGTCAGGCGTTCGATCGCCGACGCGTACTGCTTGTCGGCAATCAGCGCACAACCGAGAAAGTAGCTGGCATAGTCCACCAGGGGTGAATAGGCGAAGTTATCCACAAAGAATTGGAACTTGGCCTGCGCGCCGTCGTAGTCGTGGTTGACGAATAATGCCTGGCCCGCGGCGAAGTGCGCCATGGTCGCGAGCGGGGTGTTCGGGACTTCATCGGTGACTTGTTTGAATTCCAGGAGGGCGGGCAGGGGGCGGCCGGTCATTGCGTAGGCTTTGCCGAGGTAGAATTTGGCATCCGGGATTTCGATGCCGTCGAGTTTGGCGATTGCCTGGTCGTAGTCTTTCTGGAAGTAGTGCAGGACGCCGAAGGCAAAGCTGGTGCGGTCGTCTTTGTCGTAGCCCGGCTGTTTCGAGAGCTGTTCCAGGGTGAGTTGCGCCCGTTTGAAGTCGCCCATCATGATTGCCGATATGGCCACACCGTACATCGCTTCGGGTTTGATGTATGAGTAGTGCGGTTTTGCGAGGAGTTGGTTGAAGACGTCGGCGGCGCGGTTGTACTGGCCGAGGTTGAAATACGTTTCGGCCAGGTCATAGCGGAGTTCGTCGCCGAATTCGCTCGAGCCGAAGTCGCGGACGAGCGCGCCCAGGGTTGAATTGGCCTGCACGTAGTCTCGCTGGTCGACTGCGACCTGGGCTTTGTTATATCGCTCGACGAGCTGGCGTGACTGTTGGGGCGACAAGGCCCCGGCCAGCAGCATGAGCAACAGGGTCGGAATCATCGTCGCCTAGTTCTGTCCGGGCCGGATTTCGAGACTGCCCCGGGGGCCGCGCGTGCGAATCTCGGTCAGCGAGCCGGAGAACGAGAGCGCCCGGTTGCGCTGGTCTACGACCACGATGTCGTAGTTGTAACGTCCGTCCGACACGAGGCGGCCGGCGTCGTCCAGGCCGTCCCAGGTCATCCGCAGCGGCGGGGTCTCCCAGCCGCTGTAGGAGCGGACTACTTCGCCGAGTTCGTTCTTTATCAGGATCTGCCAGCGTTTGACGGTAGCGCGGGTCAGCAGCCGCACGTCCATCCAGAGGACGTTCTGTTTGTCCTCGATGGTCGGGCTGAACAGCGCCGGCTGCGCTTCGATCCAGACCCGGTAACCGGCGAAGGTAAGCGAGACTCCGACTTTGTGGGTCGGAGCGAGCGTGTAGCCGGATTCGTGGTGCAGCAGGAACGCGTAGTCGGCCCCGATCGCCATTTTCCCCCAGCTCTTGTGGATGCCCAGGCCGAGGCTGATTTCGTTGGGGTCGATGCCGACGCGCGGGGTGAGGATGTCGGGTACGAGTTCGATCTCGACACCGCCGTGCGGGGTGAAGCTGCGCCGTAAGCTATCGGCAAAGTCAACGGCGACGATGTCCGCGTCCACTCTTACCCGGTCCTCAAGCAGCCGGACCGCGGCACCCGCACGCAGGGTGCGGGGGTAATGCTCCGGAATGTCCTCAAGCGTGACGACCGGTTGAATGAGGTTCTGGAGAACGAGGCCGAGGCTGAACGGGCGCGGCAGCTTCAGCAAGACCCCGACGTCGGCGCCGAGACCCACACCCGAATACTCGGCGATGTTCTTCGTAATCAGTTTGACGCTTCCACCGAACCCAAGGAACTCCCACGGGTTGTAGGCATAGGCGGCAATGAGTGCATTCTCCATGGCAAAGTAGCTATCGTGCCGGTTGTTCTCGGGACTCCTCGAATCGATACCTTCAGAGCCGTAGTTGACCAGCGAAAGGCCGAATGTCCCGGATTCCTTGGTGGGCAGCGCATAGCCGACGTATTCGAGACGGGCCCCGTAGAGCTGGGAGTGGGCCACCATCACTTCCTGGGCATTGAGCTGGAAGAGCCCGGCCGGGTTGAAATAGCACGCCTGGGCGTCGTCGGCGATTGCCGTGAAGGCCTTGCCCATCCCGAGGCTGCGTGGGGCGATGGCGTAGTTCAGAAACGCGCCCGGCGACCCACCTTCGGCCAACGCTGCCGAGCAGGCAACGGCCAGCAACGCGGTGACGTACAGAGCATTCCTCACCAGACAACTCCGATGCGGTAGGTTTGCCTGTACTCAATACCGGTATGGAGCGATCCCAGTAGCTGGACCAGGTAGACACCGCTGGCGACGCGATGGCCGCGGCTGTTTGTGCCGTCCCAATACGCGACATTG
>CAZQZR010000019.1:0-4167 GCA_964597845.1 uncultured bacterium | reverse complement strand
ACCGCTGGCGACGCGATGGCCGCGGCTGTTTGTGCCGTCCCAATACGCGACATTGTCACCGGACCGCGCACCGGGTTCGCCTTGATTGAAATGACGAGACCAGACCTTGTTGCCGAACGGGTCGTAGATGGATATCGTAACCGACGATGACCGCTGCAGGTAGTAGGAAATCAGCGTGCGGTCTCGGTTGATGGACCCGAATGGGTTGGGGAAGGCGAACAGGCTGTCGGAAAGGTGGCTGACATAGATGCCGATGACCGTGTCGGCGTCGCCCGAGCTGACCCTGATGGAATCGCGTTCGGAGGCGGGGCTGGGCGTGCAGAGGAAGTGACCGCTCGTGAATCCAAGAGTATCGGTCAGCAGCGCAGGTACGAGCATTCTACCGTTGCCCTTCGTTACCGACGTCTGCACCAGGGTCGCGACTACCGGGACGCCGTTGGCGTCAAGGACACGGATGAGCACGAGCGTCGTCTCGCCGGCACGGACCGTATCCGGAGCGGTGACCTCAAGCATTGCTACACGGGCGAGGATGTTCAGTTGAGTGCGGTAGGACAGATCGCCGCTTGCTTGGTTCACCGCCCAGATGTTCTGGTTCGGCCCGGGCGTGTTGAACTGCACGGAAAATAGCGCCACGTCGCGCAGTTCAGCCCCGGGCGGCAAGAACTCGAACGCGAAGTCCGAGCGCAGATATACCGTGTCGCCCGGCCCGGACACCCGGTTCCAGCACCGGTCGCAAGGATAGACAGTGACGTCGAAGCGTGTCCGTAGATACTCCGGGTCCGGCGTGCCGGTCTTGCCCGGCATGTTCTGGAGCGCCGTGTCGCCGGGCATCAGGGTCTCTCCGGGCGCTACGAGCAGCATTTCCTTGAATGGTCCCGGGGCGACGTGGACCGCGGACGACGTGTCGTTGCGGAGTGACGAGCCGAGTGCCGGTATAGTGATGACTCGACGCAGACCGGCAGTGCGCAGACTGCCCGTGAAAGAACCGGTTCCGTTCGACAACTGGCCACCGGCCGGCAACCGGGCAAAACGGTCGTCCGAACCGAAATAGACGCTGTCAGCGCGCAGTCCTATCCGGTTGAACCAGTCGTCGGTCAGATAGACGTCAAATGGGAACGTGTCGCCCGCGACCTGGCTCTGGGCGAGCCCGGCCCGACCGCCCGGTACCCCGGGGGCGAGTTGCTCGCCGGGCAGGATTGCCACCAGCCGTCGCGGCACACCGGGGAGTACTTCGAAGACGTTGCTCGTCCCGGACGCCGAGTCAGTGAAGCACCGCAGGGCGAGGCTCTCGGCCAGGGTAACGACGACGTTCGTGTCGCATACACCATTGGTGAACCGGACGACTGTCGGAAGCACGTAGGGACCGCGAGTAGTAGAAAGAAGCGCACTTCCGTCATAGGGATCGCTGGCGCCGTTCTCGTCCTTGGCGAGTATTATGACACCGAAAGGTTCGCCGGCGTACTGCGGTGAAGAAATGGCCTGCCACTCAAAGGAGGCAGGGCGTGTTGGATTGGGATCGACGACAGGCAGAAGCCCAGTGTTGAACCCGAGGGAGTTCACACTGAGAAGGACGAGTAAACCCAAGGCCGCGCTCATCTAATTAGTCTATGATATTGTAGTTACGTCGCTCGCCCGTGTCAAACTAAAAAGATGCGACCACCATTCGCGCCGGAGCCTGCCTGTTCTGCTTGACAGCCGGGGACTGGCGCATACTCTCCTCATCTGTGAACCTCAGCGGAGTGTTCTCCGGCCGGACCGAGCTTGGGATGCGGCATGCGGCGGTCAGGACTCTGGTTGCCGCAGCAGTCGGCATTTCCCTGAGCAGGGCAGCGGCTGTTCCGGCGTGGCTGGCATTGGCCGTTGTGGTTGCGGCGGTCGGGCTGGCCTGGGTGAGCCGTGGGTTGGCGCTCTGCCTGGCAGTGGCCGCGGTCGCGTTCGCATACGCCCAGGTCCGCGTCCCGTTGCCCGTTGACCTTCGGCTGTACTCCACCGACTGGTTCCAGGGCACGGTCTTGCCTGAACCGTCAGGCGGCGACGCACGCAGGGCAATAGTCGAGCTATCAGCGCCCTGGCACGGGAAGGTCTTCGTCTGGTTCAAAGACAGCGTGCCCGGGCCTGCGCCCGGCGATGTCGTGCGGGTGTCCGGCCGGATCCGGCCGCTGGACAGCCCACGCAACCCCGGAGTCACTGACTACAACTCAGTTCTCGCCGCCCGGGGCTTTGTCGGCAGCGTGAGTGCGGCGGCAAACAACATCGCGATTCTGGCGCGCGGCAAGGGGCCGTTTGTCATGACTCGGATTGTCTTGCCGGTGCGTGGGTACATCCTGGGTGTCATCGGGCGCGTGCTGCCCGGTGACGAGGGCGCACTCCTGACCGGGCTGCTGCTCGGCGGGAGCCAGGGCCTGACCAGGGACGTTCAGGATGCGTTCAACGACGCTGGAATAGTGCACATACTGGCAGTTTCGGGCATGAACGTAAGCATCGTCGTCGGAATCATGTGGGTGCTGTTGTCGCTGCTGGGTGTGCGCGGGTGGTGGCGGTTCTGGATTGGTGTTGCCGGCGTGAGCTTCTACGTGCTGCTGGTTGGCGGGTCTGCCGCACCGGTGCGTGCCGGCCTGATGGCCTGTGCGGTTCTGCTCAGCGTCCCTACCCAGCGGCGAGTCACGCCGGTCGCCACCCTCAGCGTCGCCGGAATCTTGTTGTTGCTTGTCGACCCGGCAATGTTGTTCGACACCGGGGCGCAGCTCTCCTTTGCTGCCACGATGGGCATCGCCCTCGTTGTCGGTCCGGTCGAGCAAGCAGTTCGCAGATTCGTCCACGCCCGATGGCTGAGTCGTTGGGTGCTGGCGCCTATGGTGGTGTCGTTCGCGGCGACGCTCGCCACTGCTCCTTTGCTGCTGCACCACTTCAGCCGGGTTCAGCCGCTCGCATTCGTGACGAGCACCGTTGTTGTGCCGCTGGTCGGGCTGGCTATGCCGCTCGGGGTCGTCGTGCTCCTGGCGAACCTGGTGAGCCATTGGCTGGCTTCGGCCTTCGCTCAGTCCCTCTGGGCCGTGCTGTTCCTTCTCCTCAGGCTGACGGTGTTCATGGGCAGGCTGGACTGGGCAATCTGGGAGCCCGGCCGCTGGTCCTGGCTGCTGGTCGGCTGGGTCTACCTGCTCGGCCTGCTCGCGTTCAGGCTCAACCGGAGTCGGGCGCGCGTGGTCTTCGCAACGGTGTTGCTGGTCGGATTGAGCGCCTTTGCGTGGCAGGGCGTTCTGAGGAGGCCTGAGAACTCGGTGACGTTCCTTGACCCGAGGCAGGGAGACGCCACGTTGCTGGAAGACAGTCTTGGCCATAAGGTCCTCTTCGACGCGGGCATCAACGGCACCGGGGTTCTGCGCGACTACCTGCGCAGCCGTGGCATCCACCGCCTGGACGTCGTCGTAGTGACTCATCCGGACAACGACCACTACGGGGGACTGATTGACCTGCCGGAGCGATGCCGGATTAGACGGCTGCTCGTTTCCACGACCGGTGGTGCAGATTCAGGGTATCAGAGCCTGCTTCAGCGGCTGAAGGCTCAAGGAACCGAAGTGGTCGTGGTCGGGAAGGGCACGTCGCTATCCGGCCTCGGGTTTGATGTCGAGTTCATCTGGCCGGATGTTGCTACCAGGGCGCTGTTTCTCGCCGGCACGGCCCGGACCAATGACATGTCGCTGGTCGCGCTGGTGATGCACGGAGGGTTCAGGATGCTACTGACCGGGGACCTTGACGACCCGACCCTGCTTGCCGCCGCGTCCCCGCGCGCGGACCTGCTAAAGTCGCCGCATCACGGCAGCCTGAAGGGCAACCAGCCTGCTCTTTACGAGCGCGTGCGGCCGGACTATGTTCTGGTCATGGGGCGGTATCCCACGCCGGCGAGACTGGAGCCGAGGTTCGAGGGGACCGGCATCTGCTATGTCAACACGCGGGTCGACGGTGCGGTCGCGCTGCGCTTCCGGTCCGGTCGACCGGTGCTTCAGCGCTACTTCGCTCGGTTGGCGCTGCCGGGCGAGTAGCGCAAGCCCTGGAAAAGCTCCCCGGAAAGCTCCTCAGAAAGCTCCTTTGAGAGCTTGTTCAAGAGCTTGTTTGAAAGCTCATTTCAGAGCACCTTTCAAAGCTCGGGTCAAAGCTCGTTTCATCGCT
>CAZQZR010000018.1:0-33754 GCA_964597845.1 uncultured bacterium | reverse complement strand
GCCGCTATCCGCTGGCACTCTGTTGGAACTCGCAGCAGAACAAGGTCTACAGCGCGGACAACACCGGCGGCAGCGTCACCGTCATCGACGGCGCTGCCGACACCGTGCTCGCCACGGTCGCGACCGGCGCTACGACGCGCGACGTCTGCTACAACCCGACCAACAGCCGGGTCTACGCGGTCGCCAACGGCGCGAGCAAGCTGGTCGTCATCGACGGCGTGACGAACGACGTGGACACGTCCTTCTCGGTTTCGATGGCTTGGGCGGTCGGGTACAACCCGACCGGCAACAAGGTCTACTGCACCTGGCAGTACAGCCGTCGGGTCACCATCGTGGACTGCGCGGCCGACACCGTGCTCGGCACCGCCGACGTCGGTTACACGCCGGCGCCGGTCGTCCATGTCGCAACGGGCAACCGGGTCTTCATCTGTAACCGTGACGACAACAACTTGAGTATCGTGGATGGCGTGTCCGACTCGACCGTGGCGACAGCGTACGTCGGCTACTATCCGTCCGGCGCCTGCTACGACTCGAGGCAGAACCGTCTCTACGTCCCCAACGCGCACGGCCCGACGGTCGCGGTCGTGGACGGCGCGACCAACGCGGTCACGGCTGAGTTGACCGTCGGCCAGGAACCGTACGCGGTCTGCTTCGACAGCGCGGACAATAAGGTGTTCTGCTCGGTCTACCGCGGCGCCCGGGTTGCGGTTATCGACGCGGCGACCGGGACCCTAGCCGACTCGGTGCCGTTCGGCGGGCGGCCGTTCGGAATCCTGTACAACCCCGCGATGGGCAAGGTCTATTGCACCGACACCCAGGGCGATTCGCTCCTCGTCATTGACGCGGCGACCCATGCGGTCCTCGCGCGAATGAAGGTCGGCGAAAACCCTCAGACTCTCTGTCTCAACAGCACCGGCGACAAGGTCTACTGCGGGCTGCGCGACGCCAACATGGTCAAGGTTATCGACGGCACGACCAACGCGATACTCGACTCGATCCCGGTCGGTGCGAGCCCGATTGCCATCTGCTACAACAGCACCGACGACAAGGTGTACACGTCCAACTACGGCGATTCCACCGTGTCAATCATCGACTGCGCCGGCGACACCGTGGTCGCGACGCTCATGGTCGGCCGCTACCCGTACCGGCTCGCCCACAATCCCCAGCACGACAAGATTTACGTCGCGACCAGTTCGGGAAACAACGTCGTCGTGCTCGACGGCGCCGGTGACAGCGTTATCACCAAGGTCAACGTCGGGCAGAGCCCGCTCGCCCTCGCCTACAGCACGCGCACGGGTCTCGTCTACGTCGGCACGGGCGGGCGGTACGTCTCGCTCATCGATGGGGCCACGAACGCAATCCGGCACACCGTCCCCACCGGCCAGCACTGCGATGTACTTGTCCTGAATCTGAACGGCGGGCGGGTCTATGCAATCAGCGGGTACAGCTCTGACATCTCGGTCATCGTCGACTCGCTCACCGGCATCGAGGAAACCCCCCAGCCGCAAGCCTCAAACCGCAGGCTCGAGTCCACCATCATCCGCGGCGTGCTGCTGCTCGGGGACTGTCCCCGAACGGGGACTGTCCCCAAAGCCTCCCTGCTCGACATCTCCGGCCGCAAGGTGCTGAACCTGAAGCCGGGTGCCAACGACGTGCGCTCGCTCGCACCCGGGGTCTACTTCGTACGGCAGGCGGAAGCCGGCGCGGACATCGGCAAGGTGATTCTCACCCGGTAACGCAGCCGGGCAGACAACCGGGCGCGGTCGGCACTGGAATCCGACCGCACCCGGCTTTGCGTCTTTGTGCCTTGGCGGCAGACTCCTGTCTCGGTCCCTGGGGCGCTGCACGTCATTTGACCGTCTCCTGCCCACAGGCTATACTTCCTGCTCACATGCAGATTCGGCGAGCACATGACCCCGGCGATTGAAGTCAGCGAGCTCGTCCGCCGGTTCAAGGCGTTCACCGCCGTGGACGGCATCTCCTTCACGGTCAACTCCGGCGAGATATTCGGGTTTCTCGGCCCGAACGGCGCGGGCAAGACAACGACCGTGCGGATGCTCTGCACGCTCATCCGGCCGAGCGCGGGCACGGCGAAGGTGGCCGGGTTCGACCTTGTGCACCGGCAGACCGACGTGCGCCGTTCCATCGGCATCATCTTCCAGGACCCATCGCTCGACGACCGGCTGACCGCCCGCGAGAACCTCCGTTTCCACGCGATGGTGTACAAGGTACCGCGGGCCGAAGTGAACGCGCGCATCGCGGATGCGCTGGAATGGATGGAACTGGCGGATCGGGCGAATGAGATTGTCCGCAACTTCTCGGGCGGAATGAAGCGGCGGCTGGAGATCGCTCGCGGGCTGTTGCACTCGCCACGTGTGCTGTTCCTCGACGAACCGACCCTCGGCCTGGACCCGCAGACCCGCTCGCGCATCTGGGAACGGTTGCTGAAGCTGCGGCGGGAGCGCGGCACGACCCTGTTCCTCACGACCCATTACATGGACGAGGCGGAAAACTGCGACCGCATCGCCATCATCGACCACGGCCGAATTATCGCGCTCGACACGCCGGCGAAGCTCAAGGCGCAGGTGCAGGGCGACTGCATCCACCTCGAAACCGCGGACGACACGGAGGCCGAAGCCGAAGTGAAACAACGTTACGGCGTCACGGTGGTGCGGGATGCGACCGGGCTCCACTTCGAGGTGGAGAACGGCGCCGCGTTCGTGCCCGGGCTGCTGCGAGAACTCTCGGTGGCGGTACGAACGGTGAGCGTGCGGCCACCGACCCTGGAAGACGTGTTCCTGAAAATGACCGGCCGGGAAATCCGGGATGACGAAGCCAGTGGCCACGAAAAGCTCAAAGCCCGACTCCAGCGGATGGGACGGGGGGGGAGATGACCGGACGACTTCAGACTGCGGAATGCAGATTGCAGAAGTCAGAATTCCCCGACCGACTCCGCATTTTGCCTTCTGCATTTTGCAGTCTGCATTTTGACTTGCCCGCTTCTCTGTACCATCGGAGGTTGTCCTGCCTGCGAGGCAGCCTGTGATAGACTTCGCCTGCATCCGCATGGTCTGGGAGCGGGACATCATCCGCTACTTCCGGGAAAAGAGCCAGCTTTACGGGTCGCTCACCCGGCCGGTGTTGTGGCTCTTCGTGCTGGGCATGGGACTGCGCGGCTCCGCCGGGCAAATCGGCAACGTCAACTATACGCAGTTCATCTTCCCGGGCATCATCGCGATGACCGCTATCTTCACTTCCATCCAATCCGCCATCAGCATCATCTGGGACCGGGAGTTCGGGTTCTTAAAAGAGATTCTCGTCGCGCCGGTCCCGCGGACCTCGATTGTCATCGGCAAAGGCCTGGCCGGGACCACGCTCTCGCTTATCCAGGGCTGCATCATCCTGCTACTCGCGCCGCTGGTGCACGTCCGCATTCCCCTCGCCAACATCGCGCCACTCATCATCGTCATGGCGTTGATGTCGTTCGGCCTGACCGGCATCGGCATCGTGATTGCGGCGCGGATGACCTCGTTCCAGGGCTTCGGCACCATCATGAACTTCATCATCATGCCGATGTGGTTCCTGAGCGGAGCGCTGTTCCCGGCGCGCAACCTGCCAGTCTGGCTCAACGTGCTGGTGCGCGTGAACCCGCTCACCTACGGCGTTGACCTCGTGCGGAAGCTGGTGCTCGGATTCTCGTACCACTCGCCCGTGTTCGACCTGGTGTTCCTCGTAGCCTTCGGTGTGCTCACCACCGCGGCCGCGGTCTTCTTCTTCAACCGGGGGGAGTACTAACAATGAACGGCTCAAACCTGCTGAAACTCGTCGCCTGCCTCGCTGTAGTGCTGGCCGCGGGCGGAATTGGCTCACTCGCCACGACGAAAGCGATACCCACCTGGTACAAAGACCTGACCAAACCGTCGTTCAACCCGCCCGGCTGGCTGTTCGGGCCGGCGTGGACCGTGCTCTACCTGATGATGGCGGTTGCGGCGTGGCTCGTCTGGAAGCAGGGCATCGGCGCTGCCGGGGTCAAGCTCGCGCTGGCCGTGTTCCTTGTGCAACTCGTGCTGAACGCGCTCTGGTCGGTGCTCTTCTTCGGGTTGCGCTCGGCGCTCGCCGGGCTCGTTGGAATCAGCGGCCTCTGGCTGGCAATCCTCGCGACCATCGTCCTCTTCTTACGGGTTTCGGTCCCGGCCGGAGTTCTGCTCCTGCCCTACATCGGCTGGGTCAGCTTCGCCGCCGTCCTCAACGCCGCCATCCTCCGCCTCAACCGTTAGTCACCGCGCAGTCTCGGACTTCGCCCGCAGTACCCGCCCCGCGCGGCTTGGACTCTCAAGCCAGGACCAGGTCCCCGAAATCATTGACAACTGCCACCCCACCGGGGAAATCGACAACCGCAACTAGTCGCCCGAACAAGCCCGCAGCTACCGGACGAGGTAACTCGTGTCCGGCGGCAGGGCGTTGAGCTGGTCAATCATGTCCTGGGTCAGCTTCCCGTTGTCGGTTACCTGCCAGACCGCCTCCTGCACCAGGTAGAGGCCCAGGGTTATGTCCTTGTCCCGGACAATGTCGATAACCTGTTGGAGCTGAGCGTTGTCGGTAACCGGGCCGATGTCGTACGTGTCGACCGATTCCGGCGCGTGCCGCCCGGAGTTGCAGCAGAAGCAGCCGAGCGGAATGACGGTGTCGGTCGGCCCGACGCTGATGACGCAGGGTTTGACAAAGAGCATGTGCTGAACCGAACTGGACTTCGATACCAGAAGCAGGCCGGCGACAAGCGTATCTTCCTCAACGACCCCGGACAGCGACCGCGCGTACAGGCTCAACTGGAAAACGCCGTTCGGGTTGAACGAAGAAGAGTTGCCGTCAACTCGAGACACGGCGATGCTCGGATTGAGCGTGAACGTCGTGCCGTGGGGAGTGAAATCCGTCTCCTTCTTCCCGAACAGGTCGCAACCGGCGACGAGCGCCAGGACGACGGCCGGCAGCACCACGGCCAGCGCACTTCGTTTCATGATACCTCCATACCGCAGTTTCGTCTTGCCTTGAGGACTCGGGCGCGGTGGCTTTCCTCTCTCTCCCGCCGCGCACCGGACTGATGTCCTCTACCACCACTAACGTCTACTCCGATTCGCCCGCAAGTCAAGCCGACTCCGGCCGGGCCGCTGGCTTGACTTGGCTGGCCCAGCCAATATGCTCAGGCGCAGTGAAGAAGCGCCGACCGCTTGCCGCTGACCGCTCACCGCTGGCCACCCGGAACTGGACCCTGTGGTCGGTTTTCGTTGTAGTCGGCGTGTTCGTGCTCACGCGCATCGGCTACTATGTCGCGGGAGTACGGTTCGACGCTTCCAGCCTGCCGTGGTTTTGGCAGTTCATTGACCCGGCCCTGCTCAAGACCAACCTCGGGCAGAGCCTCTGGTACCTTCACAGCCAGCCCCCTACCTTCAACCTCTTCCTCGGCCTTGTCCTGAACCTGTTCCCCGGTCACGAAACACTGGCCTTCACGACCTGCTACTTGCTTCTCGGCATCGCCTTCACTGTCGCGATGTTCCTGCTGCTCCGGGAGCTCGGCGTGCCGGACACCCCGAGCGCGGTGCTGACCGCGGTCTACATCGCCAGCCCGACCTGCGTGCTGTACGAGAACTGGCTGTTCTACACCTATCCCCTAACCCTACTCCTGCTGCTGACCGCGCTCTTCTGGCAGCGGTTTGTCAGACGCGGCCGGTTCGTTGACGCACTGCTCGTGTTCGCCTGCGCCGCAGTGCTGACGATGACGTGGAGTCTTTTCCATCTGGTCTGGCTGCTTGGGCTTGTACTTGCGCTTGTACTGCTTCGTCGCCGGGACTGGCGCAAAGTACTGGCCGCTGCCGCGGTGCCGCTGCTCATCGTCACGCTCTGGTACGGAAAGAACCTTGTCCAATTCGGCCAGTTCACCGGCAGCACCTGGTTCGGCATCAACTTCTCCAAGATGACCAACAGCATGTTGACCGTGCCGGAGCGCCGCGCGCTGTACGACAACGGTACCATCTCGTCGGTCTCGATGGTCCCGCCGTTCAGCAACCCGGATAAATACTACAGCGCGCTCCCGAAGCCGACGCCGACCGGCATCCCGATCCTCGACCAGGAACTGAAGCCTTCGACCATCCCGAACTTCAACAACGTTCTGTTCATCGCGGTCTCCCGGCAGTACGGCCGCGACGCACGCAGGATCCTCGCTGCGCACCCGACCGCGTACCTGCGCGGTCTTGCTGAGTCGTATCTCCTCTACTTCCTGCCCGCGAGCGCGTACCTGTTCGTGGCGGGCAACGCCGAACACATCAGCGGGCTTGAACGGTTCGCGAGTATCGCCTTCGACGGCCGGTTCAGCTACCATTTGGACCATGGCCTCCGTTCTACCCAGCCCGCACGTTACTACCTGCAGGGCCTGCTCAACACCGGCTGGTTCCTCATTCTCGCCTACGTCTTTGTCCTCATCTTCGGCCTCGTCCTCCTGTTCCGTCACTCCGGTTCCTCGTTCTTCTTCGTATGGTTCAACGTCGCATGGGTCACACTCGTCGCCAATGCCGTCGAGGTCGGTGAGAACAACCGTTTCCGGTTCATGACCGACCCGCTGGTCTTCGTCTTCGTTGCCTCTCTTGGGTCAGCCTGGCTGGCAGGTCGACGGAAGCGGATAAATGACCGGCCCCCGAAACCCGAAAGGAAGTGGCAGTGAACGCACTCGCCGTTGCACCTCCTGCGCTGTTGCTGATTGCCGGGTTTATCGTGTGCTTCTTCGGCTACCGGCTGCTGCGCTTTGCGCTCGTTTTGGCCGGGTTCGGAGCAGGCCTCGCACTCGGCTTCGCGGTTGCGCGACTCATCCCGGGTACCAACCAGGTCGTCGCGCTCGTGATCGGCATTGTCTGCGGCGTGCTAGGCGCGGTCATTTCAACCCTGCTCTACAAGGTCGGCGTTTTCATCCTTGGCGCCGTCGCAGGCGTCCTGGTTGCCGGGATCATCATGTCCGCGACCGGCTGGCACCAACCGCTGCTGGTCTGCGCAGTTGCCGCTCTCGGCTGCGGCATCCTGACGTGCCTCCTCGAACAGCCGCTGGTCTCAGTCTTGACCGCGTTTGCCGGGGCCTGGGGCATTATCGCCGGTAGCTGCCAGTTGCTCACCTGGTACCACGTAACTGCCATCGCAGGGAAGCACCCGGCGAACTGCGGTTACATGGTCATCGCATGGATCGTCGTCGGAGCCGTCGGCAGTCTCGCGCAGTTCAGCCGCGGCAGGACCCGGAGGGATACCAGGGTACCCACTCCTCACCCGGCTTCTCCCCCAAAGGAAGAGGAGTAAACGGCCGCGGAACGCCACGCGCCGCGACGTAGCAAGTGGTGCACAGCCTCATTCGGTTTGACATCACCGCGCGGCCCAAAGTAATGGCCTCTAACCTGTCAGTGAGGTGCAAATGAACGTAGTCTCAACCGTTTCGCCTGCCCTGCTGCTGATTGCGGGCTTTGTCGTCTGCTTGTTCGGGTACCGGCTGCTGCGCTTTACGCTCGCGCTGGTCGGGTTCGCGGCCGGCTTCCTGCTCGGCCCCACGGTCGCGCGACTCATCCCCGGCGCAAGCCCGATCGTCGTGCTCATCGTCGGCATTGTCTGCGGCCTGGTCGGCGCGGTCGTCGCGACCCTGCTCTACAAGGTCGGCGTGTTCATCCTCGGCGCCGTAGCCGGCGTGCTGATTGCCAGCATCGTCCTGACCGCGGTCGGCTGGCAGCAGCCGCTGCTGGTCCGCGTGATAGCAGCTGTCACCGGCGGCATCCTGACTCTGATAGTCGAGCGGCCGCTTGTTTCCATCCTGTCGGCCTTCTTGGGCGGCTGGGGAACCGTGCTCGGCGCGTTCCAGTTGCTCGGGTGGTACCACGCCACCGCCGGTGCCAAGTCGTCGCCGGCAAACTACGGGTACATGGTCCTCGCTTGGGTCATTATCGGTGTCATTGGCAGTCTCGTGCAGCTCGGTGGAAGAAGAAGGTGGAAGGATGGGGGATGAAGACGAAAGTGTGAAAACGGAAGGGTCACCGGCAAGCCACCCTCACCCGACCTATCCCCCAAGGGGAACGGAGCAGAAACCGCAGCAGCGCCGACGACGTCCCCTCTCCCTTGAGGGGAGAGGGAAAGGGTGAGGGTGAAGTACCTTGGCACCGAGCAGCCGTTCCTTGCACTCTCCTCGATTGCATCTCCGGTTGTCTACGTTTTGGGCCGCTGCATACCGGTCCTATTCTTCATCGTCCTTCCTTCATCCTTCATGATTCGTCCTTTCGGCAGCGTCTTAGTTTGACACCCGCGCCGGCTCGCCGGATAATCTCCTCAAATGACCGTGAAGAGAGCAAGTCTGATGTCTGGCAAGTCCTTGTGCGCGGGCGCGCTCGACACCGCGCTTGGGCTGCTCACCAGGAAAGGAAGTGGGCAATGAGAGTTCAATGCAAAGGTCAGAATGCAGGGTGCAAAATGCAGGATGCCGGACTGACCGGCGGGCTGTTCATCTGCTGTATGCTGTTTGCCGCATGCTGTATGCTCGTTGGCTGCGCGACTTCCGGCACGGTCGAGACGATTTCGGTCGTGAGTCCCGCACCGACGGTCGCGCCGCCCGAGGGCCCGGTCGAATTGCCCACACCAATCGGCCCGATTTCCGCGCCGGGCCCGGTTGAGGAACTGCTGCCCGGTGGCGCGATTGACTGGTCCGGCAAAACCGTCCGTGCCAAGGGCACCGGCGTACTCGACCCGGGCAACGCGAACAAAACGCAGGCGCGGCTGATGGCCGAACGGGCCGCCACCGTGGTCGCCCAGCGTAACCTGCTCGAAATCATCAAGGGCGTACGGATCGACTCCGACACCCGGGTCCAGGGCTTCATGACCGACTACGACGTCGTCTACCAGCGCGTTGACGGCATCGTCAAGGACGCGCGCCCGCGCGGCCCCGCCAAATACGATTCGATTGCCGGGATGGTCGACGTCGAACTCGAATGCGACCTCTACGGGACGGGTGGCGTCGAAGACGCGCTCACGCCGGTCCTCGCGCCGGATGCGACCGGCGGCGACGTCAGCGCGAGCAGCCTTTCTCCCCAGGCGCGCGAGTTCCTGGGCCGGTACTCCGGGCTCGTCTTCGACGGCGGCAACACCGGCCTGAAGCCGGCGCTGTTCCCGAAGATCTACGACGAAAACGACGCCCTGCTGCTCGACACCCGCGAATATCTGCAGTACGCCGGCCAACCCGGTCCCTACGTGGTGCAGTTTGTCGGCGCGCTCGACCAGGTTCTCGCCCGGCCCGAGTTCGCTAGGCCGCCGTTGGTGCTCAAGGTCAAAGAGGTACACGGCAAGCTGGGCGCGGACATCGTGCTCGGCCGCGGCGACGCGAACAAGATCAAGTGGCTGAAAGACGGGTTCAAGTTCCTGATGAATGCCGGCCGAATCCTTGTCAAACTGTCGCTGTAGCGCGGTAGCCGAACCGCCGATGATGCCCTGATGAATGAAAACCAGATTGGCGACTCGAGGTCTCTGATCCGTGGCCTAGGAGGTAATATGAAACCCGCATTTGCGGCCGCGTGCCTGCTGGCAGTTGCTGCGCTCATTGGCTGCGATCAGAACCAGCTCTCGACCGTGATCGTCACCGCACAAGTCGCCAGGACCATCAACCCCGAGAGTAACACCGCCTCCGTCCTCCTCGGCACGGCGACGATTCAGAACATCTTCCATAACGACTGGATGAAAAGCCCGGACCCGGGCGACACTTCGTTCTGGTCCAACCCCTTTCCGGCCAGCATCTCGCCGATGGCGGGCGCCGACGTCCGCCTGAACAACGACCCGGTCAGCCAGAAGGTCTCTGGAGTCTACTTCAAGGCGGCACTCGACCTGCAATACCTCGAACGTTGCGACTTGAGCATCGTCACGCCCGCGGGCAAGGCCATCACTGCGCATGGCTTCCTGCCTGACAGTTTTTCCATCATCGGGCCGCGCGATGGTGACTCGCTGCGCATCGACGCCGACACCCTGCGCGCGGTCTGGACGAAATCGGACAGCGCGGAAACCTACCTTGTCGGCGTCAGCCCGGCCGACTCCGCCAGCACGGCGGTCGGCTGGAGCGACGGTCTGACCGACACGACCTGCATCGTACCGGACGCCGCGTTCCGGGACTCGTTCGGCGTGGCCGTGCCCGGCGAATACATCTTCAGCATCATGGCGGTGAACGGCGGCTGGAACAAGAGCGGCCTCGACCTGTTTCTCGCCGGCGGGAATGTTGATGGTGCCTCGGGCACGTTCGGCTGCGCCGTCTACCCGCGGCCGGTGAGTATCGTCGCCCGCTAGTCGGTTTCGGTCGAGTATAGGCTGAGCCGGTCGGTGACGACCAGCATCTCGATGTTGCCGCCCGGTATCACGTCCCCGAGCGTCACGTACTGACACCGCTCCGGCAGGGGGATGTCCTGCCGGTCCTCAAGCGACGCGCCCAGCACCAACAGGCCGCACGAATCGCTCTTCGAAGGGTAGAACATCGGGTCCGGACAAATCAGCCGCTTCCGGCAGCGCGACACCACCAGTTCGCATTTCCCGTCCCCATCAAGGTCGCAGACGCCGTGCAACCGGCACTCGCAGGTTACGGCCGGGTCAGTAGTCTGGTTGAGCGTGCGGCATGCGACCAGCGCGAGGTGGTTCCTCTCCAGCCGGTAGAGCAGCACCTCGGCCTTGCGGCCAGAGACCGCGGCCGCCAGTTCAAGCCTGCCGTCCCCGTCGACGTCGGCGCAGCCCACCGCAACGTGCGACACCGGCATCGAATCCGGCCCGGGCGATACGGCAATCACCCGGCCGGTAGCGCCGTCGAGTACTGCGAGGCCGCCGAAATTGTTCTGCCACGTGTAGTACCCGACGAACACCTCCGGTTTCCCGTCCCGGTTCAGGTCGGCCACGCCGGCCAGGCAGCCGGAATACAGGTGCGCGCCGAACCCGCGCTGCCAGAGGAACGTGCCGTCGTCGCGCAGGGCTACGCAGTAACAGGAATCGTGGTCACGGGTGCCGTTCGCGACCGCGTCGTTCTCCTCGCCGTAGGTCGTGACCAGCAGTTCCTCCCTGCCGTCCGAGTCCAGGTCCGCCAGCGCCATCAGGTCCGTCCTTGCGCCGAACTCATACCGCCATGCCAGCCGGCCGGTGGCGCAGTCGCGGCATTCGAGCATGCGGCTGCGGAACGGCGGTTTCGACTCGATTAGGACAGTCAGCGTAACCAAACGCCGGTTGATTCGAACGGCGCTCTGACTGGAAACCGAGCGTGATCGGCTCGATTCCGGCAACGTCACCCAACCGGCGCTGTCGTCGGCGACGATTCGCACCGAGTCACATTGGATTCGACTCCAGTCGGTGCCGTTCCGAGTACGGCCGGCAAGGAGCGCGCCGTCGGCGTTCAGAATCGGACAGGGCGGGGAACCGAGTGGAGTGATTATGATTTCCGGCCGGCCGTCGTGGTCGAGGTCGAGGACCAGCGGCTGGTGCTCTGCGTGCGCGATCGCCGGCACCTGCTCCATCGCCGGCACGTCAAATGACTCTGCGTCCCACGCCTGAACATAGCGCAGCACCGGTGACGGCCGGGTTCCGGCCTGGGAGAAGAAGAGAGTATTGAATCGGTTGGCCCCGGGCCAGACCCACGACTCGAACTTGGGTGAAGGAAGGCCGCAGCCGGCGATCATCAGTGCCGCCAGCAGCAGGCCGGATAGCCGTTTAGACGTTGTGCTCACGCTGACCGAATGTAGCCGAGACCGCCGAAGTGTCAACCGTTGGCGCGTGACGTCCGTCGTGCCGAAATCACCGGACCATCCGACCGATGCGATTGAACCGCACCGCCCACGGCGAGATGATAATCCGGGCGATGTTCGGCGCTGCATCGGACGAAAAGTAGAGCACCAGTGGCTTCCCGCGCAGGTAGCGCAGGTCGAGCGGTCCCCAGAATCGACCGTCCTCGGAGTTGTCGCGGTTGTCGCCCATCGCGAAGACGTGTCCGGTCGGAACCACCACCGGCCCGAACTGGTCCCGCACGTACGGCGAGTATTCCGACTGGTAGAACTTCCGCTCCTCCCACGCCTTCTGGAACGCGGCCTGGGCGGGCACCGGCTCGAACCCGGGCAGCATCCGCGAGTCCGTGTGCATTGCGTACGGTTCAATCTGCTGTTTGCCGTTCACGTAGAGCTGCTTGTCCCGGTACTCGACCGTGTCCCCGGCCACGGCAATACAACGCTTGATGAAATTGCGCGGCACGTACCATGTGAAGAAGTGCGCCCGGTTGTCCCAGAACACGGGCAGCAGCGGCAGCCAGCTCGGGAACAGCCGCACGTATCGCTCCTGCGGGTCCGGCACGTCCGGGTCACAGGGAAACCGGAACACGATTATGTCCCCGCGCTTCGGGCTCGAAACCGGAATGATGGTCTTGTCGGTAAACGGCGCCTTCACCCCATACACGAACTTGTTCACCAGCATGAAATCACCGATGAGAATCGTGTTGAGCATCGAGCCGGTCGGCACCATGAACGCCTCGACCACGAACGACCGGATGAGCAGGACCGCGATAATCACCGGCCCCCACTCACGGACGAGGTTCCGCAGCCAGCGCGCGCCGTTCTTCACGGCTTCACGCGTATTCCTGTTGTCGGCACAGACGGTCAGTATAGGACGGGCGGGGCCGGAGGTCAAGCAACCGAGCCCGCTTCCCGAGCCGGCGGTCCGCAGATTACGCAGATTGGCAGAACGTCGAACCACAGATGAACACAGATGAACGCAGATTCTGCATTACCCGAACCCCGGAACCCTGGAACCCCTGAACCCGTTTGCTCTTGCGCTAGCGCACGAGGTGGCCGATGCGGTCGAACCGGATCGCCCAGGGCGAGAGCACCATCTTCGGGATGTTGATCGGGTACCCGGCGGCCGCCGTGGACATGTAAGTCACAAGCGGCTTGCCCCGGACGTGGCGCAACTCGAGCGGCCCGAAGAACCGTGCGTCCTCGGAATTGTCCCGGTTGTCACCCATCACGAAGATACAGCCCGGCGGAACCACGACCGGCCCAAACCGGTCACGCACGTGAGCCGACAGCTCGGTGCGAAAGAACCGTCTCTCCTCCCAGGCCTTCTGGAACTCGGCCATGCCCGGCGCCGGCTCGAACCCCAACAGCATCCTGCCATCGCTGTGTATTACATAGGGCTCGACCTGCAACTGCCCGTTCACGTAGAGTTGCTTGTCCCGGTACTCAACCGTATCACCGGCCACGGCCACGCACCGCTTCACCAGCGCCAGTGGCGTATACCACTGGAAGAAACCCTTCGTGTTGCTCCAGAACAGAGGCAGCAGCGGCAGTTGTGATGGAAACAGCCGGCTGGCGCCGGCCGGCACGTCCGGGTCCAGCGGAAACCGGAATATCACGATGTCCCCTCGCTTCGGACTCGACACCGGCACGACTATCTTGTCGGTGAGCGGCATCTTCACGCCGTACACAAACTTGTTCACCAACATGAAATCCCCGATGAGAATTGTGTTGAGCATGGAGCCGGTCGGCACCATGAACGCCTCGACCAGGAACGACCGGATGAGCAGGACCGCGACAATCACTACTCCCCACTCACGAACGACATTCCGCAGCCAGCGCATACTGCTAGTTTGACGCGGGAAACAAGGTAGCCGTTGGCAGAGGATTCCG
Source organism: uncultured bacterium (assembly GCA_964597845.1). Lineage (GTDB taxonomy): Bacteria > Hydrothermota > Tepidihabitantia > Tepidihabitantales > Tepidihabitantaceae > UBA2258. The sequence continues at coordinate 20,054 of CAZQZR010000018.1, read as the reverse complement.
GTTCACTGGACAAAGAGCTCGGCGAGCCGTCGACCGGCAAACTCGCGGCCCAACCGCGCCGCGCCAGCCATTCCCCGGCTCGGCCGCGAATGAAGCTCGGCCCATGTCTCGGGCCGCAGCGCCAGTCGCACCCTGCCCGGCTGGTCCCGGTGGGTGAATTCGACCCGGCACCCGGCAGCGCGGTGATGGCTGATGTTCCCCTTGCCCATGGTGCAACCCGAGCTGAACTGGACCCCGTCGACGAAACACGTGTACGGAGTACCGGCCGGGCAGAACACCTGCGCGCGCAACTCGAACGGCGACGCCGCGAGCTTCCGTCGCGCGTAGGCCCCGGCCTTCAGGCCAAGCACCAGCCACGGCCCGAGATGGCCATGAAAGGCCGCGGCCTGCTTCAACACTCTCGACGTCAGCATATGGCCCACGCGGCCCAATGACCCGTATCCAGTGACCAGTCAATGCCAAACGCGGACAATAACCCAACTGGCGCGCAGGTTTCATTCGGCCTTTGGCCATTTCCGCGTTGATTCGTCATTCGGATTTCGGACTTCGTCATTCCTCACTATACCGTCGACTTCAGCGCGTGCAACATTTGACCGGCCGCGATTCGCGGCCATACTTCCCCGTGCTCTACTTGCTGCTCAAGGTCGCGTCGTCGGTCGGCATGGGACTGGTCCTCAAGCGCGCGGACGCCCGCTCGCTCGACCGCCTGCCGCTGATTCGCACCAACTACGCGGTGGCCGCGATTCTCGGATTCTTCGCCTCAGTCGCGCTCGGCCAGAACCACATCTCAACGCCGACCATGCTACTGGCAGCCATTACCGGCGTCCTGTTCGTGGCCGGCATCCTGGTCTGGATGCGCGCGATACAGGCGGCCGGGCTGGCACTTTCGATCGTAGCCATGCGCACGGCGGTCGTCATCCCGTTGCTCGCGTCGGTCATCATCTGGCACGAGCACCCTTCACCGCTGGAACTTGCCGGTAGCTTCGTTGCCCTGCTCGCCTTGTTACTGGTCCTATCCGAAGTCGCCCGCCCGAAGCTTTCCAGTCCTCCATCGTCAACCGCAAATCCCTCTGACCCGGGCGTCCTGCCGCATCCGCAACTCGTCACTCGCAACTCGTCACTCGCCAACTCCTCGTCCCTGCTCTGGCTCGCTCTCCTCTTCCTGACCGAAGGCTTGGTGCTGGTCCCGGCACTGGTCTTCCGCAAGCAGTTGCCGCAAACCGAAGGCCTGCCGTTCCAGACCGTCATCTTCGTCACGGCCTTCTTTGTCACCACGCTGCTCTACTACGTGCGCCGGCCCCGGCTGACGAGCGAGACGCTCAAGTGGGGCGCGCTGCTCGGCACCGCCAATCTCGGCAACTACCTGTTTCTCGTGCTGGCGCTCTCGGTCCTGCCCGGGCTCGCAGTCTACCCGGCGATTGCTGCAGGCGAGGTCGGCCTGATGGCCCTGGCCGGCGTGGTGTTGTGGAAAGAGAAAGTTGGAATCCGCAGTTGGCTCGGCATCGCCCTCGCCATCCTCGCACTGATCTTGATTCAGCTCGGAAGAGGGGCGGCGGCGCAATGATGCGCGGGATCGGTGGCTCAGGAATGAGGAAGAGAAACAAAGGGATCAGGGGATTGAGTGGGGGAACTGAAACTGCAGCCTGCGGACTGGAGACTGGCAACTCGCGGCCAACGGCCGCGCGGGTCTTGATGTCCGCGCACCATCGGATAGAATCTTCCAGTGACGATGTCCATGGACACGTGCCGCCATCGGCTTCTTGCGGTTTCCGCAACCCCTGAGTCCGGGTTTCCCCGTTTCGGCATAGACCGCCGTCCCTTCCCAGGTCAGGAGGTAATCATATGAAACTTCATATATGTCACCGCTATCTTGTACTGTTTGCCGCAGTGCTGCTGGGTCAGGCCGTGGCCCAGGCTGAACCGCTCCACCCGTGCGGATGGATTCGCGATGACCCGCGCATGGCACCGTGGATGGTTGAGGACAAGTCTGTCCCGGGCCGTCGGTCCGCTGACGCCGCCCTCTCGGTCGACCTGTCCAGCCAGATGCCACCGGTCGGCGACCAGGGCCAGCAGGGCTCCTGCACCGCGTGGGCCATCGGGTACTACCAGAAGACCCACTACGAGTGGCTGGAGCACAACTGGGACGTATTCCAGACCAGCCACCAGTTCAGCCCGGCGTTCATCTAGAACCAGATAAACGGCGGCACAGACCAGGGCTCGGGTTCCAACTCCGCCTACGCCCTGATTGCCGAGCAGGACTGCGCGACCATGGCCGATTGCCCCTACAACGAGAACGACTACACCACGTGGCTGTCCGAATCGGCCTATGCCCGCGCCATACCGTACCGCGGCAGCACTACTCAGTGGTTCTCGATGATCGACTCCGTGGGCATCAACAGGGCCAGGCAGCGCCTCGACAGCGGGTACACGACGGTCATCGGCATCAGTGTCTACTCCAACTTCGACCACATCGATAGTTTCAACTACACGTACTGCGTGGCCGACAAGCACGGCAGCAACCGCGGCGGCCACGTCGTGACCATCGTCGGTTACAACGACACCATGACCACAAACGACGGCCCGGGCGCCTTCAAGATGGTCAACTCGTGGGGCACGGGCTGGGGCCTGTCCGGATACTGGTGGATGTCCTACGTCGCGGCCACCAACGCGGAGCTCTCCGCCCAGGTCGGCCTCTACCAGGACGACCGCATCGCCTACGCGCCGACCATGCTCGGCCGCGTCCGCCTCACGCACGCGGCACGGGACAAGATCGGCATCCGCCTCGGCGTGGGCACTCCCTCCTCCCAGCTCTGGATAAAGGACTTCCGGACGTGGCGCTCCCCGAATACCGACCGCGCCTTCCCCAACCACAACATAGTTTTCGACATGACCGAGGGCGAGCCGCTCATCTCCAACGGCCAGACCGATTCGGTCTTCGTGCGGGCGATTGACGGCGTCTCGGACTCCAAGACTGGCACCATCAACTACTTCGCGGTCCAGCACCTGGCGTGGACCACGACCGGCGTCTCCTCGGATACGCCGGTCAGCATCCCGGACTACAACACCGCCGTCTATGCCCGGGCCAAAGTCCCCAAGCTGCATGACGTCGGCGCTTACCTGCTCATCGCACCCACCGGCACCGTTGATTCGGGTTCGTCGACTGCGCCGCAGGCCCGGGTCAAGAACTACGGCATCAACGCGGCATCGTTCCCGGTGGTCTTCCGCATCGGTACGTACGCGGATACCCAGAACGTAACCAACCTGGCTGCCGGAGATTCGACCGTGGTAAGCTCCGCCTCCTGGACCGCAACCGTGCGCGGCGCGAATGCCACCCGGTGCTCCACTGGTCTCAGCGGCGACTGCTGTCCAGCCAACGACACGAAGACCGGCTCGGTGATTGTACGGGTGCGGGACGTCGCCTGCACGCAACTCCTCGCGCCCCCGGACACGGTTGACTCGGGTGCGACGATTACCCCGCGGGCCGTGGTCCGGAACGTCGGCACCGCGAGCGAGACCTTTGACACACGCTTCGCCATCGGGGCCGACTATGCGGACACAGTGACTGTCACCCTGGCGGCCGGAGGGAGCCGCACGATTAACTTCGCTGGTTGGACCGCGCTCGCGCTCGGCACCTTCCCGACGACCTGCGCCACGATGCTCGCAACCGACATGAACCCGGCAAACGACGCCCTACAGGACTCGGTGGTGGTCGAAGTCTACACCGGGGTCGCCGAACAGTCAGGCCTGCCCAAAGCCCTCTCACTCGAACGTCCCCTGCCTGACCCGATGAACGGCAAGGCCACAATCCGGTTCAGCATCCCGCGTCGGACTCGGGCAAGCCTCAGCATCCGCTCCGCAACCGGCGCTCTGGTTCGGGTTCTCTCCGGACCCCGACCCCTGACCCCTGGAACCTATTCCCTGACTTGGGACGGCTGCGACAACACGGGCCGCCGCGTCGGACAGGACGTCTACTTCTGGCGTCTTGAGAGCGAAGGCACCCCCCTTACCCGCAAGGCCATCAAGATAGACTGAGGCACAACCAACTCTCAGCGGCGGGACGCACATCGTCCCGCCCCTTCCTTCTAGCCCGACCGCTTTCCCTTCGCCTTTTTCTGCCAACCCTTGCCCGGCCGCCACGCTTGACCTCCGGACTGACCGGACAGCACCGGATCAAGGAACGCACGGATTCCCGCGACCACCTCACCCAGCGTCAGCGCACGCTCAGTCGGTACGCTTCGCCTCAGGAACGGCGACCAGTAGCTTTGCGCAGCGGACGCATAGGCATCGGAAAGCCCGCCCGGGCTCCCTGTGGGAGTCTTGGCATTGCGGCGGCCGAACGTCGCATCAATCGCCGACCGTAGGATGTCGCTATCGAACTCGAAGTCTTGCGCCAACGCCCAGATGTCGTAGTAGTCCCGTACCCGGCTGTTCGCCATCCCCAACTCAACCATCGCCGAGAACTTCTCGGCCACCACCGTGTAGCGCGAGTACGCCCGAAACCGCGGGGCCGGCATGTCGAGCAACGTCGGATAGTCTATCTCCTCGGCAGGCGGCACGACCGCGTCGCCGGAGCCGACGTCAGCCTGAAGCGCAATCCGGGTTCGCTTGAGCGTAGCCAGCAAGGTCACGCGGATGCCCTGGTACGGCTGCTGCTCACGAATCTGCCGGGCGCGCACCGAATCGGCGTGAAAAACCAACCCGTCCGGTTCGACCACCTGCTCGCACACGCTGCGGAACACCGCTGCGAGCTGCTCCGGGTCCGGCGGCAGGAAGCCGAGCAGGTCCACGTCCTTGGTTGACCGGCGCGGCTTCTCGGCCCACGCCGCGAACAACGCCGCCCCTTTGAGCACGAACCGGTCGCGCCACTGGGATTTTGACAGACGGTACAGAAGCCTCTCCCGCCCGTAACGGATCAGCAGCTCCTGGAACTCATCTGACTCTGGTTTCGCCATCGCCAGCAGGCGTGCACGGACCGACGCCGCCACATCGATGACAGGGCGCTTCATGATGTCTCCATCATCAGGTACGGCCGCATCACGTTCGCCACGCGGCACACCTCCGCATAGTGCCACACCTCGTCCATCGTGAACCGCCGCTCCCGCCAGCCCTCGCGGAGAGCTTCCATCGCCACGTCCAGGCCGACCTTACTGCGGTGCTTGAAACAATCCGCCACAGTCTTCGCAACCGAGTAGACTCTTACGGTAACGCCCTCAATTCGATGTCGCTCGATGCCCAACGAAAAGCACGCGCCTGAAAACCGGAACAGCCTCATCGGTACCACGTGGCGACGCGGCGGCCCGCCCCGCTCGCGGTCTACGGCCAGCCAGACTTCGTGGGGCAGTTGCGTCGTGAGATTGTGGAACTGAAGCGCTGACAGCAGGCAGACAACTCCGCCCCGCACGTTCCGGGCAGCCAGCGCCAGGCTGTGGTGCTCAGTTATGTTTGCGTCGCGCCAGCGGTACAGGCCGCGCGCAACCCGCTCTACAAGCCCGGCCCGGACCAGCCCCGCGAGCTTGCCTCGACCGATTCCAGCGTCCTGTGCCTGCGCAGCACTCATCACCCATCCGCGCCGACGAAATGATGCTCTTGCGTCAAGTTTGGTCATATAACATGAGTAATAACGTAGCTTATGCGAATTATCGGTGCATTACGTCATCCATATATCAACAACTATGAGTACTTCCGCACGAGATTGTAGCCGGCTCCGCGTTACTTGTCAATGGTACGTCGCTCGGTGCATGCCTCCGTAATGCTGTCCGCAAGCTGGTTCTCTTCCGGCTGTGGGCGGCTGCGACGACCGCCCCTCCTCAGAGGAGCGGATCAATCAGCGTATTCGAGTCTATTGCGGGTAGGTTGGTGCCCTCGGGCTGGGCCTGGCACGGGTCCAGAATGTCTGCCGACTCCACAATCACTGTACGCGACGAAGCAACCATTATCAGCTCGATCTGCCGCAGCGTCACCTTGCCGACCTTCTGCGGCGCCGAAGCCGGCCGAGGTTCTTCGACCGTCGCCAAGGCCTGCGTCCGCTACTGCCAACCGACGCGCACTGTCAGACAGGGGCTGTCGAGGCCAACGTCGCCCCTTCGACCTGGCTCAGGGCAGGCGCTGATTCCGACCGAAGGGTCTCTTCTTCCGGGAACTGGGAACTGGTGACTCGCGGCGAAGCCGCGTTGCGCGCTATTTCAGCTTGTGGACGTTGTGCTTCTCAGTGCAGGGTGGGCTTTTCGGACGGCAAGGACCGAGTGTTGCGCATCAGGAATTCCCCGTTGCGTCACCGAGCCCTGCGATCGGACGGAATCAGCTTCTTGTGATGGAACAGATGCGGCCTTCGAGGCGGAAGTGGAGCCCGTCCGCGTCTGTCCCCGCCGAGAAGAGTGCGGCGTCCTGCTTCAGGAACGGAGTGAAATAATCGGCCAGGGGACGGAGCAATTCGGGTGAGATCCGGCGCAGGTCCAGAGCCTTGCCGGGCTGCTGCGGCAGAGCCGTAAAACGCTCTCCTGCCCTTGATTTCTCCGGCACAAGTTGCTGGAGCAGCCGGGTCATAGGGTTATTCACTCCCAGGTGCTCGACTTCGCGCGGGACCGTTCCAACCAGGACTCGTCCCTCATAGCGCTCCGGCGCTTGGCCGACCCGTGTCGCGGTGACGACACCTTCATGGCTCTTGTGCAGTTCGAAGAAGACCTTACTTCTGCCTTCGCGGCGGAAGTTGATCGGCAGCATCTTACCGAGAACCAGGTCGTTCAGGCCGATAGTCAAAGGGCCGGGCGTGAAGATGCTCACCTGCCCGGTATCGGCAGTCAGACTGCGCAGGTAGCCTAGCAGGGAATCCAGCAGCCGGTCGTACAGCCCGGCCTTGGCCTTAAGCGATTCGCGTTCAACGGCGCCGGAGGCCCGGCGCGCATAGGCCTTCTTGAACCGGGCGAACGACTCCGGGTTCCGGTCCAGGTCCAGTGCCGCGCGGGCCTCGTTCAGCATGCGTGAGAAACGCGGGTCTCCGCCGACGTCCGGGTGAAAGACCTTCTGCAGGAAACGGTACTGCTGCTCAACCAACCGGCCGCACGTCCGGTCGTCCAGCCGCCGAATCAGGTCGCGGTCAAGACCAAGGACGTGGAACGGGTTCTCGCCCACTGCCTACCCCTCGGCGGGCTTGCGGCGGGCCAGCTCCTCGACCACGAACTCCAGATTGCAGGCGTTCAGACGGTCGGCCGCATCACAGAGGATTTCCAGAATCGTATCCACATAGCCATCGGGGTCCAGCCTCGCACGAGCGTCCATTATCTCGCTTGCCATGAACGAACCGGGTACGTTCGTGCCGTCAAAGAACGCGCGGTAGAACCGGACCAGCTTGGTGAACGAGGCGCCGCCCGAACTCCTGAGCCCGTCCCTCGCATCATAGAGCTCCTCGATCTCATCAAGCGAGAGGCCCTCGTTCAACAGCCGATGCATCGTTCGGATGTCAGTCTGGAAGCAGGTCTTCATTCCGACAAGGTGGTGCAGTTGCCGGGCGGTTATGCCGTGCACCCGGCACATCTCCAGCATGTACGGCTCGTCGACGCCCGCGTCAGCACAGACTTCCATGGAGATGTTCGTCGGCACAAGGTCGAGGCGGCTGGTGCCGTCCACCGGCACAAGCGCAGAACTCGTCCCGGCTCGCGCCTGGCATATCCTCCACAGGCTCGTCTCATCCAGCCGCCGCCAGCCCCCATCGCCAAAGAACTCGGCAGACGACACCATCGCCTCGCCCGGCACCGTGCCCGCCCTCACTTCGTCAATCAGCGCCGCGCGGCTCAGCCGCCGCTCCGCGCCGCCGAATCTTACGCTAAACATTGCGACTCCTTTCTGCCGGCAAGACCGTAGATATCGTCGGCTGATGCTAACTCTCCGGCTGTCTCCTGTCAAACGATAACGGCGACGTCGGACCAGAATCGCGCACCTGACCGGTTCAACTCCGTCACTGCGAACAGCAAGACTGGTCACTCGGAGCGAAGCCGCGTTGCGTGCTATTTCAGCCTGTGGATGTTGTCACTCTCAGTGCGGGGTGGGATTTCAGAGGCAGGGCGCGGCACGCACGCAGGCGTCAGAAATGGGAGGGGCTAGGTGGCCGTGGCCGCTGGCGGTGCGTGATAGACCTTGTAGTTACACCAATTCTGGGCTCCTGCTGCGGCGATCAGGATTCCGTCTTGCGTCGGTGGAGGATATAGACTCAAGAACGCCTTGCTGACGGTACCATCCCTGCCGAGCGCCAAAGACAGTACCTCGTGCAATTCGCGGCCGCCTGCTCTCTTGAGACCGTGCCTGATGAAATCCTGCAGGTCCGTTTGCGCCAGACGTCCCAGCCTGGCGGCATCCCTGTCGGACTTGTACATGGCGAGCGGCTTGGAGAACAGTGGATAGCTGCTGGATGGATCAGCATGCAGCACAACCTGAAAGCGGGCCATGAATCCGATGAAGAACCGCAGCCCTGCATCAATTGCCTTCGGTCCCAGCCCCTTTCCCGCGTGGCAGGCTATCGCGAAAAGACCCGCCGTATGGGTGAAACCATTCACATTGTCAACATCGATTACCCAGTGACCGTGCATGTTCTTCAGCGCAACTCCTGCCGCGATATTCTCCACTTTGTTTTCGGCATTCCCATGCCCCCAGAAGCAGACCAACTTGTCCCCCCACGCATCTCTACGTTCTTCGAGGGTTTCACGTGTGACCTGCCCACGGCGCAACACATCGGAACCCGTGACCCCGCACTCAGAACACGCGCACTCGGCGCATTCCGCTATGGCCTCGGCTGTCCTGTCACCGCCTGCGATAAGGTGAATCACGTTTTGTTGGGTTCGGTGCCCTGCAGCAAAGAAATGGTCACACCGTGCAGTCCCGCTTTGAACTTCTTGGCGAAGTCATCATTCAGCTTCATGTGCAGGATGACTTCGTCTATGGTGAGACCTTGGTCATCGCCCTTCTCCGCGGCGAGCACGACGACCGACTGTGGGTCGGATTGCAGTTTGATCCTCTCTAATGCCATGATGACTTCGTCGTTCTCGTGGACGAGATCCAAGACTCGCGAGAGCACCTCTGCTGCCGTGACAGGAGTGATGTCCCTGTCCTTCACCAGCAGGGCGTTCGCACCCAGACCTACCGCGCGTTGGTACATCTCGAGTTCCATGAATTCCAGATTGGACGTGAACAAGACTACAGGTATGCCCTGGTCGAAGTTGGTCTCCTTCGCCCTTATCTTCTTGAGGTACTCGGTCGCGTCCGCGTTGTCGAGTCGGATGTCGGCCAGCAGCACATGGGGGTGGTGCGTCATGGCAGCGGCGTCCGCTCGTTCCATACTCAAGAACAGCCATGGCTCGAAGTGCTCAGAGTCGCGGAGTGCATTCAGATAGCGCACCCCGCTGGCGGGGTTGCTTTCAATGATGAACAGGCGGTATTTCATGATGACTGGACGTTGCTTCTACTTCGCTCAAGACTGATGAGCATGCCTGTGCCGGTGCCCATCCAGCCCGGAGGGTCCTGCACTGTAACATTAGCTCCCATGCTAGTCAAGAACTCCATTACGCTGAACAGGCCGAAACCGGCGTCGCCTTTCCGATCGGCTGACGTATGGAAAATCTGGAATACATTGTTTCGATCCGCATTAGGAATGGAGTCACCGTTGTTGGCTATGAGCACCTGGACCCGTTGGCGGAGTTTCGAGACCTCGACGTACAAACGAGGCGCCGTCGGCGATAGGTGCATCAGGGCGTTGTGCACCAGTTGCTGCAGGCTGTAGAGGAGAGCCTCAGGGTTTCCGCGGCATGAGTAGTCTTTGTGGATCAGGTACGAAACCGGTACACACGCGTGTCCGCAGTCTATCTCCCTGCCCAGCTTGAGTGAGCGGGTGTCGCACATGAAGTCCGTCTTCGTGCCAATCACGAAATCCGACTTGTCGAAAATAGTTCCAATGACACGGGTCAGGCGAATATCGACGGGTTCCGTTACTCGCGTTATCCTTGCTCCGGCTTTGAGCAGTTCATAGCGGTCAAGGGCTGCGGCCGCCTGGTCGCGCAGCCTGGGCAACTCATCAGATATGTCACAGCGCCGGTCCGGGCCCCATCTCATGAGCTCTTCCAGAGACTCGTGCAGCTCCACTAAAGCGCCGTGCTGGCTGTGAGAGACTCCTCGCAGGAATTTCTCAAACGCGCTGCCGGATGTCAGTCCACGGAGCTTCTCGTCGACCGACAGCAGTTTCAAGAAGCCAACCACAGCCGGCCGACCCAGATAACTTGGGACGTAGCGAGACTGGACTTCCACGTTCACGAGTTGGTCGTTCTTGTCTACCCCAGCGAACCGATAGCTCAGCACATCCGACTGCCGGCCGGAGAGCTTGGCCACTACGTTCTGGTAGGTAAGTTCCAGGAAGGCATCATCCACTACGTCCTTCGGCTTCACGTGCTCACAGAACTGCTCGGGGGTGAAGTCGCCGTATTTGAACGCGGTCTTGCGGAAGTACTCATTGGCATACGAGAACCTGATGTTATCGTAGCCCTTCTCGTAGTCAGTCGGGTCGAGGCTTGCAGGATGGATGTCCGGCGCGGTTTGTATCACGTAGACGCCGACGCCTGGATTCTCTACGACCAACCGGAGCAGCGACACGTCATGCACGACGCCGAACACCTGCTTGGTGAGTGGGTCCTCCTTGCAGCTAATCAGGACGTGTACACGTTCCGTGGCGTCCTTGAACTTGAAGTCCACTTCCTCGCCCTCAAGCCGGTTACCCCGCGCTTTGTACTTGGCGATGAGCTGCAGCCTCTTGTCAGGGTCGGCGTAGAAGTCGGGCATGCTCTGGGTTTTGACTATCTCGTCCCGAGCCATGCCCACTATGGCCGCGAATCGCGGATTGCAGTAAATGACCTTCCCGTCGTCGATGCCGTTGGTGTGATAGACGCCGACGTCCAGGTCGTCGTAGCGGGGCGACAAGGGTCGGGCCCAGACTGCGAAGCTGAGACCGCGCATGTCAACCAGGCTCGATGGCCTGAATTCGGCCTCCCAGAAGGACCACTCGCCACTTTGCTCTCGCAGGACGAGAGTATAGGACGGCACGCGTGTGCCTGGCGGTATCGCACCGAGCAGCCTACGGAAGTCATCCGGGAAAGCCACAATGTCGGGCCAGCCGGATATGCCGGGAAAGCGTTCTCTGAACAGCTTATTGGGGTTCTTGACGCGGGTTCCGCCCGATTCGATGTCGAAGTACAGATCGGGTACGTTCTCCATCACGTGGTCGATGTCGACACAGCGCTCAACTTCGTGGTTCAACGTATCCGTGAGCGGCGAACTTACGGCTCGCGCATCACGGACGCCACCAACTCGGCCGAGTATCGCCGCCCTGTACCGCATTATCGTCTCCAAACGCCGGTCGAGCTGGGCAAGCATCCTCTGTCGTCGGCGCTGAAGCTCGAAGCCGGTACCAATGACTGCAAGGCATGCCACTGCGGCCACGACCAAGGCGACGGGAGCCCCGTTAGACCAAGGATGGGCCAGTAGGACGGCAACCGCGCCAACCACGCCGAAAAATACGACAATGTAGCCTGCGTACATCGACCAGCGCGGTCGTGAAACCCGGCCGTTCTCGGCCCGAACCCACTTATCGCCGACGTCTGCGCCTGGAGGACCCCACACTTCTTCCTTCAGGCCGAGGAGAAATCTGTCCCGGAGCCGGGATCTGTCGGGCTCCACTTGGCGTGGTGGGCTCGGAATAGGAGCCCCTTTGGGCCTATTCTCGTTGGCCATTTTTCCCTTTGGACGTGCCTAATAGTCTTCCCGTGCGGGGCCGGAAGTCAGAAAGTCGACCGAATCCGGGGTGCTGTATCCCTGAACTCATCGCTCTGTCGGAACGTGGTTGCGGCACTCGCAGTCCGCGCCGCCGAGGCCCTGCACAGGACCTCCTCGTCGGAACACGCCACAAGGCATGTGGACGGTCCCGACCGGGCTCTTCATAGCCGTTTAGTTCTATCAAATTCCCGGGCACTGTCAAATCGAGGACAACCGGTCCGGCCGGGCGGCGGGAGGGGCCATTGGCACGAGGGGGGTCGTGGATGCGTCAGGGGTCACGCCGTTGGCCTCGGAAATCTGCAAGTCACCGGACCCACAAAGTGCGCTGGGCAGGCAGGGTTTCATATTGTGTCACCGTTTCCCTCATACCTATGCCGGAAGCAGCGCCAGTACTCGGACGGTCGCGCCGCCCCACTTCGAGATGATAGTCGTCTCGTCTGCCTTCACGACGGTCTGGGGTAGCTCCCGCTCGTCTATCCCGAGTGCGTAGAGCTTGTACCTGTCGCGCCAATCCTTGTGGTGCTGCACTTTGTTGTCGGCTTCCATCATGTCGGCCCAAGCTGTACCAGCGCCAGCAAGGTGACGGTAATGGACATGCTCTACTGAAGACTGATACGTCACGTTCCCAACGTCAGGGCGATGGACTTCGCTTCCTCGGCTGATAATGCAGTAGAAACGCGCCCCTACCTTTGTCTCCAAGTACGTCTGCAGGTGCTCGGCAAGGCCGAAGAAAGACGTCAGTTCGCATTCGTCTACCGTGGAAAGCAGTAAAGAGTCAGACACCGTGACGACCTGGACGTCAGGTGATTCTTGACCGTTCGAACAGGTGGTGGGTACCCGCCTTACGTCAGTGTGAACCTCGCTATGATTGGCCCAGAACTCGGCGAAGTCCCAGAACTGCTTGAGCAGTTCCTCCGCCTTGCCCGCGGCCAGGGCATCTCGTGTGCCGATCAAATCCATGAATGCGTACGTCTTCATAACGCTAGCCCTCCAGATCTTTCGCTATTCCGCAAAACTGGTCCAGCGCCTCTTGCAGGTCGTCGGCAATCTTGGCGACGAGGACGGGCGCTGGGCAGGCAGGGTTTCATTTTGTGTCACCGTTTCCCCGAAGTCCTCGTCGTCAACCCAATAGTTGCCATCCAATAGCCGCGTTGACGATGCCCGCAGCAACCTCTAGCGCCGCGTTGATAGCCTTCTCCGCCGCCAGCAGGCCCTCGTCCTTCAGCGTGATGATCACGCTGTCGAGCGCGTTCCTTTGAATCTTCATCATGTGCCGGGCCTGCTCCTCGGTGATCTTGCCCGCCAGTTTCTTGGCCTCAATGTCAGCCGCGATTCGGGCCAGTTCCTTGAACTGCGGCTCGGCATAGGCCCTCACCTTGGGCCACTCGCCTTTAAGCACACCGATTGCGGCCGCGGCCATCTGTGCGGCCAGCGCCTCGGGGTCAATGATTGCCATCATCCGCCTCTACTTTCCCCTCTTCTTGTCCAACTCGTGCTTGATTATGGCCCCGAACTGCACGTTCAGAACGGCGTGGGTTGGGCCTGCCACATCTGCGGTCAGTCCATCGTCCCCCGCCTCTCTATGCAGCTCAGCCAGCTCGTTGATGCTCTCTTCGAGTTTCTTGAGCAGGTCCACCGTTGACTGATTCTGCGGGATGGCCGTGGCCCGGGACTGCATCGTCAGAATCGTGGCCTTGGACTCGGTGTAGAAAGCCTTATTGCTGTCATACGTGCCGGCAGGAGTGCCGGCCGCATCCACCATGCTCAGCATGAACGCCTCGACCCTACCTTGAAGGTCGGTAATCGTGCGGTCAGTCACCTCGTCGTAGTCGCTGACGAAGTGCACCGTGCAGGCCAGCATCACCATGCAGAGCAAAGACGCCGCCGTCCACGCTCTGCGTCTCACGCTTATGTACGTGGCTTCAGTCATAGTTCCTCCTTGCAGATCTCGTCGCTATTCGCGACACCAATGGTTACTCCTTCGCCAGTAGGATTTTAGTGAAGATCCTGGTCACCTGATAAGATCTGACGGCAGCCACTGTAACAACGAAGGACAGGCATGCGAAAAGCACTCCGAACCATCGGTCCGGGACTGCTCCGAGCAGGAACAAGGCCAGGCCAGCGAGGATGGCCGACGCAAAGGACCACGTTATGGCCTGCATCATGTATGTGACCAGTGTAGCAAACGCACCCTCTTGCTTGAGCATCCGGAGCACGCGACGCTGGTCAATGGTAAGGAGTATCATCTTCGCCGTCGCTATGAAACCAACCGCGATGGCGCTAACGCTAACGAGGGCCACGAGAGCTTCCTTGGTGCCCGCTGGCAAGCCTAGGCCGCCTACAACGAAGAGCAACGCGGCTACTGCTCCACACAGGGCACCGACGAGAAAAGGCAGAGCCCGTTCAATCCGTAGTGACACAGCAGTTAGGGCTTTCTGAACATCCGTCGCAGCTCGGATGCGCGCTTGTCGAATGCGCGTCTGAGCGCATCCTGCCTGGCAGACCGGGATAGCCTGCGGTCGGTCCCCGGATTGACTACAACCTCCTCCTTCATGCGGAATTCCAGCAAGTCAAGGACCTCCATCTCGTCAGCCCCTTCGCCGTAGCCTGATATGCGGAGCTTCCGCACGGCACCCTCGGACTTGCTGGATACGGAAAGCAACTTCTTCGCATACTCCTTGGCGCGCGGAATCGAGCCCTTAGTGTGCCCCATTGTGAGAGTAACATAGGCCGATGGGGTCTCGAATTCACGCGCGAGGTTGACCAGAGCATCAACACCCTTCCCTTGTCCTCGGAATACCTCCAGGCTCTCCGGTGCGGCAATTCCTATCTCGAACCTGCGCGTTGTTGCCAGCTTGGCCAACCGTTGCAGCACGTCAGACATCAGGACTGGGTCAAGGTGCAGGCCTGAGAACTCGCCCTTGCGTTCGAAGTAGAAGCACACGGCGGATGCCGAGGCCCCGGTTCTGTTCCTCTGAAGCGCCAGCACTTCTGTGTCCAGGTCGTACAGGAAAGCGGTCTCCTCGCCGATTCCCTCGTCTGCGTCCAGCTCCAGTGACGCGAGCTCACCTGCAAGGCTGGCCTTTACGGGCAGGTCGTCCATACGAATCCGAACGAACTCTCCTTCCCATGTAATACCATGCAGCGACGCGTCTTGAAGGCGCAGAGGGTACCCAAATCGTACCACATTGCGCTTGTCATCAGCGGGTAGCTTCGATACCCTCTCGAGGATTTCGCCAAACCTGCAATCGGCCTCTTCCGGCATGACCACTCGATAGAAGTCTATTGCTAGAGCCTTCTTCATTACTCCCTCCTATTTCGCACTTTGCTCTCGATCGCGCTGAAGTCCTCGCCTTTCGGCATCACGAACAGGCACTTGCCCTTGCTGCGGGCTTCCCATAGCTCGCCCAGGCGACGTTTCTCCTTGGAGTCGTCGTTGCTCCAGCGGTCGGCACCTTTGTATTCTACGACCAGCACACGACCGTCGTGAAGCAGGGACACGAAATCCGGGTAGAACTTGTCGGTTGCGGTCTGCAGCCAGAATGAATCCCGCTCGTGCCTCTCCAAATTGCGCACCCAGCACCTGACCTCGTCGAGCCCGTCCAAGAACTGAGCACACTCGAACTCCTCGCCTTTGTCATCCAAGTCACCCACGACTTCGTAGAAGTGCTTCTTAAAGTCGGTGGAGCGGCTGCAAATGGTGTTGTACGGGTAGCGCTTAGGGTCGTACATGAAGCACAGACTTGGGTCAACGACGACCGGCGCCGGCGCACTTGGCAGTAGCGCCAATTGATGGGCCTTGCGCCTGGCCTCCTGTCGGTGCTGGTTCATCTTGTCCTCTACCGCGCGGCGCAGCCGGAACTTGTCGTGCAGCAGTCGCTCAAGCGGGATGCCCCGCCTGTCAATCAGGTGACTGAGTACGTTCACAAGGTAGATGCCGCTCGACTCGTGCGAGATGTCGTAGTGAGGGATGTTGTGGTCGAGCCACCGGGCGAGAACTCCGACATTCCAGCCCCCTGCATCGCTCAGGATGGCAAGTTGCGACTGGAGCTTGCTAACGATGTTGACGCGAATCCTGCCGTCCTTGTCTACGTCCAACTCCCCAAGCGCTGCTTCGGGTCTGGTCGCGGAGTACTCGCTCTCCGCGAGTTCAGGGCTGCACTTGGCCAGGTCCCACTGAGAGTCAAGCAGGTACGCATCGTCAAACGGCTCGAATACGTCGCCCTGCTTCACGGCCAGCACCGGTACGGCGAAGAGCGTTTCCTGCCGCCACGCCTTCACGCCGCCGGGTCGACCACGCCTACGCCAAGCGGAGAATGCTTCGTCTATCGCCCTCCGGTCGGCATCCACCGTGACATGCCCGCGCAAAACCTGCTGCACGTCCTCCGCCGCTCCACCCTTGACCGTCAGTGTTCCAGTTCCCGCGTCATAGCTAATCGCGTCGCGCACAGACGCAGGCAGGTCGCCAAGTGAACCGGTCAGGGTGACGGTCAGATAGTCATCTTCCAAGAACAGGTCACGGCCTTCATCCTCCTGCCCACTGCCCGGCTTCACCATGTCCCTGGCCTCAAGCCTGTTGAACCCGTTCCACACCAGCGCATCGCGCAGCGAGTTGGCGGCATCCTGAAATCGGGCCGACGTCGCATAGGCATACGCCCGGTTCAGCTCCTCGGTTTCCCGGCGCGACGCCCCGGGCTGCCTAAGCACACGGCCCAGTATCTGTTCCACCGCGGTCGAGGAACCAAGCTCAGCCACGGTGAAGAGGACGTAAGCGAACTGGCAGTCCCAGCCTTCCCGGAGTTTCTGGACGGTGATGATGTATCGCACCTTGGAGTCCGGGCTGAGAAGGTTCTCATCGCCTAGCTGCTCATCTTCACCGGTCGAACGTCTGATTTCCTCTTTGCCGACCCCGAAGTCCTCAAGCAGGCATTTCTCAAGCACATCGACCGTGAGCGTCTCTCGCTTCTTGTCCCTGGGCTGTGCCTGCAGCAGCATGATCGGCCGCAGATAGGGTTTGCCTGCCTGATGTTCTGCCTGGGCTAGTCTGTCGAGTTCGGCCAGCTTGGCCTTGGCATCACTTAGTAGATCACGCCAGTTCGTCCGGGTTTCCAGCATCACCGGCATCTTTATCATTTCGGCGACCTTAAGCTGGACCGCAGATGCGCTAAACAGCACGTTGCTCGGACTCTTCACCGTATCGGGCGTGGCAGTGAGTTCAATGATGCACGACGGCCTGAATCGCGCCAGCACGTCGAACGACAGTGGTGTTCGGGCATTGTGCGCCTCGTCCACAATCACGACCGGCTTCCGAAGCCTAAGCACGTTCTCCAGCGACGTAACCGGCTTGCTCCTGTCGTAAAGCTCCAACTGTTGAACAAGTTCTTCGTCCAACCCGACGAAGTGCGACATCATCCCGCTGCTCCCCGACTGCTCATAGACTTTGCGCCCCTCTCTGTCGTCTGTCCGGAACGCCTGTATTGTGGATACGATTACCACGGTCCGGGCGTCCAGCGTGGCCCGCTGAACGTCCAGCGCTTCGGACAAGGTCAGTATCTTCGCTGGCCCAGCACCGTTCTCCAGCGCCTGCCGGTACGGATGCGCCCGGTTCCTGAGCGCAGCGAGCGTCTGCTTCAGTATGGTGGTCGTCGGCACCAGCCAAAGTACCAGGCAGTGGTCAGCGGAGAGCAGGCCCCGCTGGGCCACCCCGACCGCGTGACAGGCAACATATGTCTTGCCACCGCCCGTGGGAATCCGAATGCAAACGTAAGGAAGGTCGCCAAGCGTTGGCACTGGATGATAGGACGGGTCAAAACCAAGCCAGTCCGACGCCACGTCTACGAAGGCGAGTTTCGCACTGCCGTATCTGTTGCAGGCTGCGAAGTAGCTCCGCAGAGCTTCAAGAGCGTTTGACTGAAACTCTTTGGGCTTCAGCTCCATCACCGCGTCCTTATCTCGTAAGGGACCTGCCGGAAAGTGATACCATTGTCACGGAGAACCCGCGGTCCCACCAGACACGCATTCCCGTAGACGACCTTAGGCCCGTCGTGTGCGGGCAACTCACGCAGAACGCCCCGGGTCAGCACGTTCCCACCGCCCGGCGTCTTATCCTTCAAGACGCCGTTATACAGAAGGTAAACCGCCGTGCCGTTGTGCACGCCAAGCAACGGCGTCCTGCCGTTCTTTGCCGTCGGCAGCGGCTCGCCGGTCTCGGTGAAGTAGACATGCTGTGCCAGTTCTCGGAACGAGACTTCATCTCGAACGCGCCCGTCTGCATCGAACAAAGTCGGTCCGAGCTGGCAGAAACGGAACCCGCCACCCAAACCTGCGACATCGGAGCCCTTGCGGCCCTTGTACCCGCCAATCACGCGCCGGAGTCGCTCGGCGGCGACGTTTCGGCATACTTCCGCCTCCATCTCGATCAGTATGAAACGACGGGTGCCGCCATCCTCCGAGTTCAGACGCAGGACTGCGTGACCGGTTGTCGCAGACCCAGCAAAGGAGTCCAACACAAGGGCATCGTCGTCTGCATGCAGCGACACAATCCACTGTACAAGGGAGGTGGGCTTGGGGGTGTCGAAGGTCTTGCTTCCGAAGATGTCCTTCAGTTCGCGCGTCGCATCGGCGTTGTAGCCGTACGAGTCGAGCCACGTGCTCCAGCCGATGGACCTAGACGCGTCTCGAATCTTCTCATATGGCACCCATCGCTCATGAGCGCCGCGCCAAGAAACGCCCTCATCAAACGGCCGAAGCTCCCAGTGTGCACGTTCCGGGTCCTCTAGGATTGGCACCATCTTCTGATCCTTGCCCCAGCGCCAATGCCCTTCCTCACCGTCATTGCGGATCGGCCATACTTCTGTTCCGTCAGGGGTTCGCAGGGGAAACCACTGACCGCGCCGGTCCTTCCTGAGTGATATGCCGCCCCACTTCATCAACTCGCGACCCTTTCTGTACTTGCCCCACCTATCTTTCTTGTCCAGCTTTCCGGTCGATCTCATCTCGCGCGAGATGCTGCGGTCATCGCCATTGTGGTAGATGAACAGGTACTCGTGTCCTCCCCGGAGCCCGGTCTTTTCTTTTCCGCCACTTGGTTCGGCCAGCCAAGGGGCACAAGCCAGCCGGTTGCGTGCTCCGAAGACGTCATCGAGTAGAACCCCCAGAGCGTTCAGCTCGTTGTCGTCGATGGAGACTGCGATGATGCCATCGCGGCTCAGGAACTCCTGTAGCAGCCGCAGACGTGGGTACATCATGCACAGCCACTTATCGTGGCGCGTCAGGTCTTCCCCCTCAGCGCCAACCGTCGCGCCCAGCCAGTTGCGCATCTCCGGGCTGTCGACCTTGTCGTTGTACGCCCAGTCCTTATGACCTGTGTTGTACGGCGGGTCTATGAAGATGCACTTAACCTTACCGGCGTAGTACGGCAGCAGCGCCTTTAGAGCTTCGAGGTTGTCGCCTTGAACGAGCAAGTTGCCGGTCCCGGGGTCGCCGACCGACAGTTCCTTGTTGCACCTGAGCAACCGATACGGCACCTCATTGTGGTGGTTGATGACCGCCTTCTTGCCAATCCAATCAAGTGTGGGCATTTCTAGGTGCTGAAGCCGTCCTCAGCTTAGTGCTCGGCTTGGCGGAAGTCAAGGCGGAACAGATGACCGTCATTGGACCACTGCGGCAGTCGGAGCGCATGTCGACGAACGGGCGCAGCAGCTGGAGGTTTTGTGGGTGCAGGCGCCGGAGCGAGGGCTGGAGCGATGGCTGTTACGAGACGAGGGCCGGACGCTGTTACGGGTGCTGGAACAAGGGCTGGAGCGGCGGCTGTTACGAGACGAGGGCCGGGTGCTGTTGCGGATGCTGGAACAAGGGCTGGAGCGATAGCTGTTGCGAGGCCTGGGCCGGGTGCTGTTCTGGACGCTGTTGCAGCGGCTGTTGCGATGGCCGTTACGAGACGAGGGCCGGGTGCTGTTGCGGGTGCTGGGACGAGGGCTGGAACGATGGCCGTTACGAGAGGAGGGCCGAGTGCTGTTGCAGGTGCTGGGACAAGGGCCGCATAGAGGGCTGGGACTCCCCGAGCTGTCCGGGGGATAGTAATTCGCCAGGACGAAGTCAAAAGGCAAAGGTCAAAAGGCAAAAGTCAAAATGGCGGAACCATCGGAAAGGAAACGACTTGGGACCGACGAAGGACGATGAACGACGAACGATAAACGAACTATGTTACGTTTTGGGGTTCTGGTTTGCCTAATACCGGTGAAGACCAT
>CAZQZR010000017.1:0-36086 GCA_964597845.1 uncultured bacterium | reverse complement strand
CTTACCTCCGATCGGTAAGCTACTATATCGTATTATTTGAGGAATGCAACACTAGTTCCTGCGACGGCACTTCCAGACGGGAATCCTCACCCAGCTTGACGTCAACCGAATCAACGAGCTTCTCCATGTCGTCGCGACTGATTGGCCGCTTGCGGCAAGCCAGCACGACTCCGGCCAGCAGCTTCCCGCGGTCATACGGCTCCCGCGTCCCATTCCGCTTGACAACCATCAACGGCGTCCGCTCCACGTATTCGTAAGTCGTAAACCGGCTGTTGCACTTGGCGCACTCGCGCCGGCGCCTCACCGCCGCGCCATCACGCGCCGGCCGCGAGTCGAGAACCCGATCATCGTCATTACCGCAGAATGGACACTTCATATAGTAGCTTCACAGTATCTTAACGCACAATTGCTGGTAGTCAATACCGAACAATACCATCCCCACGATTCGACAACTGATTGCCAATGTGTAACTTACAACGTCAATGTCCACGGAGACCCAATTCCGCCTCTGAAACTGCCCGCCTCTTCACTCGTTCGAAGTGATAGTCAAGACCGCCGCCCCGCCGGCTTATCCACAGAGTTATCCACACCTTGTTAACAACTGGTCGAACCGTTGTCAACTCCCAAATGGTCATAGCCCGAGACCGTTACAGGCAGAATCCGGCCATCACGCCGGATGCACAACCCCCTGCCTTCCTCGACACTCCCGATTCGAGTAACCTTGACGCCGCTCACCGTGTTTGGCAAACGTTGCCGGCTGGTGAAAAGCAGCTCATAGTCCTCCCCCGCACCCAGCACAAAGCCAAGGGAGTCGAGGTTCCTTTCCGCGCAGAGGCTGCTCACGCCCGGCAGGACCGGCAGCGCCTCGCCATCAAGCACGATCCGCACGCCGCTCATCTCGCATAGATGCCTCGCGTCGGTCGCGAGCCCGTCAGAAGTATCTATCAGACCGTGGATGTGAGACTTAAGCACCAGCATCGCGCCCAACCTGGGTGTCGGCCTTAGATGCCGACTGACCAAGGGGAGACGCCAGTCGGAGCCCGTGAACCGTACACCGTGCACCGTACTCCGATACCCGCCATTCTGCATTCTGCATTCTGGCTTCTGCACTCTGACTTCGTCTGATAGTACTATCCGTCCGGCCTCCGCGCTCCCCAGGTGCCCCGTGACGTATAGATGGTCTCCCGGCCTCGCCCCGCTCCTGAGCTTCGGGGACCTCGTCTTGCCCGTCACCGTCAGCGCCAACAACAACTTGTCGGCCACTATGATATCTCCGCCCGCCACCTCGCACTTCATCTTCGCGCACACGCTCTCGATGCCGCGGTAGAACTCGCGGACAACGAGAGCCAACGGCTCACGACTAACGGCTGACGGCCGTCCGCTTCCGCACTTCTGACCTCTAGCTTCTAGCAACTGGCTTCTGACTTCGCCCTGTCTTCGGTAACTGCTGGCTGCTAGTTGCTCACAGCCAACTCTCGGCAGTGCGAGTGCAACGAGCACTGCCGCTGGCTCCGCCGCCATCGCCACAACGTCCGATATCGCACCACACGCGCACCGCGCTCCCACCTGGCGCAGGCTCATGTACGAAAGGTCAAAGTGCACGCCCTCGGCGTACGCGTCCGTCGTGATAACCGTGCCGTCCTTCAGCACCGCCGCATCATCACCGATGCCGAGCCGCACCCTGCCACGGCTCTTCACCGTGCGCCGAATGATTCGAATAAGCTCGTCTTCGGATAGCATGTGCTGGGTCACGTCAAACCTCATTCCAGCTTACGCCGGGCGCGCCCCGAGTCAACACCGCCCCGCGGTCCGCGGGCCTCAGGCCCGGTGAACCTGAGTGACTTCGGTGCGCGGCAGCGCTTGACAGACCGGCCGCGGGTGTGTTACGCTTACTCAAGTTACCGGACACAAAGGAAGCAACCTTGAGGCGAATCTACTGCTCGGCGGTAATGCTGGCGCTGTGCGCGACCGGCCTGTCTGGCTTCGCCTCAGCCCAGCCCGCGGCCGACACAATCCGCGATACTCTGAACCTGGAATACGGTGTCGCGGGTATCAGGGGTCGCATCCTCGACAAGGACTTCTACGTCATCAACTACAATGACCATTGGCGCATCCCCTACTGGTCCGCCTATCATCTGACCGCGGAGGACCTCAAGGGAACCGCAAAGCGCAAGGACAACTTCCAGCCCGATCTCGAAGTCCCGGAGGAAGCCCGCTCCGCGCTCGCGGACTACAAAGGCAAGGGCTTTGACCGCGGTCACCTTGCGCCGGCAGGAGATTTCAAACGCAGCAAGGAGGCAATGGCTGCGACTTTCCTGCTGTCCAACATGAGCCCGCAGTACCCGAACACGAACCGAGGTATCTGGCAGAACCTTGAAGGCCAGATTCGAGACATGATTGCGGACGTAGGCGAAGCCTGGGTTGTGACCGGCGACGCGTTCATGAGCAAAGACAGCCAGCCGGCGAACCCGAAGCTCTGGATGAAGCGGGGCAGGCAGAACCGCGTGGCCGTACCCACGCACCTCTTCGATGCAATCTTGACGAAGAACGCCAAAGGTCGCTGGTGCGCGTACGCATTCCTGGTTCCCAACCAGCACGCCAGGAACGCCCACCCGACGTCCGAATACCGGCTCTCGGTTGACCGGCTGGAGCAGATTACCGGTTTCGATTTCTTCGTGGGCCTCGATACCGCGGTGCAGAAGCGCATCGAGTCCCGAGTGCCCGCATGGTCATGGTAAGAAGGAGGCAGTAGATGTCAGACAATACCGCTGAAGTCAGGCGACTCGGGCGAATGGCCGGGCTCGCGCTGTTCCTGGTCGTGGCCGCGCTGGCGCTGGCCTGGATCCTCTCTCCAGACTACATCCGCCTGCTCGACATCGACGCGAACAGCGCCCTGAGGATAATCGGCTCGCTCTTCATTGTGACCGCCTTTGTCGAGCGCGCTGTGCAGGTCATCCTCGGCATCTGGGTCGAACCAGGCAAGCTGGAGATCAAGGGCAAGATCAGTGCGGCGAAGGCGAAGCGCGCCGGCGGCGCGACCCCGGATGCGGATGAAATCGCACAGACCCAGGCCTTGGAGAAGTACCGTGCGGCGACCGGCAAGCTGGCTTTCACGCTGGCCCTGTTCATGGGCGTCGCGGTGAGCTGGATTGGCGTGCGCTCACTTCGAGCCCTGATTGACCCGGTTTCTTACGACGAAATCGGCACCGACATCCAGCGCCATATATTCACGCTCGTGGACGTGGTCGTCACGGGTGCGCTCATCGCCGGCGGTTCGAACGGAATGCACGAATTGATGCAGACCATCACCGAGTTCTTCGGCCAGACCCGGGACCGCATCAACCCGGACCGCAACAACCCCTAGCCGCAGGGCGTGGCTTCACCGACCCAACCGGGCCGCCCGCGCGGGCAGCCCCGGTTTCCGCAGCCTGTGCCGTCAAGAACCGTGCGCGTCTCAGCTTCCCGCTTCCACCATACGGACGCCGTCATTGCTGGCTTGCTTGACTCTCCCCTCTTTTTAGCCATACTGGCACGTTGACAATCACCGAGTTCCAGCGGCTCATCCGTGACATCTATTTCGGCAAGGACAGCCGGCGCGGTAAAGACGGCACCTTCCGCTGGCTGGTCGAAGAGACCGGCGAACTGGCCCGGGCCATGCGTAAGGGCGACCGGGCCAACCTCGAAGAGGAGTTCGCGGACGTGTTCGCCTGGCTTTCAAGCCTGGCTACGCTTGAGGGCATAGACATGGAAAAGGCCTGCGCCAAGTATGCTCGCGGCTGCCCCAAATGCCACGCCACACCGTGCAGGTGCAAGGAATGAGTGATCCAGTGCCGGAAATCCAGCACTTGAATCCTCGAATCCTTGAACCCTCGAACCCTTTCTTCTCCAAGGAGGCTTCCCAAACATGATTCCTTTTCTCATCCTGCTGCTGACAGCGGGTCAGGTTGCGCCGCCCGTTGACTCGGCCGCGCCGCCGGTTCAGCGGCTCGCCGCACCGGTCGGCGTGAAGGCATTCGACACGCCCAACGACAAGGGCAAGTCCATCACGGTCCACTGGCAGCCCGGCCCCGGCGCCGCGCCCGAGGCGTGGCTGGTGGAGCGGACCGACCCGGCCGAATCGACCGAGGTCATTGCGGCAATTGAGCCGACCGATACCCGCTACCTTGACGAGGGCGTGATGGACCGGGTCAAGTACACCTATCGCATCGCTGCGGCAGCCGGTGCGGACACGGTCTGGTCTGAGCCTTCTCAGCCGGTTGCCTCGTCTGCCCAACTCTTCAACACCGCCCGCCTGAACATCCTGATTGCGATGGTCATCTTCTTCGCACTCGTCATCTACTACATCGAAACGGCCAAGAAGGGCAAGAACCTGTTCGTCCGGCGCATTGCCGGCTTGGACGCGGTCGAAGAAGCCGTCGGCCGCGCGACCGAGATGGGCAGGCCGATCATTTACGTACCGGGCCTCGGCTCGGTCGCGGACATCGCCACCATCGCCTCGCTCAACATCCTCGGCGAGGTGGCCAAGAAGGTCGCCCAGTACGACTCGGCCCTGCTCGTGCCCAACCGGGATCCGATTGTCTACACCGTGGCCCGCGAAATGGTAAAGGAATCGTACGCCAAGGCGGGCCGGCCGGACGCGTTTAAGGCCGACTCGGTCTTCTTCATCACGTCCGAGCAGTTCGCCTTTGCCGCGGCGGTGGACGGACTTATGGCACGCGAGAAGCCGGCGACCAACTTCTTCCTCGGCATGTTCTGGGCGGAGTCACTGATTCTCGCCGAGACCGGCGCCCAGACCGGCGCCATCCAGATTGCCGGCACCGACTCGGTCTTTCAACTCCCCTTCTTCATTACCGCCTGCGACTACACGCTCATCGGCGAGGAACTCTATGCCGCCTCAGCCTACCTCTCGCGCGAGCCACTGCTCTTGGGCTCGCTCAAGGGACAGGACTACGGCAAGATCATTATCCTCGCCATTGTGACGGTCGGCTCTGCGCTGCTGCTGTTGAGCAAGATCCCGGCACTGAGCTTCTTCACCCAGATAGTCAGCTTCTTCAGCGTAAGGTAGGGAGGCACTGATGAGAAGAAACATACCGCTCGCCATCTGCCTGACAATGGGCGTCGCGATGATGGTCCAGTTCTTCGTCCCGCACCCGGCGTCGGTCGCATTCTACGACCTGACGACGAAGTGGGTCCGCATCGTCGGCGCCTTCGCGCTCGTGCTCGGCACCGGCAGCCTCGTGATGTATCACATCGACAAGCTTCAGCGCCGCCGGACCGGCTGGTACTACTCGATCGTCACCCTGACCGCGGCCGCCGCGACTTCGGTCATCGGCCTCGGCTGGGGAGTGAAGCCCGGCTCGCCCCTGCAGGATATCATCTTCAGCAACCTCCTGGTACCTCTGAACGCCTCGATGTTCGCCATCCTCGCATTCTACATGGCTTCGGCCGCGTACCGCGCCTTTCGCGCCCGCACCAAGGAAGCCGCCCTGCTGCTGGTCGCCGCCTTCGTCGTGATGCTCGGTATGGTGCCGATCGGTGCCAATGTGCCGTTCTTCTGGTTCATGGTGGTGGTGAACGTCGCGCTCCTGGTGGCCGGGTTCGTTACCCGGTCCAAGGCGCTCCTCATCGGCGCGGGCGCGCTGGTGGTCGGGCTTCTCGCCTGGCTGGGGTTCTCGGGGTTCAAGGTGCCTCCGTTGATGTTGCCCGATACGGCCGAATGGGTGCTGTCGGTACCGAACATGGCCGCCAAGCGTGCCATCCAATTCGGCATTGCCCTCGGCGGAATCGCCACTGCGCTCAAGGTCATCCTCGGCATTGAGCGCGGCTGGCTTGGAGGAGGCAAACAATGAGATTCTTCCAGTACCTCCTGAAGATCGACCGCCGCATCATCTACATCGTAGTGGGCCTGCTCGTGATGCTCCCGCTCATCAAGCCGCTCGGTCTGGGGGTCAACTCCGGGCCGCGCGCGCAGACCCTGTTCAAGGCAATCGACCAGGTACCGGCGGGTAAGACGATTCTCATCTCGGTGGACTTCGACCCGAGCTCCATGCCCGAACTCTACCCGATGCTCGCCGCGGTGATGCGCCACGCCTTCGCCAAGGACCTGAAGGTCTTGCTCTGCGGTCTCTGGATCACCGGCGCCGGGCTGGCCGACAAGGCGGTGACCGAGATACCGCCCGAGTTCGGCAAGAAGTATGGCGAAGACGTCGTCTTCCTCGGCTGGAAGGCCGGCGTGGACGCAGTCATCCTCGGGATGGGCGAGAATATCAAGAACGTCTACCCCGTCGATTACTACGGCAAGTCGCTCGACTCGCTACCGATGATGAACACCGTCAAGCAACTGCGCGACATCCCGATAATGTTCGCGATATCGGCCGGCACGCCGGGATACCAGGACTGGCTGCTCTACGCCCAGTCCCGTTATGGGATGCGCGTCGGCGCGGGCTTAACGGCAGTGTCGGCCGCCGATGCCTACCCGTTCCTGCAGAGCGGCCAGCTCACCGGGATGCTCGCCGGGATGAAGGGCGGCGCGGAATACGAAGTGCTGGTCCAGAAGGCCGGATACTCCAAGACCTACATGCCGGCGGTGGCGGCCATGGACTCACAGTCGCTCGCCCACATCGTCATAATGATCCTCGTGATTATCGGCAATATCGCCTACTTCGTGACCCGGAAGAGGGGGGCGTAATGCACGTCTCGACGAACATCCTAACCTGGGTTGCTGCAATCCTGACCATCGGTATCTTCTCCTTCCTCTGGAAGGACAACCCGTTCTACAAGTTCTGCGAACACCTGTTCGTCGGCGTCTCGGTCGGCTACACGATAGCGCTCACCTGGTACAACTCGGTATACCCCGACCTGTTCAACCCGCTGTTCCTGTCGCCGCTCTCGGAAGTCTCGCTCGGCAACAAGCTGCTGCTCATCATCCCGCTGATACTCGGCCTCTGCTACTTCTGCCGCTTCATACCCAAGGTATCGTGGCTGATCCGGTTCCCGATGGCGTTCGTGCTCGGCTGGGGCATGGGGGCGGCGATACCGGCCATGTTCCAGACCTACATCGTCAAACAGATGCAGGGCACGTTCCTGACCCCGGGCATCTTCGCTCGCTGGGACGTCCTGCTCTGGGCCCTCATCTCCTTCGTCGGCGTCGTCTGCTCGGTCCTGTACTTCTTCTTCTCCAAAGAACACAAAGGTGCGCTCAAGGTTGCGTCAGAGACCGGCATAGTCTTCCTGATGGTCGGGTTCGGCGCGTCGTTCGGGTACACGGTGATGGCCCGCATGTCGCTCCTCATCGGCCGGTTCCAGTTCGTCCTGCGCGACTGGCTGGGGGTAATAAAGTAACGATGCGCGTCGGCCTGTTGCTGGCTGCGGCCGTGGCCTTCGCCACGGCCGCGGGCCTTGAAAACGTCCCGACCGACGCGCGGCTCTACGACGACCTCGACCTGCTCAAGACCTCCGGACTCATCCGCTCGATGCCATCCACGAGCAAGCCGTGGACCCGAGGCGAATGCGTGCGGCTGCTCCTCGAGGCGCGGGACGGGGACCCGAGCGCACTCGGTCCGGCGCAGCGCGCAGCGCTCAAGCGCCTGGAGTTTGAATTCGGCTCCGAGCTGCCGGCTCTGCCGGCCCGGCGTCCCGCAATCAGCATCCCGATTCCCGATCTCGGAGACGCCCAGGCCCGCTGCGACTTCTTCTCCCGTGGCAGCGCGACCGCCAGTGTCACCGCGCGTCCTTTCAGGATAACTCCAGACACGCAGCACCTGTCGCTGGGTGCCGTTATCAGCAACCGGCCAAACGACAACTTCGCCTTCTACGAAAGGTTCGAACTGACCGCCTGGAACCCCGGGCTGGTCGAAACCCTCATCTCGCCCGATTCCTCCGGCCTACACATACCAGGCATGCGGGTCGTGCCTTGGCGCGACCTGGCGACCCTTGAAACCGAACTTGCCTACTTCGCGTTCCGAATCCCCTGGCTGCGCCTCGAACTCGGCCGTGACGAGTTCGTGTGGGGTCCCGGCTACGCCGGCTCGGTGATGCTCGATGACACCGCACCCGCGCTCGACCACATCCAGCTCTGCGCCAGCTATCGCAACTTCAAGTTCCTCACCTTCACTTCGCTGCTGTCCCGCTGGGGTGAGAGACCGCGATGGCTCGCAGCCCAGCGGATCGAGCTATCGCTGTGGAACCGACTCACTCTCGGCGGAGCGCTGATGAGCGTTACTTCGTGGGACGAGTTCCAACCACGACAGCTCGGCGGCCTCGTGAACCCGCTCATCCCGATCTACCTCACGGCTGCGAACTCAAACATGACCGACAACTTCCTCGTCGGCTGGGACGCGGTCGTTTATCTGCCGCAGACCAAGCTGTACGGCCAGCTCTTCCTCGACAACTACGAGTTCAACACGCTCAAGGCCGCTCCGCAGGCAACCGCCTCTCAAATAGGCGCGTACTGGACACCGAACATCCCGGTAGAAGCGCGGCTCGAATACACGCGTATCATGCCTTTCACCTACCACCACCGGGTTCACTACATCATGTACGAGAACTACCTGACAACGATGGGCCATCCGCTCGGTTCGGACGCGGATGAGCTGTTTGCTACGGTGAGTGTCACGCCGAATGGTTGGCTCAAGGTCAACATCGGAGGGGACTACACGCGCCGCGGCTACCACAACCGGGGCGACTATCTGCGCAAGAGCTACAAGGACCCGCAGGACACTTTCTACCTGCGCCAGCACAACGAGTTCCCGACCCGCGGTTGGGACACACTGTCGGGCATCGTGATTGAAGAAGTAGACAAGACCTTGCGGTTTGCGCCTGGTGTAGAAATCCGGGCGCTCCGCGACCTGTTCGTCTCGCTGTCAGTCGGTGTATGGCACAGCCAGAACTACCAGGGAGCAGTCGGTCTCAACAAGAACGGGCTGGACTTCGCGCTCAAGGTAGAGTACAGATACTGAGGGACGGTGAGTCCCCCAAGTCCGTAGTCCGAAGCCCGAAGCGAAGCTTCCTTGGACTGCGGCAGCGGAGCTGCCGCTTTGTCGTTGCGGAACCGTGCGACGACGCGGAAAAGCGGGAGCTCCGCTCCCGCACTCCAAAGTTCCAAGCCGAAGAACGGGGGCTCAGACACGTACAAGGACTCGCCCGACGACAGCCTCGATAGCTTGAACTGACACCGCGCCCAGCCGTACCACTCGTGGCGGGTCGCACGTCACGTCCAGCACAGTAGATGGCAGGTCTCGGCCGCAGATACCCGCGTCCAGCGCAACATCGACCTGCTCGAGCAGCTTCGGGCCGAGGGCATCGAATCGACTGGTCGCCGGCTCACCGTGCAGGTTCGCGCTTGTGCCGGCGATGGGCGCGCCGAGTTCCTCAAGCAGGTCTCGCGCGACCGGGTGGCCGACCATCCTGATGCCGATTGTCCGCCCGCCACCCGTGACGGCTGCCGGAACCTTGTCCGTGCTGTGGAGTATCAAAGCCAGGGGCCCGGGCCAGAACCGGCTGACAAGCGGCTGCACCCACGCCGGGACCTCGGTCACGTATTCAAGCATCTGGACCGGCGAAGCGCAGTGCGCCATCAACGGCTGCGACGGATTTCGGTTCTTCAGGGCAAACACCCGCCCGACCGCTACGGCATCCCTGATGTCGGCGCCGACCCCGTAGACTGTCTCGGTCGGGAACACGGCAACGCCGCCGGCCCGCAGCATTGCGCCTGCCCGCCGGATTGACTCGACGGAATACGAAGGCGGCTCCGCCTTCAGAACCAGGGGCATATCAGGAAATGCGAAGGGCGAAGCTCGAATGACGAATGATGCAGCCCGGTAGCGGACTTCCGAACCTTCGTGTCTTTGTGGTTCATCTGCCGGCTCTGTCAGGCCGGCAGGCCGCGCTCGATTGCCGTAATCCGGAACGGCTGGCCGTCCATCTCGATGCCGTCCCCGGGCTTGCGGCCGAGCAGAAGCTGGGCAAAAGGCGAGAGGTAGGAAATGACCCCGTGGTCCGGGTCCGTATCCCACGGGCCGAGTATCGAGTACTCCATCACGTTCCCGGCCCCGTTGTCAAGCCGCACCCGGCACCCGACCGAGACTTCCGAGGTGTCAACGTCCGACGCCTCGATGGTCCGCGCCCGGGCAATTTCGTCGCGCAGCCGCTTGACCTTGGCCATCAGCCGCCCCTGTTTCTCCTTCGCCGCCTTGTACTCGTAGTTCTCGCTCAGGTCGCCGTGGGCTCGCGCCCGGGCGATCTCGTCGGCAGTCTTGGGTATCTCCACGTCGGCGAGCTGGTACATCTCCTTCTTCGCCTTGTCCAGCCCGCGCACCGTCGTATAGACCACCTTGTCCCCGCTACCCTCATCGAGGTTCGGGAACCTCGTCACGACCAGCTTGACGATCTCATCGGCGATGTAGCCGTCAAGAGTCCGGGCCCGGCCGACTCGTCCGAGCAGCCGGGCGGCCTCGGCCTCGTCTATCTCTGCCAGCGTCGACTGGATCAACCGATAGTCGGCGTCAATCATGACGGCGCGGAATTTGCTCCAGTAGGGCTTGTATCCGGCCGATTCGAGCAGGTCCAGAATCCGGGTGACGACGCCCTTTGCTTCACCCACACCCAGCCGCTCGAAGCGTTGAACCAGCCAGAGAAACGCCTCCGGATTCTGGCGGTACGCGGTCAGGGTATTCTCCAGCAAGGTCCGCCATCTTTGGGAGTACTTGGCAGCGAGTTCCTTCTCAATCACGGCCCGGGCACGGTTGTCGGTGCCGACCAGAAACAAGGCCTCGTACAACTCGTGCCAGTCCTTGGGCCGGGCACCGGGCAGGGCCTCAAGGAACCGTTTCCGCTCCGCGAAGGTCGCGAGCTTCCCGTACGCTTCCTGCACGCCCGTCCCGTCCGCCCCGGACAATTCGTCGGGATTGACCTCGTGGCGGATTCGCTTTGTTGCTTTGGCCGGCTTGCTTTCGGTCTTCGCCGGCGAATCGGTCCATTGGTAGGTTCGCGACGGCACGGTCCGGCACACGACATGCGGGTCCTTGGCCAGTTCGCGGCGCGCCCGGTTCCAGAACCCGTCCCAGGATTCACGCCCCACAACCTGCGCCAGCCCGTCCTGCAACTCTTTTACTGACATCGCCTTGCCCACGTCCCGGAGCAGCAGCGCGACGACTCGCCCGGGCCGGGAGCCGGCTATATCGAGCAACGTCTGCCGGCCCCGGTCCAGCAAGGCGTAGTAGCCGTCCGACCGGCAAACTCTCAGGATGCGCTGAGCAGCGCCGAGATCCCACACCAACTCGGCTCCGCGGTCGAAATCAACTGTAATCTTGTCGAGCAGCAGGTCTAGCTTCTTCACCCGGCCCGGGCCGCGGTCGCTGTCGAGGACTCGCGTCCCGGGTAGGAAGGCCAGGTATCGGTCCAGCTTGGGTAGCGACTCCTTCAGGGACTGCCCGTAGCCAAGCCCGGACTTGTGCAGCAGTTGTTCGATGTCCGGCACGCCCGCATGCACGCGTTGAACGCAGACTGCTATGGCGCGCGCCAGCGTCGCGTCGTCCGCCGCGACGGCGGCCTGCCTTCGCAGAATCGCGAATTCATCGGCGAATCTCTTCTGTCCTCGCAGGGAATCGGCCAGCAGCAACAACATCAGCGCCATGGTCTCGCGGGGGACCTGCCGGTCGGTCAGTTCGATGAGTTCCAGCAGTTGCTCGTAAGATGCCCCGGCCTCAAGCATCTCCAGCCAGGTAGTCTCCATCTCATCGTAGTGTTTCTGCCAGAATTGGGTCCGGAATTTCCTGGTGAGCTCTTCCATGTACTGCCAGTAGCATAGAGCCCGTGTCGGCCAAGTCAAGCATGGGAGGTCGGTTGCCCCCCGTAAACCGGAACAGAGCGCCAGGGACTTCAGACGTACGCAGCGCATTCCCGTCCAAGCCCGTTTCTGCTTCTCCGTGTCTTGGCGGCGAATCCATGCTTCGGCTACTGGTACTGGGCTGCCCACCGCGCTTGACTTACCAACGCATGTCGCTAGATTTCTGCTGTGCCTACGGCTCCGGCGCGCAGCGCGGGGCCAAGAGTACAGGTACGAGCAAACCAAACACAGGAGGAACGCAAGTATGAAGAGACTGCTCGTGACGACCGTTCTGGCCGCGCTCTGCGTGACCATGATGACCGGCTGTGGCGCGTTTATCGCGTTCGGTGGCGGCGGAACGCTGTATCAGGATACGAAGACCCCGCTGGGCGACATCAGCTATTGGGGTCCGTCCACTAGCTCAGCGGCGAAGAAGGGTGAAGCCTCGTACACGTCCATTCTGGGCATCCTCGCGACGGGCGACGCCAGCCTCAAGGAAGCAATGGAGACCGGTGGCATCACCAAGATCCATCACATCGACCAGCAGGTCACGAACATCCTCGGCATCATCGCCACCTACAAAATCATCGTCTACGGCGAGTAATCTGGTCAACCCGACTGTCAGGAGCAGGGCTATGCCCTGCTTCTCTTTTCACATGCCATTCTGGAGTGACCCCACCGCTGGTTCTTTCTTGACAGCCCGACGCGGAGTCCTACGATTTGATGCCGGGTTTGGTCCGATATGACGGCTCGGCTCACCGAATCCGCTGGGGCTTCGGGCCGTCCAATGAAATGAGACTTGAATGGAGGAAACATGCCGATGAGTTATTCCGCGACGGAGCTAATGGACATGGCCGTGGAGACGGAGAAGGGCGGCAAGCTCTTTTACGAATCAGTGGCCGCGCAATCCAAGGACGACGGCCTGAAAGGCCTCTTCTCGTACCTCGCCGACGAGGAGAACCGGCACATCGGCGTGTTCGAGGGAATCGCCAAGACCATCAAAGTCGCCTCGGACGAGATGCCGGCGAACTGGGAGGAAGTGTCGCTCTACTTGAAGGCCGTCACCGATTCGCGGTACTTCCTGGGCCCGGACAAGGCCTTGTCACTGGCAAGAGACGCAAAGAGTACTTCGCAGGCGGTCAAACTCGCGCTGGCATTC
The DNA here is from genome assembly GCA_964597845.1 of uncultured bacterium. Taxonomy (GTDB): domain Bacteria; phylum Hydrothermota; class Tepidihabitantia; order Tepidihabitantales; family Tepidihabitantaceae; genus UBA2258. The sequence goes on along the minus strand of CAZQZR010000017.1, from coordinate 23,103 downwards.
GAGAAAGAGACGTTGGTGTTCTACCTCGAAGCGGCTGACCTTGTGCCGGCCCTGAATCGACCGGCGGTCGAGGGCCTCATCCGAGAGGAGCGCGCCCACGTACGCAAGCTGACCGGATTCCTGCAGACCTGCCAGAAATGACCAACCCCGAAGCTCTTGCCGCGCTGGCCACTGCCATCGAGGCCGAGAAACAGAGCCTGCACAACTACCTTGCGTTCGCCTGGAATACCCGCGACAGTTCCGGCAAGCAGATGTTCGTCAGGCTGGCAACCGACGAGTTCGAGCACATGCGCCTGCTCGAAACTCAGCAGGTAGGCTTGGCGCAGTCAGGTGGATGGCAACCGGCTCCGGTAGACGCAACCGTCATTGAGCGAATCGTCCCCCGGCTTTCCGACAAGTCCCTCCGTATCCGCGGAACCGAAGGTCAGAACCAGCTCTCGGCGTTGAACACTGCCCTCGACCTTGAACGCTCGGCGCAGACCTTCTACGAAGAACAGAGCCGGAAAGTGCAGGCTGAACCCGCCCGCACGATGTTCGCCCGGCTGAGCGAGATGGAAGCCGCTCACTACGCGCTGATTCAGGCTGAAATTGACAACATCCAGCAGACCGGGTTCTGGTTCGGTCTGCGCGAATTCAGCCTCGAATCGGAACGGTAGAAGTGTAAGCCGCGTGAAGGACCTGCTCACCCCGCGCCTCCATTCTGCAACGTGCACGTAGTTTGTCTCGCCCGTAAGTGCTGGGGCGACCGTAAGGTCGCCCCAGCGATTGTTAGAGCCGAAGTCTCAGGAGACCGGGGCTTTCCGCTCCTTGCACTCGATGCCCAGCCGCGTCAGCTCGGCCAGCACCGGCTCGTAGATTTCCGGCACGACCGGAATGTGGACGCCGGTCAGTTTCAACTCGCCGTGCAGAATCATCCGCACCCCGATTGCCGCCGGCAGGCTGACCGTGCGCGCCATTGCCGAATCGCCGCCCGGCTCGCCGAACGCGATCAGGGTCGAGTAGATGTTGTGAGTTACGGGTTGCGAGTTGCGAGTTGCGGGAAAGCCGGCGATGAACTCGTGATGCAGAACAACCATATCTCGTTCGCGCGGCTTGAAGGTCATCCGGTCCAGCATCTGCTTCGCGAGGATGTCGAGGTTTGAGCCCTCTTGCAGATCGATGGGCTTCTCGTCGAACAGCCCGAGCCATGCGAACTGCTCTAGTACCGGGTCGCTTTCTTTCAACCCGAGCCGCGACGCGACATCGGCCTGCAGCGTGCCGGCACCCGGCGCATAGCCACGCAGCCACGCCGCCGGGGTCAGGCCCGCGATGCCGGTCTTCACGCTGTCGTCCTTGAGCACCCCGAGGTCGGCAATCGCCTTCAGGGTTGCGCACCAGCCGAAGTTGCGCAGGGTTCCGCGCAGCATCGTCCGCACGCCCTGCAGGCCATACGTCTCGACGTATGGCAGTGAGTTGCGGTTCGGGTACGCCTCGAACTCGAAGCCGTCTTGCACCTTGAGCGGCCAGCGATGGCCGAACAGGTCCGCGCCCGGCACGAACACTTCCTTGCCGTCCTTGAGATAGCGCGCGTCGTTCCTTCCCGCCATCACCACACCCTTCGGGCTCCAAGAGAACTTGTACCCCAGCGGGTTGTCATTCGCCTCGGGTGCGGGCAGGCCGCCGCAGTAGGACTCAAAACCCGCCACCTTGCCGCCCGCCTTCTGCACGTCGTGAATTATCTTCATCGCCGACATGTGGTCGATGCCCGGGTCCAGCCCGATTTCATTCAGGAAGATGAGGCCGGCCGCCTTAGCCGGTGCGTCCAAAGCGCGCATCGCGTCGCTCACGTAGGACGTAGTCACGAGCGGCTTCCTGTATTTCAGGCAGTGGTTCGCCACCTTCACGTGATAGGTGTACGGCAGCAGGCTCACCGCCAGGTCGCTCTCACCCACCAGCCGGCCGAGCGCCGCATCGTCGTCCACGAGCAGCGCAATCGCCTTGCCGCGCGGGTGCGTTCCCACCAGTTCCTGAGCCTTTGACACGGTGCGGCTCGCCACCACGACCTCGAAGTCGGGCACATCGAGCAGGTAACGAACCATCGGCCGGGACACAAGCCCCGCGCCCAGAACGAGAATCTTCTTCATTCCATCACTCCTTTGCAGAGGGACATGACCGAAATCGCAGGGACTGTCCCGGCTTGTCCCTCTCCGACGATTTCGGATCGTGTCCCGTCCCCGGCAAGCTCACAAGTACTTCTGAATGTAGGCAAACTCCGGCGTCAACCTGCCCCGGTGCAGAATCAGTGCCCGGCGTATCGGCCCGGGCAGGTCCAGCTTCTCCAAAGGCAGGCTGAAATCGGTGCGCGCAATCGCCGGCATGAACGGCACCAGCGCGACCCCAAACTCGCGCGACGCGCCGAACGGCAACTCGCACGGCAGATTGTCAACGGTCATGAGCAACATGCCATCGCCCTCGACCCCGTCGCGGACCGCGCCGGTCGCGGGCTCATACACGTAGAACGGCTCCCCCGGTTCGGTCGCCTTGACCGTAGCCTCGATCGAACCGTCAATGTCACACGAGACGTCGCCGATTGCCACGAGCTTCGGCCTGCGGTCGTCGCCAAACGCCTGCTTCAGCCATGGCTTCGTCACCAGCCGCGGGTAGCGCACATCCCAGTAGATGCAGTTCATCAGAACCGAAAGATGCGGCAGGTGGTCTTCGAACCGCGAGCGATACAGCTCCGGGCGGCCGAAGTACTCCTTCAGGTCGAACCGGTGTCCGATTTCCTTCGGCTCGACCATGTGCTCCTCCCGGAACATCACGCGGTAGACCGTGTGGCTTCCCGGCAAGAGAGAACCACAGATGGACACGGATGGACACAGATACTCGGGGAGGGGCTTGGAGCTTGGGGCTTGGGGCTTGAGGCTTGTGGCAGCCAGCGCCGGCAGGTCAACCGGCTCGACCTCGGTCGCCCCAAGCGCGTCGAGCATCTCCCAAGCGCCCTTGGCCACGTGCCCATAGCCTGTGACGCCGACGACGAACGGCGAGAGCTCCGCGGGAAGGCCCTGTCCCACGATGTCGCGGCCGACCTCGGCAATCGCCGCCTTGGCCAGTTCGACCCGGCCGTATTCGTGCGCCAGCATCACCCGGCTGAACGGCGTCTTCACTCCCTGTAACTCCAACCGCTTGCCTAGCCCGGCCAGCGTGTCAACCATGCCGGCGATGCCGGCGAACCGGCCGAAAAACACGAGCCGTCTTCCCGCCTCGTCGGTCATCTTCTCATAGTCAATCAGCGAGCAGCCCAGTTCCATCATCCGCCTAAGCATCGGCATGTTGTGATGCTGACCCTTGATGACGTGCGAGAAGAAGATGTACGTGTGCCGGGGCAGGAATGCCGCTTCCGGAATCTCCTTGATGCCCAGCACGACCGGGCACCCGGAAAGGTCGTCGCCGACCTCTGCCCCGACCTCGCGGAACTCCGCGTCGCTGAACGTCCGTATCTCCGAAGGCTGAACCACAAACGAAAGTCCCTGCTCGCCGATAAGCTGGCCCACCTGCTCCGGTATCAGCGGCGACCGGCGCTCCCAGACGTTCTTATCCTCGCGCCGGATACCGATGCAGGCTGGTCGAGATTTCTTGTCCATGAGGGCGGATATTATACGGCTCGGCGGCCCCAAGTCAAAACAGCCACGGAGCTAAGGAGTCGGAATTGAACCGCCAAGAACGCCGAGATCGCCAAGACCCGGAAGGAATCATCCGCAGATTACGCAGATTACACAGATGTGAAAACCGCCAGGACCGGGATCCAGACAGGATCATCCACAGATTACGCAGATTACACAGATGTGAAAACCGCCAAGACCGATTTCCGCTACTGCCAACGGCAAACTGGAAACTGGTAGCTCGCGCGCAAGCGCGCGCGTCTTATCGTCTCGGTCTTGGGTCGGGCGGGAAGGACTTGGCGAGGTCGCGGAAACGGGCGAGGACCATAGCGGCGAGCCTCTGCGCCAGCGCGGTATCGAGACCCAGCCGAATCCAGCGCGGTTCGAGGGTGTACTCCTCAACCTGCCGCCTCTCCTCCGCGCTGCCCGGCTCCGTCTGCCCGGCCACCGTGCAGAACCACGCAACCGCCATGCGATAGACTGGCCAGCGTTCCTTGAACACGTTCGCCTCGTCGAGCACGGACTGCACCTCGTTCCAGACCTGCTCAACCGCCGCCTTCCGCGCAGCATCGTATACTCCGAACTTCCGGAGATACTCATCGTGCTGTACCCGCTTGAGTTCCCGCTTCCGCGTCGGCGCGAGCAGACTCGCTTCGTATTCATCGAGGCTCAGTTCCGGCAGCCAGTCCAGGTCTCCCCTCGCCTCCAGTTCGGCAAAGTGCCTGCGTACCGCGTCCTGAATGTAACGGATTGCCGACACGGGCAGGCTGCCGTCCTTGACGTATCTCTCCTCTGAGGCGACGAGTTGCCGCTCCCGGGTTTCGGGTCGGTTCTTCCGCGTGCGATAGAGGATGCCGAACCACTCCAGTCCGTGGTTGAAGAGCATCGTCTTGAAGACCTCGGGCAACCCGGTCCCGGCCTTGTCGACCTCGCATTTCAGGAACTGACCATACAGGTATCGGCGGCGTGCGGCTGCGGCCGTCTTCCTCGCCCGCTCAAGCCGCTTCAACCGGTCGGGCATGGTCTGCTTCACGTCCGGTTTGGCCGGAGCCTTCGGATGGTCGAAGTGCATGTCGTAGTCAGTGACTTGGTCCTGCCATTTCTGCGGCAGGTTGGCCGCAATCTTGACCAACGCCCGGCCGAAGACTTTCTGCTGCAGGGTCGGCAGATTCGTGTACAGGTCGAGAATGTCCGTGATGTCCTTGAACCCGGCCCGACAACCGCGCAGAAAGTCGGCGACAATCCCGAACGACGGATAGCGCTCATCCCCGCGCTCAATCCTGCCCACGAGATTGCCGGCCTTCTTGCCGGTCCTGCCCATGGCTTGCGCGAGCCCAAGTTGGGTCAGCCCGGCCCGAAGCCGCAAATCCCGCAGTCTTGCCCCGAGCTCGGTGGGGAAAACGAAGGTGTCGGGCGACCGTTTCATACGAGGCAAATCCTATAACGCTGTAGGCTCGCGGTCAAGCGAGAAAACAGCTCAACCGACGGCATAGCCGACGATTAAGGCATATGCCGCCTGATTGACCCCTGCACTGGGTAGACTCTCTGCTAAGCTCTCTGCCAAGTTCTCTGCCAAACTCTCTGCCAAGTTCTCTGCTAAGCTCTCTACCAAGTTCTCTGCTAAGCTCTCTACCAAGCTCTCTGCCAAGTTCTCTGCTAAGCTCTCTACCAAGTTCTCTGCCAAGCTCTCTGCCAAGCTCTCTACCAAGTTCTGTACCAAGTTCTCTGCTAAGCTCTCTGCCAAGCTCTCTACCAAGTTCTGTACCAAGTTCTCTGCTAAGCCCTCTGCTAAGTTCTCTACCAAGCTCTCTGCCAAGTTCTCTGCCAGGCTCTCCTCTAAGCTCTCAACCAAGCCCTATGTCTCGTTCTCTGCCTCAACCTTTACCTCAACCTCTACCTCTTCCTCTGCCCCGCTCTCTGCCAAAACCTTCGCCCAAATCGGCGACCGGCAGTCGGGAATGTGGCGTTCTCGGAAGCGACCCGGGCGGCTGACCTGTAGCAGCAGCACCGTTTGCCTTGACGCCATGCCGGAGTTAGGGTAAGTTAGGACATGAGCATAGCAGAAGTTAGCGCGAAGGCCATCCCGATACTCAGGCGACACGGCGCCCGCCGCGCCGGTCTGTTCGGTTCGGTCGTGCGCGGCGAGGACCGAGCAGGAAGCGACGTTGATTTCCTGGTTGAACTCGACGGGGAACAGAGTCTGCTCGACGTTATCGGCCTGAAGCAGGAACTTGAGGAAGCTCTTGGCCGGCGGGTTGACGTTGTGGAATACGACGCGGTCAAGCCGGTCATCCGCGACCGGGTGTTGCTGGAGCAGGTGACCATTCTGTGAATCGAGACCTGCGACCGCCAGCCGCCGAATCTGCTCACTGCTACCTGCTAACTGCTATCTGCTAACTCTGACATGCCCCGCCGCCTTGACATCAAGGCCCGCGCGCATACTATCTCTGCGATGGATGCTGAGTCCCGACTGAGCGGGCTCCTGTTGCAGGCACGGAATTCCGGCAGTGACGCGGCCTGCGCCCGGAGATGACGTGCTCATCATCAACTCCCGAAGCGGCACTCCAGTCCGACTGACTGAGGAACGGTGGAATCACATCGTCTCCGGTCACCCGGAAATGCTCGATTGCCGCGAAGAGGTGCTGGAGACACTCGCCGGCCCCGACATGGTCCAGCAGGGCGACTTCGGCGAGTTGCTGGCCGTACGGGAATACAGGGAACTGAAACCGGGACGGTTTGTGGTGGTTGTCTACCGCGAGACCTGCCCTGATGACGGGTTTGTCCTCACTGCCTATCTGACCGACAGGCCCTCATCCAGAAGGAGAGTCATATGGAAACGGTGAAGATTCTTGAGAAACCCGGCACGCTTGAGTGGAACTACGACGCCGAAGCTGACGTTCTCTACCTCTCCCTTGGCGCCCCGCGGTCGGCTGAAGGCGTGGACGTCGGCGAAGGCGTGATTCTCCGCTACGACCCCGTGCAGCGTGAGGTTGTCGGCCTGACGGTTGTCGGCCTTCGCGCGCGGCTGCTCAAGGGTCTGGCTTCAGTGTCCGAAGCCGAGCCTGTGGCTGTCCACGACCGGCCGCGCAAGCCGAAGACCCGTAAGCCATGAATGACTCCCGCCCCTGAATGCTGACTACTGAATGCTGTTTGCTCTTCCGGTACCCGCCAGCCGTCAGCCGTAAGCCGCCAGCCGTCAGACCTCTCGCCCCGCCTTGACTTCAACGCCCAAATGCTTGACAAATGCCCGCCGCTGTCCTAATATCCGGTCGATGCAGCCCGACCTAGGCCCAGTGGAGTTGAAATAGGCAAGATGACTCCGAAGTCGCTAGGCCTCCGACCATACTGGACATTGTTGCTGACGGCCATCATGGCTTGCCTTCTCTCCTGCGATCTCTTCCACAGACCCGACCGCACTCACCTGTTCCCGGTCGTGCGCGACCCAGGAGGGCCGGAAGAGCGCTGGGGCTACATTAATCAACACGGAGAGCTTGTCATTGGATTCCAGTTTCTATATGCCCACGATTTCTGTGAAGACCTCGCGGTCGCGGCGGCAGACGACGAAAGGGAAGGGTACATCGACCGCAGCGGACGGTGGGCCATCGCCCCAAGGGACTGGAGCGCCTGGAGCTTCCACGAAGGCCGGGCAGCAGTCTACACCTACCATGTTGGCACCGGAATCATCGACACGAAAGGCAACTTCATCGTGCCCCAGTCACAGCGCGACCTCGGGAACTACTCCTGCGGCCGTGCTCCGTTCAGAGGGACTGCGGGCTGGGGCTACCTCGACCGCGACGGAAATGTGGCAATCCAACCGGACCAGCGCTTCCAGCACGCTTTCGAGTTTCGCGAAGGATTGGCGCGTGTCGTGGACGGCGAGTACAACAACGCTGTGATAGACACGACTGGCGCAGTCGTTATTCCGTTCCAGCCCAACTACTTCGGCAACTTTTCGGAGGGTCTTACGCCCTACTGGGACTACGTCACCCACCTCCATGGTTACGTCAACCGGCTGGGCGACATCGTTATCCAGCCGCAGTTCGAAGGATGTGGAGATTTCAGCGAGGGGGTGGCCGCAGTGAGGACCGCTGACGGGTGGGGCTACATAGACCATTCCGGTGCTTGGGTGGTCCCCCCGCGCTTTCAGTGGGCCGAGGAATTCTCCGAGGGACTGGCTATGGTTCAGGTAGACACGCTCTGGGGCTACATTGACGCCGCCGGAAACACGCGGATTGAACCAAGGTTCCAGTGGGCGACATCATTCAAGGAAGGCCTCGCAAGCGTGGACCACTGGAGCTACATCGATACGCTTGGCAGGTACGTTTGGCGTCAGTAGCGGGCGTAGACGCTGAGAGTCTGAAAGCCTGGGAGTTATGCGGACGCGCCGCTCATAATGCAACTGAACCGACGGGCGTTGCCATTTGAGACTGACTCCACGCCCGGACTCAAGTCTGTAATCCCCAAACCCTATCCCCTCTCGATTCTCGGCTTCCAGCCTGACGCCCAACGCGCCCATGCGAGCGAGAGCAACCAGTTCCCAATGACCAGTGGCTGAGAGATTCCTCCGCTCCGCTTCGCTCCGGTCGGAATGACATCACCGTTGGCGTCCCGGTCCACCCTTCGCCATTTCCCCTTTCCCCTTCGCCTCTTGGCGTTCTTGGCGAGCTTGGCGGTTTCCCGTTCCCTGTCCGTCCCCCGCGCTTTACAGCCGCCGCCAAAGACACCCTGAACCATCGCGCAGTTCCGGGCCGGGCTCTTCGGGCTGGGGCCGACGCAGGTGCTTGATTCGGAGTCTTGACCGGCTATAATCACGCCGACATGCACGTGTCATCATCAACTTCTGTAAGAGTCTTCTCGCTCGATAGGGACACCGTCGTCAGGCGGCTGCGTCAACTGTCGGCCGAGTTACTCGCGCAGAACGTGAACGTCCAGAGGGTCATGCTCTTCGGCTCGCTGGCCACCGACTCCTATTCCCCGCACAGCGACGCGGACCTGCTGGTGGTCCTGGCCAAAGACGGACGCCGGCGGATGGACCGGACAACTGAATTCATCCTCCACTTCCTGCCTGCGGACTGCCCGACCGACGTACTCGCCTATACCGAGGCGGAACTTGAGCGCGAGAAGGACGAGCCGTTCCTCAGGCGGGTTCTCAGTCAGGCCGTGCTACTGGCAGGCCGGGCGGGGCTGCCGGAGACAGCCGAGGTCAGAAATCAGAAGGCAGAGTGCGAAAGGCAGCAACGCTGCGGTTGATGCCCGAACCCTTTGTGTCTTGGTGTCCCTTCGGTCGGACTCAGGGCATGCTTTGTAGTAAGACTCCGGTCTGGAATGTGAGGGGAATATGAACGAACAGCAGTGGCATTCGACGACGATTATCGGCGTACGGCGGAACGGCAAGGTGGCAATGGCCTCGGACGGCCAGGTTACGATGGGCGAGACCGTCATCAAACATACGGCAAAGAAGATTCGCAAGCTCTACCATGACAAAGTACTGGTCGGCTTCGCCGGCGCGACCGGTGACGCGTTCACCCTGTTCGAGCGGTTCGAGCAGAAGCTCGACGAGCACTCGGGCAACCTGCCGCGCGCCGTGGTCGAGCTGGCCAAGGACTGGCGCACCGACCGAGTGCTCCGCAGGCTCGAAGCCCTGCTCGGCATCATGGACAGCCAACATTCGTTCGTGGTCTCGGGTTCCGGCGACGTGATTGAGCCGGACGACGGCGTCGTCGCCGTGGGTTCCGGCGGTCCCTATGCGGTCGTCGCGGCGCGCCTGCTGCTCAAGCACTCCCAGTTGCCGGCCGACAAGATTGCGCGCGAGGCAATCGAGGCCGCGGCCGCGATCTGCATCTATACCAACAACGAGATCACGATAGAGACGGTCTAGAAGACCAAGCTCGAAACTCGAAGCACGAAGTCCGATTCAAGTCCGAATTGCCGAACCTTAAGGCCTTCGAGCTTGATTCGTCATTCTGGTTTCGGACTTCGGGTTTGCCGGTTCGCCTAGCGCGAACCGGCGAGAACGTCTTCCAGGGAGTACAGCCCCGGCTTGCGGCCGCGCACGAAGCGAATCGCGGCGACAGCGCCGCCCGCCATTGCGGCGCGGCTCTCGGCCTTGTGCGTGAGTTCCAGCCGCTCGCCGTCACACCCAAAGACAACTGTGTGCTCACCGACCACGCTGCCGGTTCGGATTGAGCTGACCCCGATTTCGTCCTTCGGCTTCTCCCCAACCACGCCTTGCCGACCATACGCAACCCTGCCCCGGCCGGTACTCGTCTTCAGGATGTCAACCAGCCTTGCCGCGGTGCCGGACGGCGCGTCCTTCTTCATCCGGTGGTGCGTCTCGATGACTTCGACGTCGTAGTCCGGTCCAAGTTGCTTCGCCGCCTCCGCAACCAGCCTGCACAGCACGCTGACGCCGACCGAGAAGTTGGGGGCGTGGACAACCGGAATCTGCCGCGCGCAATCGTGGAGTTCTTTCATCTGGGCCGCGCTCAGTCCGGTCACGCCAGTGATGAACGCCTTGCCGCTTGCCGCCGCCAGCCGGCAATTGGCCACCGTTGCTTCGCCAGTCGAGAAGTCGGCGACGACATCGGCATTGGTAATCACAGCGCTCAGGTCGACCCCGACTGTGCCGGTGCCGAGCGTTGTGCCGACCGCCTTGTGACCTTTGGCCTCGATGCCGCCCACGAGTTCCATATCCGTTTGCTCGGCAATGAGGCGGCAGACCTCGCTGCCCATCCTGCCCGCGCAGCCGGCGACGAGGACCCGCGTCTTAGGCCTCCTCTTGGCGAATAGGACCAATAGGACCCATAGGACCTATCGGTCGCGTCCCGCGCTGCCGGCCGGCAGACCGTAGTCGAGCAGCGCCTGCCGGATTGCCTTGCGGCTCGCCTCGCTCGGCGGGACCAGCGGCAGCCGTGGGTCGCCCGCCGCCATGTTGAGCATGTTCATCGCCGCCTTGACCGGTGTCGGGTTGGTTTCGATGAACATCGCCTTGATGAGCGGGAACAGCTTGCGGTGCATGCCCGCTGCAAGTTCGACCTGACCCGCAAGGTAGTGTTCGACCATCTTCGCAACGTCGAGGGGCGCGATGTTCGACACGACCGAAATGACGCCTTTGCCCCCAACCGCGAGTATCGGCAATGTGAGAGAGTCGTCGCCGGACAGCACCGTGACCCGGTCTCCGCACCGCATGATGATTTCGCTTGACTGGTCCAGGCTGCCCGACGCCTCTTTCACGGCCACGATGTTCCGGCAGTCCGCTGCCATCCGTTCAATCGTGGCGGGCAGGATGTTGACGACGCTGCGCGGCGGGATGTTGTAGACGATAATCGGCAGTTCGACCGCCTCGGCAATCGCGCGGAAGTGGCGGTACAGGCCCTCCTGGGTCGGCTTGTTGTAGTACGGCGCGACGACGAGCAGCGCGTCCGCACCGAGCACCGCCGCCCGCTTCGCCTGCTTGACCGACTTGGCCGTGCTGTTGGTCCCGGCCCCGGCAATCACCTTGACCCGGCCGTGCGCTTCGGCGACGACCGCTGCGAGGCTCCGCTCCCACTCGGCCGCGCTTAAGTTCGGCGCTTCGCCGGTCGAGCCGTTGACCAGCAGGCCGCTGACGTGGTTCTTGAGCTGGAACTTGACATTACGGAGCAGGCCCGCGGTATCGAGCCTGGCTCCTTTGAACGGCGTTACCAGCGCCGTGATGCAACCGGAAAAAGACATGGCCGCCTCCTTAGAAAGCTGCTACTGACCGGGAACCGGTTCGGCCGGCTTCTCTTCCGCCGGTTCGATGCCCAGGGCCCGGTCGACTTCCCCGCCGCTCAACGTCTCGCGCTCGAGCAGCGCCTTGGCCAGCGCGTCCAGCTTGTCCCGCTGGCTCGTGACGATGTTGCGCGCCCGGGTCGCCTGCTCGTCGATTATCCGGCGTATCTCGCTGTCAATCGACCGTGCCGTCTCCTCGGAGAAAGTCCGGCGCACGCCCAGCTCCCGGCCGAGGAAAATCTCCTCGCTCGGCGACCCGAACGTGAGCGGCCCGACCATCTCGCTCATGCCCCACTCGCAGACCATCTTCCGGGCCAGGATGCTTGCATTATCGATGTCGTTGTGCGCGCCGGTCGAAAGGTCGTCGAACACCAGCAACTCGGCCTCCCGGCCCGCGAGCATTATTGCCAGTTGGTCGAGGCAGTACGCGCGCGAGTAAATCCGCTTGTCGTCCAGCGGCAGGCGCTGGGTCAGACCCAGAGCCTGGCCGCGCGGGATAATTGTAACCTTGTGTACCGGGTCGCTGCCGGGAATCATCCGCGACACCAGCGCGTGACCCGCCTCGTGATAGGCAATCCAGCGCTTCTCCGGCTCGCTGATGAGCAGGCTCCGGCGTTCCACTCCCATCAGGACCTTGTCCTTCGAGTCCTCGAAGTCCTGCATCGTTACCGCGGCCCGCGCCCGCCTTGCCGCGAGCAGGGCCGCTTCGTTCACCATATTCGCAAGGTCGGCGCCGGTGAAACCCGGAGTCCCGCGCGCCAGCACGTTCAGGTTGACGTCCGGGGCCATCGTGATCTTGCGGACGTGAACCTTCAAAATCTCCTCGCGGCCGACCACGTCCGGGCGGTCAACAGTTATCTGCCGGTCGAATCGGCCCGGCCGCAGCAAGGCGTGGTCGAGGATGTCCGGCCGGTTGGTCGCGGCCATGATAATAACTCCGTCCTGGGTCTCGAACCCGTCCATCTCGACCAACAACTGATTCAAGGTCTGCTCGCGCTCATCGTGCCCGCCGCCCATGCCGGCACCGCGCTGCCTGCCGACCGCGTCAATCTCGTCGATGAAAACGATGCAGGGCGCGTTCTTCTTCCCCTGCTCGAACAGGTCGCGCACCCGGGCCGCGCCCACGCCGACGAACATCTCCACGAAGTCCGAGCCGGATATGGAAAGGAACGGCACGCCCGCCTCGCCCGCCACCGCCTTGGCCAGCAGGGTCTTGCCGGTCCCGGTCGCGCCGACCAGAAGCACGCCCTTGGGGATTCGGCCCCCGAGCTTCTGGAACTTGTGCGGCGCCTTGAGGAACGCGATTATCTCCTTCAGTTCCTCTTTGGCCTCCTGCACTCCGGCGACGTCGTTGAAAGTCACTTTGGGCCGGTCCGAAGTCGTGGCCCGGGCCCGCGACTTGCCGAACGTAAACGCCCGGTCCTGGCCTGAAGACATCCGCCGCATGAACAGCACCCAGACCACGACAATCAGCACCCACGGCAGAATGCTTATGAGGATTGTGGCCCACTGGGACGGAGCCCGGGCGTTGACCCTGACCCCGGCATCGAGCATCCGCGACACCAGTTGCGGGTCTTCCGGCGCGTAGGTCTTGAACTCCTTGTACGTAACCGTGCCCTTGGGAGTTACGACTTCCGCTTCCTGTTTGAGCGAGCCGCTCAGGTCGCGCTCGACCACCGTCACCTCGACGACGTTGCTGTCGGCCAGTTGATGGACGAAATCGGTGTAGCCGATGCTCACCCGGCTGGTCTTGCGGCCGGCAAAGAAGTTCCACGCCGCCCACGCGGCCAGGAATACGAGCAGCCACACGGCCAGCGGCCCGAAGAGTCGCTTACGTTGGGGCTTGTCCGCCATTATCTAGAATCTCCTTGCTACGCTCAAACTCAATCATACCTCGGTGCCGGTGCGCCCGCACACCGCGGGTCAAAGTCAACCTTCCGCCAGTATCGCGATTGCAGAACTCAAGGACTCCTTCCACAGCCTGCGAATCAAGCTCGGGCAGGACCCGTTTCAGAATCCGACGTTTCAGAATGTTATTATAGTTCTTGAACTTAAGTATGTCAATCCGCACCCGTCCGGGGCTCAATATCGCGACGTCCCGAGCCGCCGCTTCCGCCAGTCCGTCGAGGAACTCGCCTTCCTCAGCCAGGAGTTGTGCCGCCCTACGCGCATTGGCGACTGCGGCCTCGCTCAGCCGCGCCAGCACCGGCACGACCTCGCGCCGCAGCAGGTTGCGCCGGTACTTCGGGTCCGCGTTTGACTCGTCCTCGACCCATTCGATGCCCCGCGCCCGCAGATGATGCTCAATCTGCCCGCGCTCGATGTCAATCAGAGGCCGGATGAGCCTGCCCCCCGCCCCTTGTGCCTTCGTGTCTTTGTGGTTGATTCCCCAAGGCCTCTGCACGGCAATCCCGGACAAGCCGCGCGGCCCAGCCCCGCGCACGAGGTTCAAGAGCATCGTCTCAAGGTTATCGTTGGCAGTGTGACCGAGGGCAATCACGTCACATTCAAGCTTCTGCGCCACCCGTTCCATATGCCGATAGCGCAGTTCGCGCCCGGCCTCCTCGATGCCCAGCCGGTGCCGCTTCGCATACCCGGCAACGTCGGCACGCGCGACAACCAGTTCGACCCGCCACTCCCGGCACAGCGTGCGGACAAATCTCTCATCCCGCGCCGCCGACTCGCGCAAGCCGTGGTTCAGATGAAACGCGGCAAGCCTGAGCTTGAGTCGAGGCTGCACCAGCCGCAGCAGGTCGAGCAGGCAGACCGAATCCGCGCCCCCTGAAACCGCGACGAGAACTCGGCTCCCCTCAGGCAGCAGCCCGTATTCACGTACGGTCTCGGTGAACCGGCCCAGCACCGACAATCGCTTGCTCATGCGCGCTTGTCGAATTCGGCCAACACCTTGCCGACGACCCCGGCCGCGAAGTCGACATCCTTCTCACTCGCGACCAGCGGGGGCCTGACCGCAAGCGTGTCGCCGGTCAGCACGCCCAGCAACAGCCCGTCCTCCCGACACCGGTCTGCGAACCCCCTGGCCGCACCCATGCCGGCCTGAAACACCAGAGTCTTCACCAACCCCACGCCCCACAGCATCGGTGTCAGCCGCTTGCTGTCGAGCTTCTCGAACTGCTTGTCCAGGTAGGCGGCCAGCTTCCTGCCCTGCTCCAGCAGGCCGCCCTCGAGCAGACGAATCACCTCAAGCGCGGCTGCGCAGCCGACCGGATTGCCAGTGGAGCCCCGCGCCCAACGCAGGGTTGAGCTCCCGGTCACGCACGCGCCGAACGGAAGCCCGGCGGCCCAGCCCCGGCCCAGAACGTAGACATCAGGGCGCAAGCCGGAAAGCTCAAGCGCAAGCATCCGGCCGGTCACGCCGGGCCCGATGCCAGTCTCGTCGTCAATCAGCAATGCGCCCGCCGCATCACACGCGGCCCTCACGCGCTGAATGCGGCCATCCAGCGGATGCGCCACCACCGCAGCAACGTCCTTGCCGATTGCAGGTTTGTCGTCGGACGAATGGGACAGATAGGTCACATAGGTCCTATTGGTCACATTCCGGGCCAGCTCTATCGCCCGTGCCAGCGCTTCGCGCCCCGATTCACAAACCAGCACCCGACGGTTCATCCCGCCCGGAACCAGTTCAGCCAGCTTGTGCATCAGTTCGACCTCGGGCTGCCACACGACGCCGCCAGCACCGGGCAAGACCGAAATCGTGGGGACTGTCCCTGATTGCGGCGCGTCGTGCGCCGGGGACTGTCCCCGTCTGACGATTTCGGATCGTGTCCCAAGCGAATAGCCAAGCGGCAAGCTTCCACCGTTCGCGAAGTCCAGGTAGCGCCTGCCTTTCTCATCCTCCAGCCAAGCCCCTTCGCCCCTCGCTGCAAACACCGGCTCCGGGGCCTCCGGCCCCATCGGCCCGTGGCGACGATACAGAAGCTTCAGTTCATCGGCCGTGAGGCCGCTCTTTTCTGCTTTCATGGGTGGGGAATGATAGACGGTCAGCGGCTCAAGTCAAACCGCCCGCGCCGCATGCGCGGGAAGTCCCAAACTCCAAAACTCAAACTCCAAACGGAAGCGGAAGGGCTATCTGGCGATCACGACCTTGCGGATGGCTTGCGGCTTGAGGCTTGTGGCTTGCGACTCTTCTCGCACAAAGTACACGCCGGGGGCGAGCCGACTCACGTCATTCGCGCCGTCGTGCAGATTGGCGACCTTCCTGCCGCTCATGTCGAACAATGCTGCCTGGGCCTTGCCGGAGAAGTGCAGACTCCCCCGCACGACCGTCGCTGCGAACGGCCAGACCGGCGCCGGTTGCCCGGTCCTCGAAGCCACTCCGCCGGAATCACAAATGACCGAGATAGTCGAGCTCCTACCATTTGCAGCGTAGACGCGGTTCTGCACCGGGTTGTAAGCGAGGGCCTGCGGGGCGACTCCGACGTCAATCGTCCGTGCAACAGTATCTGACGCACCATCTATCACGGTCACGTCGTCGCTGCCGGAGTTCGCGCAATAGACCTTGTCGTTCAGCGCGACGTAGCAAAGCGCAGACACACCAATACCCGCTGAGACCGAGGCCACAAGAGAATCCGATGCTCCATCAATCACTGCAACTCTGTCAACCCCACCGTTGGCACAATAGACCTTGTTGTCACGCTCGTTGTAGCAGAGGGCTACCGGTCGCCCGTACGTGCTGAGTGTGGCAAGCACCGAGTCTCCGGTGCCGTCGAGGACGCTAATGCTGCCGTCATTCCACGAGCGGCCGGCGCAGTAGACCTTGTCGTTCTGCGGGTTGTAGCAGAAAGCAACCGGTGTATCCCGGACAGTCAAAGTGGCGACGACCGAGTCTGTGGCGCCGTCGATCACGGTCACAGTGCTGCTGCCTTCGTTCGCACAGTAGACCTTGTTGCGCTCCGGACAGTAGCACAGGACTGTCGGGAAGCTGCCGACCTCCACGGTCGTGAGTATCGAGTCCCGGGCACCATCCGTTACGGTCACGGTGCCTTCCGGCCAAGAGTTTGCCCAATAGAGCTTGTCTTCCTTCGGGTTGTAGCAGAAGTAGTAAGGTTCCGACTGGGAAGGAACCAAGGCCACGACCGAGTCGATTCGGCCGTCAATCACGTTCAGATATTCATCGTCCCAACCGTATGTCACTCCGTAGACTTTGCCGTTGCGGGAATTGTAGCCCAGGTTGACGTTCGCGCCCAGCCAGCCGTGCAGCCAGAATGAGGCGGCAATCGCATTCGACCCGCCATCGATGACGACAACGTTCCCGGCCTCATCGCCCGCCCAGATCTCGCAATAGAGCTTGCCGTACAGCGGGCTATAGCACAGGGCGAACGGCCAGCCGGACTCCGGTAACTGAATCGTCTGCTCCAACGATTGACTACTGACTACCGACAGCCAACTACCAACTGCCAGCAGCACGAATGCAGGTCTCATGCTTCCGGCTTACCTCGCAATCACGACCTTGCGGACGGCTTGCGCTTGTGCTTGGGCTTGTGTTTCCCGCACGAAGTACACGCCGGGACTCAGCCCGCTTACGTCGTTCACGCCGGGATGAAGCACCATGACCTGACGACCGGTCATGTCGAATAGTGAAGTGTGAATAGTGAATAGAGAAACCGGAATGCGCAGCACGCCGCGCACGACTGTAGTTTGTGGCTTGAGGCTTGTGGCTTGAGGCCTGCTCTCTTCGCTCTGCCCGGCAACATCCACACCATGGGCAAGGAACACGCCGGCGCTGGTCGCGTAGGCAATGAGCGGCTGCGAGTTCTCGCCGAGGATGAGGTCGAGGGCAGTCAAGTCTCGAGTCTGCAGGTCGAAGACATGCCAGACTCCGGCGTCGAGGTAGCGATACATCAAGCCGCCATCCCCCAGCACGTAGGCTATCTGCGGCCGGCCCAGCGAGTCGAACTTGACTGTAGTTCGCCCGGCTCTGCCGGAGTCTATCTGCACCGCGTCAAGGTACGTGCATTGCTCGGCGTAGTGCCAGACGCTGTAGCACGAGTGCACCGACCCCGGCAGGTCGACACAACCGGAAACGGCACTTATCCAACCTCCTGTGGCATCACGGATGGGGACGACATTCACGCTAGAATCCCGCACGTGAAAGCTGTAGAGGTTCGTGCCATAGATATCCTTGCCAGGGTAACTGAACGAATACCAGAATACACCCCAGACGGCGTCGTCTGCCCTCGAGCCAAGAGCGCTACAGCCGAAACTGTTGCTGAACCCGGAGGACCCCGTTGCGAGCGTACAGGTCACCCATGCTGTGTCACGCATCCGGGCAAGCACAAACGCATCGCCGAGTTGGAAAGTGATCACCGGAAGTTCGGCTGTATCAAGCGCCGTCGGGGAACGCGACCACATAAGGAAAGGCGTCCGCGTGTCCGTCCACGCAGTGTCGGTCTTCAGCGCGCACCAACAGCGACTGCTGTCGTCGAGAGAGGCCACCCCGATGTCACCGCGGGCGTCAATGTCGAAGGCCTGAGTTCCCGGGATTGCTGAGTGCGACAGAGGCATATCCTCGTAGTGCCAGACCGAATCCTTGGATGCCAACCGTATTGTGCCGGAGGCATTGCTGTAGCAGAGGAACAGCCGGCCATCCGGGTGCCAGCGCATGTCCACGCTCGCGCCCCACTCGGGCTGGTCAACCTGCTCGATGTCCCGGTGCTGGGCGAGAGCCAGCGGCACGGACAGAAGAAGTGCCACGAGCACAATCCTCTCTCTTATCATCTTCGCCTCCTACCTTGCCACAATGATCTTACGGATAGCTTGGGCTTGTGCCTCCCGCATGAAGTACACGCCCCGGGCGAGCCGACTCACGTCATTCGCACCAACGCGCAGGTCGAGCACCTTGCGGCCGCTGATGTCGAGGAGAACGGCTTTGGGGACAGTCCCCGTGCGGGGACAGTCCCCATCCAGCAGCAGCACGCCGCGCACGACCGTGGCCTGTGGCTTGAGGCTTGCAGCTTGAGGCTTGCTCTCTTCGCTCTGCCCCACAACGTCCACGCCGCGCGCGAGCCAGAGGCCGCCATCGGCCCTGACGTATGCGATTAAGGGCTCTGCGAGGGAGTCAAGCAGAAGGTCACAGCCATCGACCGCGCAGGTATCAGGGACTTCCGAGATGAACCAGGTCCCTCGTGTCCGGTACGCGTACTTCAGTCTGCCGGGGTGCCAGAAACTCGCGACATATGCGATATGTGGACGATTGAGCGTGTCAAACTGCAGGGCTACACCCCAGGCGATCGTATCTATGCACTGGTCTAATAGGTACAGCCCGCCGCCAAGGTACGTGAAGCAGTATGCTGGCACGTCAACCGTGTCCAAAGCGAGTGCCCACGCCTGGTAGCCCCAGGATGGCAGGCTGGAGTCCCGGGTAACTCGCCACTCGTCGCCGTAGCCTTCAAAGAGGCGAAGGTCCGATCCCCAGGCGAGATCCAGCTCCCAGTAATCATATGTGAACACATGTGCCACATTGTCGTGCGAGAAACGACCGGCCGTGTGAGATTCATCCAAGTAGAAGCCAGGACCAGCGCAGAGTAGTGTCGCTGTCGTCCATCGAGTATCCTCACGCGTGGAAGCGAACACCCACGCGTCGGAATCCGTGCGTCCGGACACAACTAGCGGGACATCCGCGCTGTCGTAGCTCAAACGAGGCGCTAGTCCCGCAGGAGGCAGACGTTCATGAACCCACTCCGTGTCGTTCCGAACGGCATAGCATATCCCGCCTGAGTCATAGACCACGCCGACCGTCCCGTGCGGCCCTACTGCGATTGCGGGGCTGGCGTACCCCTCCATGCGACCAACGACCTCCCGGTGCCATGCCGAGTCCTTGAAGGCAACCTGCACCACGGAGTCTTCCGACATGTAGCTCAAGCAAATCCTGCCATCAGCCATGCGGGCAATTGTCGGGCTACGCATCACGCCGGTGTCAACCTGCTCGAACTCCCAGTGCTGGGCGAGAGAAGGAGTGAACAGCAGACCGCAAACGGCAAGCAGCATCAATTTCAACTTCACGGCACCTCCTGGTTGCTTGATTCTAGAACGCCAGACTTCGCTGTCAAGTCAATCGCCGGCCGGCGCCGGAACCGCCGGCAACCTGCAGTCTGGGAGCCTGCTCAACCGCATGTTCGATGCAATCCCCTGCCCCGCCGCTCCCCTGCTTCCTTCGGAAGCAGGACAGAGACTCCGCGCCTCGCCGCACTCCGCCGTTCCCGCCCAGTTTCTTATATGTCCTCCGGAAATCAGACCCCGGAATCCCGTAACTTCGTCATTAGTAATTAGTTATTCGACATTCCCCAAAGTACCCTACCTCACTCCCTAGATTGTTTGGTGAATTGTGGGGCAAATCGTCCGGGAGACAATTCGGGAAACTCTCCTCCAGACTCTGTGGAGGACAATCTGGAGAATCGTCTGGACGACTCTCTGGCAGACAATCTGGAAGACAATCTCCCGGAGAGTCTGGCCGACAGCCTGGACAACTCTCTGGAGAACCATTCAGCCGACTATTCCGCAGATCCTCCGGAGAATCATCTGGAGGACAATTCGGAGGATAATCTGGAGGATAATCTGCCTGATTGTCAGGCAGATCGTCTGGTGAATTGTTTGGCGGATTGTCTGGAGAACTGTGCCCCCCGTGGCGACAAAGAAGCGACCATTCGTCGGCCCGGCCGAACGTGCCTCCAGCGCGCCTCCCGGAAACCGGAACAGAACCGCCAAGAACGCCAAGCGTACGCAGAGTAATCCCGTCCGGACCCTTGTACCTTGGAGGTGAGATCCCTACGCTGCGGGCTTTTCCTTCACGAGGTAGATCCACGGCAGGCTGACCAGGGTCGTGATACCCTTGACGATGACGTTGGCCCAGAAGATGCTCACGACCACGAGGAATGGCATCCGGCCGATGAACGCAAGGCCGCAGAACAGGGCCGAGTCGAGCGGTACGCTCACCGAGTTCGATGTGAGCACGCGCATCCACTGGAGCTTGTGCCCGACCTTATTGACCCAGGCCTGGTAGACCTGTCCGTCCACGAGTTCCGACGCAAGCTGTGCGACAATCGAAGCGAACACGAGCCGCCAAGTGGGTGACAGCACCTGTCCGAACTCCAATTGCGACCCGACGCCCATGTCGGGCGGCAGCCGCGCCACGAGCCAGTAGAGCCCGGCCATAAACAGGTTGGCTGCGGCCGCGGTGATTACGACGGCGCGGGCAACCTTGATACCGCCGGTCTTGTGGACGAGGTCGCGCAGCGTAAAGGTAAATGGATAGATGAGCGTGCCCGCGTCCACGCTGAACCCGGCAATCATCAGTATGCGCAGGCTGGTGACGTTCGAGAGCAACTGCGCGGCGACATAGAGCGAGCTGACGACCGCGATCGAAACGAGTCCTGACTGCCGCTCAGAGTCCATAGCAGGCCAAGTCTAGACGCTCTGCCCGTCGTGTCAACCCTGCAGCCGGCCGGGATGGGGATTCACCACAAAGGCACGAAGACACAAAGATGAGTCCGGACGGGAGTGCCCCGCCTGCACTTGGCGGTCCCTTCGTTTCTCTCTGTCATTCTGAGGCACAGCCGAAGAATCTTCGCGCTCAGGAAAGGCTTGGCGTTCCACGCGGCTCATGCTGAGAGACCCTTCGACTCCGCTACATTCCGCTCAGGGTGACATTTCCTGTCCTCTGCGTAATCTGCGGATTCCTGAGAGATTCCTCCACTCCGCTTCGCTCCGGTCGGAATGACATCCCTCTTGGCGGTCTTGGCGTTCTTGGCGGTTCGATTTCGGTTTCCGGAAATCCTCTGTCTGCTTGACTGGCGTGACTTCTGCCCTATTCTATACGCCATTCATGCCCCGAAAGACAAAGACCACTGAGCCCGCCGCGCCGGTGCCGCAGGCGGCGCAGGCGCTGACGCCGCAGGAAATCGTCCGCGAGCTCGACCGCTACGTCATCGGCCAGGACGCGGCCAAGAAGGCGGTGGCCATCGCCCTGCGCAACCGCTGGCGCCGCAACCAGGTGCCGGAGCAGTTGCGCGACGAAATCATGCCCAACAACATCATCCTCATCGGCCCGACCGGCGTGGGCAAGACCGAAATCGCCCGCCGCCTGGCCCGCCTCGCCCAGGCCCCGTTCGTGAAGGTCGAGGCGTCGAAGTTCACCGAAGTCGGCTACGTGGGCCGGGACGTGGACTCGATGATTCGGGACCTGATGGAAATCGGCGTCAACATGGTCAAGGCCGAGCGGATGCAGGCGGTGATGAAGCGGGCTGAGGAAGTAACCGAGGAGCGCATCCTTGACCTCTTGATGGCTGACCCGCGGCTCGCAGCACGCGACCCGGGCGAGACCGTTGGCGCGGCCCGGGACCGGCTCCGCGCGCTCTACCGCGACGGCGTGTTCGACAAACGGAGCATCGAGATTGAATACACCAGCCAGTTCACGCCGTTCTCCGAGATGCTGTCGCAGATGGGCGGCGAGGAGATGGCAATCGAGTTGCAGGGCCTGATGTCCGCGGCCCTGCCCAAGCACACCAAGAAGCGGAAGCTGACCGTCGGCGAGGCCAAGCGTCTGCTGCCCCAGGAAGAGGCGCAGAAGCTGATTGACATGGACGAGGTGATTGCCGAAGCCCGGCAGCGCACCGAAATGTCGGGCATCGTCTTCATCGACGAGATCGACAAGATTGTCACCACCGCGCCTTCGACCTCGGGCCCGGACGTCTCGCGTGAAGGGGTGCAGCGCGACCTGCTGCCGGTGGTCGAGGGTTCGAGCGTGCTCACGAAGTACGGCATGCTGCGCACCGACCACATTCTCTTCATCGCCGCCGGCGCCTTTCACAAGGTCAAACCCTCGGACATGATTCCCGAATTCCAGGGCCGGTTCCCGATTAGGGTCGGACTCCAGCCGCTCTCCGGCGCCGACCTGCGCCGCATTCTGACCGAACCGGAGAACTCGCTAGCCCGGCAGTACACCGCGCTGCTGGCAAGCGAGGGTGTGAAGCTGACCATTACGAAAGATGCGGTGAACGAGATTGCCGCGATTGCCGAGCGGGTAAACAGCGAGACCGAGAACATCGGCGCCCGCCGGTTGCACACCGTCATGACTGCGCTGCTCGACGACATCCTGTTCCGGCTGCCGGACCCGGAAGTCACGGTCCAGACGGTCACCGCGGCCTATGTCCGTGACAAGCTGAAGAACATCGTGGAGAACAAAGACCTGAGCCGCTACATACTATGAAGAAAGACCTGACATCAATCAACGACCTGTCCAAAGACGAAATCCTCGAACTAATGAAGAAGTCAATCGAGTTGAAGCAGGCTTTGAAGAAGCAGCCCCGCCTCGACCTCGCGCCCGGCACGATGGGAGCGCTGATATTCGAGAAGCCGTCCCTGCGCACCCGGGTCACGTTTGAGAAGGCGATGCAGGACCTGGGCGGCACGGCCACGTACCTCGGGCCGGCGGACATCGGCCTGGGCAAGCGCGAGACCGTGCCGGATGTTGCGCGCAACCTGTCGCGCTGGGTCAACTGCATCATCGCCCGCGTGTTCGAGCACTGGAAGATTACCGAGCTTGCCGAGAACGCCACGGTGCCGGTCATTAACGCCCTCTGCGACGAAGAGCACCCCTGCCAGATTCTCGCCGACCTGCTGACCGTGCTCGAGCATCGCGGAAGCCTTGAAGGCGCCACCATCTGCTGGACCGGCGACGGCAACAACGTCTGCAATT
>CAZQZR010000016.1:195-36126 GCA_964597845.1 uncultured bacterium | reverse complement strand
ACCTGGGGTCTGGCCAAGAAACTCTGCGAGCTCAAGATCGGCTGAGCGAGCCCGCGGAGAGGAAGACGGAAGACTGACGACGGAAGGCCGAAGAGAAGAGTCCGGGAACCGATGAGGCAAGCCACTTGACTTCCGGCGACTTCATTTCGACGATCCGACAGGAATTCAAGGGTGAGCGAGAGGATCTCATCCCCATTCTGCAGCGAGTGCAGGGGCAGGACGGCTACTTGCGCCCGGACGCCATTCGCAGCATATCCCGATGGTTGAAGATATCCGAGAATGAAATCTTCGGGGTCGCGACCTTCTATGCCCAGTTTCGGTTCCACCCTCCGGGCGAGCACCACATCAAGATCTGTCTGGGAACCGCCTGCCACGTGCGGGGCGGGGAACAGATTCTCTCGCTGGCCCAAACGCGTCTGAACATAAAGCCCGGCGAGACGACCGCCGACGGGAAGTACGATCTCGACCGCGTGGCTTGTCTGGGTTGCTGCGCTCTGGCTCCCGTGGTCGCCTTCGACGACAAGTTCCATAGTCAAATGTCGGTCCTGAAATTCCAAAAGATTCTCGATGAAAACCAAAGCGATTGACGGGCGGCGCCGACAGGCGCAGGCCAAGTGGGCCGCTCTCCGGGAGAGTCCGATCCCGTTCATCTACATCGGCGCGGGGTCGTGCGGGCTTGCCGCGGGGGCGGCCGACACGCAGGGTGCCGTCGAGGAATACCTGGGGCAGCACAAGATCGAGGCCAGGATTGTTCCCGTCGGATGCATCGGCCCCTGTT
This sequence comes from uncultured bacterium, assembly GCA_964597845.1. Lineage (GTDB taxonomy): Bacteria > Hydrothermota > Tepidihabitantia > Tepidihabitantales > Tepidihabitantaceae > UBA2258. Next base: position 35,348 of record CAZQZR010000016.1, on the reverse strand, counting down.
ACCTGGAGCCCCTGATGGACGTCCAGATGCCGGGACAGGCGCGGATCAGCTACTCCAACGTCGCGGCGAAGGACGTGGAGCCAATCCTCAAGGGGTTCTTCGAGGCAGGCGAGATACCGAAGTACCACCTCGCCGGACGCTTCGGCGAAGAAGACGGAAGTCTGAAGACGGAAGACGGAAGCGACATCCCACGCTTCTTCGACCTGCCGATGCTGAAACCACAAGTCCGGATTGTGCTTCGGAACTGCGGCATCATCGACCCGGACGACCTGGACCATTACCTGGCTAGGGGGGGATACGAAGGCTTCGAGAAGTGCCTCACCATGACTTGGCAGGAGGTTCTGGATACGGTCAAGCGGTCGGGTCTCCGCGGGCGCGGCGGGGCCGGCTTTCCGACCTGGCGCAAGTGGGCCACCTGCCGGGATCAGCAGAGCGACGAGCGCAATCTCATCTGCAATGCCGACGAAGGCGACCCGGGCGCATTCATGAATCGTTCCCTCATCGAGGGCGACCCTCATGCCGTCCTGGAAGGGATGCTGATCGCGGCCTACACCATCGGCGCTTCTCACGGGTACGTCTACATCCGGGCGGAATATCCCCTGGCGATCAAGCGGCTCCGAAAGGCGATGGCGCAGATGCGCGAGGTCGGCCTCCTCGGTGAGAATATTCTCGGGTCCGATTTCAACTTCGACATCAAGATAAAGGAAGGGGCCGGTGCGTTCGTCTGCGGCGAGGAAACCGCGCTCATCGCCTCGATTGAAGGGAAACGGGGCATGCCCCGGACGCGTCCGCCTTACCCCGCCATCTCCGGGCTCAGGGGGAAACCCACCATCATCAACAACACCGAGACGCTCGGCACGCTGCCCAACATCCTCCGCAACGGGGCGGAGTGGTACGCCGGTTACGGGACCGAGACGAGCAAAGGGACAAAGACCTTTTCCCTCGTCGGAAAGGTCAGGCGGACGGGGTTGATCGAGGTCCCGCTCGGCACTACCCTTCGGGAAGTCGTCTACGACATTGGCGGCGGAACCCAGAAGCCGTTCAAGGCGGTCCAGAGCGGGGGTCCTTCGGGAGGATGCCTTTCGGAGGAGTTCCTGGATCTGCCGATCGACTACGAGCATTTGGCTGAGGCCGGGGCGATCATGGGCTCCGGAGGCCTCATCGTGGTCGATTCCAACACCTGCATCGTCGACATGGCCAAGTATTTCATGACCTTCACTCAGCGGGAGTCGTGTGGAAAATGTGTTCCCTGCCGCGTCGGGACGCGGCACATGGTGGAGATTCTCGAACGGATCTGCGACGGTAAGGCCGACTTCTCGGACCTGGACAAGCTGGAGAAGCTCGGCCGGACGGTCAAGAATGGGTCGCTCTGTGGCCTTGGCGCCACCGCCCCAAATCCCGCGCTTTCCGCCCTCAAGTACTTCCGGCCCGAATTCATCTCTCATGTCAAAGATAGACGATGCCCGGCCGTGACCTGCAAGAACCTGGTTGTCTATCGAGTTGTCCCCGGGAAATGCACCGGCTGCGGGCGCTGCGTGAAGGTGTGCCCGACCGGCGCCATCACCGGTCCGAGGTCCGAGCCGCACAACCTCGATCCATCCAAGTGCATCAAGTGCCGCTCCTGTTACGAAGTATGCCGCTTCGACGCCATCGCCGGAGACGCCATTGTCATCGAGTCATAAACCATGATTCAAGAGCCACGCACGCTGACAATGGAGATCAACCACCGGAACGTGTCCTTCCCCGAGGGCGTGACGGTCCATCGCGCCGCCGAGCTGAATGACATCTACATTCCTTCTCTCTGTTCGCACAAAGACCTCTCTCCGTTCGGCGGCTGCCGACTTTGCATGGTGGAGATCGAAGGGATGCGCGGCTACCCGCTTTCCTGCAGCACGTTCGCCCAGGAAGGAATGAAGGTCCTGACCGACACGGCCACGCTCCGGGAATTAAGGGCCGAAATCCTGAAACTCATCCTCAGCGAGCATCCATCGAGCTGCCTCGTCTGCGGCGAGAAGGACGAGTGTCGGGATTACCAGGGGACGATTCGCAAGACCGGCGTGACGACCGGCTGCCGCTTCTGTCCGAATGACGGTCAATGTGAGCTGCAGGACGTGGTGGAGAAGGTCGGCCTGACCGAGATTGATTTCCCCATCTACTATCACGGCTACGAACCCGAGCACGACGACCCCTTCTACGACCGGGACTACAACATCTGTATCCTCTGCGGCCGGTGCGTGCGGATGTGCCAGGAAGTCCGCGGAACCGGCGTGCTGGCCTTCACCTATCGCGGACCGCGGGCCAAGATCGGCCCGGCCTTCGGCCGCAACCACGTCGAAGCGGGCTGCGAATTCTGTGGAGCCTGCGTAGACGTCTGCCCGACCGGCGCCCTGGCCGACAAGGCCTCCAAATGGGACGGCAAGCCGGACGGCTCGTACGTCTCAACCTGTCCGTTCTGCCCGGTCGGCTGCCAGCTCGAGCTGGACTACAAAGATGGCCGATTATCCAAGGCCAGAGCCAACCTCGACCCGGAGATCAATGACGGGCAATTGTGCGTCAAGGGCAGGTTCTGCATGCCGGAGGTGACCCATCACTTCGAGCGGGCGAAGAAGCCTATGCTTCAGAAGGGTGACTATTTCCGGGAGGTCTCGTGGGAGGAAGCCTTGGAGAAAGTGGCCGCCGAGTTGAAGGGCGTTCGCCCCGACGAGTTCCTGATGCTGGTTTCGCCCGATCTCACGAATGAGAGCCTGTTCGCGGCTCAGAAGTTCACCCGAGACTGCATAGGATCGAACGGCATCGACTCGACCGCACGGATGGAGCTCGCGGGCGGATTAGGGTTGTGGTCGAAGCTTTTCTCCCTGCCGATTTCAATCAAGGACGTCGTCCGGGCGGACGTGATCCTGGCGGTCGGACTCGACACCAGGTTCAACTTCTCCGTCGTGGGCACAAGGGTGCGCAAGGCGCTCGCCAAAGGGGCCAAGCTGGTGACAATCGATGCCCGCGACAGCAATCTGGCCCGCTATACCGACGACTGGCTTCGTCCCTTGCCGGGCACGGAGGGGTTGCTGCTCAAGTTCCTCGCCGATAGCCTCGCCGGTCGCCCGTCCGACCCTTCAGCCGTGGCGAAACACGCATCGGTAGAGATCGAGGCTCTGACGCGGGTCCTGGAAATCCTCTCCGCAGCCAAAGATCTGACGGTGATTATCGGGCCACAGGTCTTTCACTACGCAAACAGCGATGAGCTCGCAGCGAGCCTCTCGACTCTCTCTGTGCAGCCGAGTGTCAACTTCATCCCGCTGTACTTTGGCACCAATGCCCGGGGAGCGCTGGAGATGGGAGTCTTCCCGGAGATTAGTCCGGGCGGTTCACCCCGGAAAGACAAGGGGTTGGGCCTCGCGGATATCACGAGCGGTTCCAAGGAAGTCCGAAGTCCGGAGTTCGAACTTCGAAGTTCGGCACTCGGCGCTTCGGTGCGGCCGAAGGTAATCTATCTCGTTGGCGACATTCCTTTCCTCGAGCGACCGGACTGCGATTTCCTGATCGTTCAGGACACTTACCTCCCTCCGTTTAAGGTCGATGCCTTCCTTCCGGCGGCCACCTTCGCCGAGTCCGGAGGAACTCTCGTCAATATGGAAGGCCGGGTCCAGGAGATCGTCCCAATCGAGAACCCGCCGGAAGGGCCCGTGACCGGATTCATGCGTCCCGACTGGCAGATCTTCTCCGACCTGGCTAGGGCTCTCCAGTATTCGGGAATGAACTATCGAACGGCTCAGGACGTCGACGAGGATATTCATCGGGTGGTGCCTGATTTTCCGCCCCGGCCTGACCGGATGCCGCGGCGGATGAAGACGCCGACGGAAGACGGAGGACGGAAGACCGAAGGACCAAGAACCAGGAACCAAGAACCAGGGGCTTTCCTGCTCGTGGCCGAACCGGCCGGCTATCGTCATCGGGGGATCGATATCTCATCGAAGGTGGGGGGACTCGGCGAGCTGGCCCTGGAAGAGGGATTTCGGATGAACCCGGAGGACATTGCCTCCCTCGCCCTGACGGAAGGCGATCAGATCACCGTATCGCTCGGCAGTGCAGAAGTCGTTGCCTCGGGTCCGGCCAAGTCGAATAGCGAATGCCCGAAGGGCGTCGTGTACTATACGCGACCAGTCGTCTTCGGCGGGCTCGTCCATCGCCGCGCTCTCTGGCCGTTGTATAGCCTCACGGAGAACCCGGTCTGGGTGAGCGTATCCGGGACGACCGCGGGAAAGACCTGAGGACTCAGATGTACAAGATCATTGAGCGGCGGATGATCGTTCCGAACCTCCACGAGTTCACCGTGGAGGCGCCGGCCGTGGCGCAATCAGTGAAGCCCGGCAATTTCGTCATCGTGCGGGCCGACCAACAGGGAGAGCGTATTCCACTCTCCGTTGCCGATTGGGATCCGCAGGCCGGAACGGTAACGTCAATCTTCATGCAGGTCGGCGCGTCGACGGCCAGACTGGCCCGCCTGAAGCCCGGCGATGAGATTCCGACGTTCGCGGGGCCACTCGGCAAAGAGACCGTAATCGAGAACGTTGGAACGGTTCTGTGCGTAGGCGGCTGCTATGGGATCGGCTCCATCTACCCCATCGCCCGGGCGCTCAAGGCGGCGGGCAACAAAGTCTACACGCTCATTGAGGCGCGAAGTTCCTTTCTCCTGTACTGGGAAGACCGGCTGGCCAGCGTGTCGGACAAGGTGTTCGTCATCACGCGGGATGGAACTAAGGGCCAGAAAGGGCACATCGACAAGCTGCCGGAGCTGGTGCAGAGGGCGGGAATCACTCCCCAGCTTGTCATCGTGAACGGTTGCACGTTCCAGATGATGAGTGTGTCCAAGGCCACCAAGCCCCTGGGCTGGAAGACGATTGTCAACATGAACCCGATTATGATCGACGGCACGGGCATGTGCGGCGTCTGCCGCCTGTCGGTCGGAGGGAAGACGAAATTCGCCTGTGTCGATGGCCCCGATTTTGACGGCCACGAGATCGATTGGGCGGAATTCCTTCAGCGGCGCAAGAGCTACAATCCGGAGGAAGTGGACCCGCTCCGCCGGAGCAGTTGCCGGTCTCATTTTTGATGCGGCGGACGACAGGGAGCTGATTCAGAATGGCTGAAGAAAAGCAGCAGAAGACGAAGCTGAACCTCGATCGGCAACACATGCCGAAGCAGGATCCGTTGGAGCGAGTCAGGAATTTCGACGAGGTCGCGCTCGGATACCCGACCGAGATGGCCGTTTCCGAAGCCTCCCGCTGCCTGCAGTGCAAGAAGCCGCTGTGCCGGCAGGGCTGCCCCGTCGGCATCGATATTCCCGGCTTCATCAAATGCATCGTAGAGCGCGATTTCGGCTCCGGCGTGAGAAAGATCAAGGCGACGAACGCTTTGCCGGCCATCTGCGGCCGGGTCTGCCCCCAGGAAGAGCAGTGCGAGAAGATGTGCATCCTGGGCAAGAAGGGCGCGCCGATCGCCATCGGCCGGCTCGAGCGATTCTTGGCCGACTGGGAAGCCGCGGAAGGAAAGACCGAGGTCCCGGACATGGCTCCCAAGACCGGGAAGAAAGTCGCCATTGTCGGCTCCGGTCCCTCCGGGATTACGGTGGCTAACGACCTCGTCATCCGTGGCCACGAGGTTACCGTCTTCGAGGCGCTACATGAATGCGGCGGCGTCCTCGCGTACGGGATTCCGGAATTCAGGTTGCCCAAGGCAATCGTCCGTCGCGAGGTGGAATACGTCAGGAGTCTCGGCGTGAAGATTCTCACGGACTTCATCGTGGGAAAGACGAGAACCGTCGACGACCTGCTCAAGGAATTCGATGCTCTCTTCGTCGGTTCCGGCGCGGGGCTGCCCTGGTTCATGGAAATACCCGGCGAGAACCTCAACGGCGTCTATTCGGCCAACGAATACCTCACGCGCGTAAACCTGATGAAAGGGTTCCGTTTCCCCGAATACCAGACGCCCGTGAAAAGGCCATGTCGCGTGGCCGTCGTGGGCGGCGGGAACGTGGCCATGGATTCAGCCCGAACCGCCCTGCGACTGGGCGCAGCAGAAGTGCACCTCGTCTACCGCCGCAGCCGGGCCGAGCTGCCCGCCCGGTCCGAGGAAGCGGAGAACGCCGAGGAGGAAGGTGTGATTTTCGACCTCCTTACGTTGCCTTTGCGCCTGGTCGGCGACGGAAACGGCTGGGTCAAAGAGATCGAATGTCAGAAGATGGAACTCGGCGAGCCGGATGCCTCGGGCCGGCGCAAGCCGGTTCCGGTCGAAGGGTCCAATTTCCTCGTTCCTTATGATGCCGTCGTCATAGCCATCGGCAACAGCCCCAATCCGCTCATTCCCATGACGACGCCGGGGCTCGAGATCAGCAAAAAGGGAGGTATCGTAACCAATGCGGAAACGGCCCAGTCTTCCCGGCCGAACATCTGGGCTGGCGGGGATATCGTCCGCGGAGCGGCGACGGTGATCAGCGCCATGGGTGACGGGAGGATCGCTGCGGCATCCATGCACAAGTACCTCATGGACCGGCAGTGAGCATGACGCTGCACGACATCAAGGACCTTCTCCAGTGTGAAGTCCTGACCGGGGAGGACAACCTCGAGGTCGACGTCACTCAGGTCGTTGCCTCGGACGGCATGAGCGAGATACTGGCCTTTGCCAGATCGAATGAACTAATGATCACCGGATTGACCAACATCCAATCCATCCGCACGGCGGATATCGCCGGCGTCAGCGCCGTCATCTATTGCCGGGGCAAGCTCCCCGAGAAGAAAGTGATTGAATTCGCCGCGCAGAAACGGATTCCGGTTCTCGTGACCAAGATGGGCATGTTCGATATTTGCGGCGTGCTTTATAACAGGGGGCTCAAGGGAGTGTCCTGAAGTCGATGCCGGCGGAATTACTGCGGGAGAGTTTCAGTATCCAGGGAAGGAACTTTGACAAGGCCGGCGAGGTTTCGAGTGAGATAAAAGTTATGCTCCGCGACCTGTGCATTGACGCAGCGAACACCCGGCGCACGGTAATCGTCGCGTACGAGGGAGAGATGAATGTCGTCATGTACGCCCAGCGGGGGACGTTGACCCTGATACTGACCGACAAAGATATCAACTTGGAGTTCGACGACGAAGGCCCGGGGATCCCCGACATCGAGCAGGCGCTGCAGGAGGGTTATTCCACGGCCTCCGACGAGATGCGCGAGCTGGGGTTCGGATTCGGCATGGGCCTGCCGAACATGAAGAGGAACTCCGACGAATTCCGCATCGAATCCGAGGTAGGCAAGGGAACGAAGGTTTTTGCCAGAATAAAGCTGGACGGCAATGGTTGAACTGAGACACGGATTCCGAATCGACCCGGACAAGTGCGATGGCAGGATGTCATGCATGCGCGCCTGTCCGACGCATGCCATCAGAGTGAAGAACGGCAAAGCACGCTTGATCTCCGAGCTGTGCATCGACTGCGGCTCATGTCTCGGCGTCTGCGAGTTGGGCGCCATCTCCGCGACGACGATCAATTTCGCCGAACTGGACGGGTACAAATTCAAGGTGGCGGTCGCTTCGCCGGCGCTCTTCACGCAATTCGGTCTCAGAGACACTCCCGCCGATATCGGCAGAGCCCTTCTGGAACTCGGCTTTGACGCCGTGTGGGAGTATGCCGTCGACTTCGCCCTTGTCGATCGGGCCATCACGGACTTCGTCAAGAAATGGCCCGGACCGTTCCCGTTGATATCGAATTACTGCCCGGTGGTTGTCCGATTGATCCAGGTCGCGTATCCCTCGATGGTCGATCACGTGATTCCATTGGAGTCGCCCCGCGAGATCGCGGCCCGCGAATTGAAGCGCAAGTACTCCCGGGAGATGGGTCTGAAACCGGAAGAGATCGCCGCGATCTACATCACGCCCTGCCAGGCCAAAGCAATCTCAATTCTTCAGCCGGCGGAAGAAGCGAAAAGCAACCTCGACGGCGCCGTGGCCATATCCGAGATCTACAATGATCTTGTCACGAAGATGCGAGAGGCCACGAGATCTGGGGATGCCCCGAAAGACCTCGTGCCGGCGGGCGAACTGCTGCGCTGGGGATCTCCGGAAGGGGAAATCCCCGCGCTCTCGCGCGAACACTACCTCCCCCTGACGGGTCTCCCGCACATCATGAAGGTCTTTGACGACATCGAGAAGGGGAAGACACGCAACATCGAGTTCCTGGAGTGTCACGCCTGCCAGGGAGGATGCATCGGGGGCAATCTGACGGTCGAGAACCTGTATGTGGCTCGCAGCAAGAACCTTCACTTGATGGCCGGCATGTCCACGCCGGGTCACGAGTTCGAGAAGGAAGTGGACAGGCGTTATGCCCTGGAAGATTTTTCCCTGAGAGGTTCTCTCAAACCCCGCCAGACGGAGGGAGAGGCCATTGACCTTCGGGAGCGAGTAATGCGAAGGAAGAGGGCGGAGGAGGTCTTGAAAACTCTGCCCCAGCTAAACTGCGGCCTGTGCGGCGCCCCGAAGTGCAAGAACCACGCCGAGGACGTCGCGGCCTCAAGAGCGGACCTCCTCGACTGCGTTTTCCTTTCACCTGATCGAATCAAGGCTCTGGGGAAGCACTACAAGAAATAGCCTGCGGGCGCGCCTTGAGGTCGTATCCTACATCGGCCTGATCGTCCTGCTGATTCTCAACGCCTTGCCTCTCATCGGCCGCCAAGGAAGAACCTGAAGTGGCAGAATCCGTAGCGTGGATGCTGGAAGCGCACAAGCATCGGTCCGTGGCCTAGACGCCGCCCGCGCGGGCTGACGGTGGACGGCCAACCTTCTTTGCCCGGAAGAGTTGACAACCTCCACCTGCAATGCAGCGCTCATCCGGCGCAGGGAATAGGGCGGTGGGCGACGGGCGCACTGTCCGACAGGGGCAGTAGATGCCAAGTCAGGAGTCAGACGACATGCGTGTCGCCCTTATATGTCATACTGGATCCATGCAGTACAATCGTGGGTCGCTGATGCAGAACGGAGATCGTGGTGACCCCGCCGGGAAGAAGACCATGTCGCCCTTGTGGTTCGACCACTTCGCTCAGATTGTCTCTCCCGGCGGTAATGGTGCGGAAGGTTCGATAGTGAGCTGTCCTGCCGCGACCGTTGCGACAAGGACCGATATAAGGCTAACTGCCCACCAAGGCCACCATCCTCTCGTCGCCACTGAAAGGAGACCAGAATGCTTTACGTCGGTATCGACTGGGCTGCCGAAAGCCACACCGTCACGCTGCTGACCCGCCCCGGCGAAGTTCTCAAGCCGCTGGCCATCGCCAATACGCTCAAGGGCTTCCTTGCGCTCCTGGACGCCATCCGCCAGTATGTCGGCAAGGACAAGCCCGCACCTACGCCCGGGGACGTGCTGTTCATCATTGAGGACCGGAATCAGCGCTTGGTGGACTTCCTCCTGGCCCAGGACTTCACCGGCTACCTGATGGAGCCCAGTCGGATGCCAGGCTACCGTCTCCGCTACCGCTCATCGGGAAACAAGACAGACCCCGATGATGCTTTCATCATGGCCGACGTGCTCTGTCGGGATCGCGACCAGTTGCCGACCATCGACCCCATGAATGCTACGGTGCAGACACTGAAGACACTGCTGATGGATCGAGAAGGTTTTGTCCGGGACCAGACCCGGCTGACCAACCGGCTGACTGCCTGTCTGCGGCAGTACTACCCAGAAGCGCTGGAACTATCCGGCGACGTTGCCGGCAAGACCGCGCTTGCGTTTCTTGCCGCCTATCCGGACTTCGCCGCAGCGCACCGGCTCAACCGGGAACAGGTCCGGCTGTTTCTAGTCGAGCATCACTGCAATCGTGCCGACCGGTTGGAACGGATGATGGTGGTACTGGGTCAGGAACCGATTGCCGTACCCGCGGTGGTGATAGAAACCAAGCGGCGGATGGCTTTGCACGTCATCCAGCAGTTGCAGGCGGTACAGACGACCGTGGCCGAGTATGACGCGGAGATACAGCGGATTGGCGCCGAGAATGAAGAGGTGCAGCGTTTCAAGGGCCTGCCCGGGGCCGGGCCGCAGATTGCCGGTGGCCTGTACACGCTGATGGGAGACGACCGGACCCAGACGCGGTTTCGGTGTGCCACGGCGCTACAGAGCCTCGTGGGCACGGCGCCGAGGACGATCCAGAGCGGCAAGATGCGGGCGGTCTGCTTCCGGTTTGGCTGTAACGGGTTCTACCGCTCCCAGGCGCAGCAGATGGCGTTAGGTGCGTTGCGGGTATCGGTCTGGGCGAAACAGTACTACCGGGGCAAACGTGCCGAAGGCAAGCGCCATCAGCACGCCCTGCGTTGTCTTGCGAACCTGCTGATGAAGATAGCGTTTGCCATCTGGCGCGACAAAACCACCTACGACGAGAACCGCTACCTCGCCCAAATCATGCGCCACCAACTAAGGCAGAAATCAAGCACTGCTTGACATAGTGAGTCTGAGCGAGTTGGACGAATCGAAAGGTCTCCTCTTGCAGAAGTCAGAAGTCAGAAGTAAGAACCCCGACAGAGCGAATAGCAGCCGTAGGCGCAGGGAATGGGACGGTCAGCGGTCTAAATAGACGATGCAGTTTACAGGAGGTCTTATGAACCGCTTTCTCGTCCCGTTGGCCTTGGCAGCGCTGGTGACCGGTTGCGCCCAGCCCGGCATGTTCGGCTTGCAGACAAGGCAAGTGGTTGTAGTTGATTCCACGCCGGCAGAGGCTGCCGCCGCGCCGACTGTTATCGTGCGCGACATATACCATGAAACGCCGGTAGTCTACGTGGACACGGTTTACGTGGAAGAGCCGGTGCCGGCGGAACCGGTTTACATCGAGGAGGAGCACGAAACTTACGTCTACGTATCCAACCCGCCGCCTCCTCGTCCCCGCGGTCCGAGATGGTCGCCACGCGAGCAAGAACCGCCGGTGCACAGCCCGCGGCCGCGAGTCCCATCTCCGGTAGAAGCAAAACCGCTCCCGCCGGGCGGGCATCCCGTGCCGGTGCCGCCGCCGGTGATCGTGCCGCAGCAGCCGCTGAAGAAGACGGTTGCGCCGGCGCCGAATGGCCCCCAGAAGTCACCGGACCGGCCGAAGCCGCCGGTACGTCAGGCGCCTGCGCAGGGCGGCAGCGTGCCCGCCGCCCCGGGGCAGCCCGGAGGTCCGAAGCAGGTTCCGCCCCCGCCGGCTGACAAGCCTGCGGGCCTTGGGTCCGATGCAGTTCAGGGGCAGGCCGGGACGAGTCAGCCGGGGACAGGGCTGCTTGCCGCGCGGCCGACGAAGTGAGAGCGGACGGCCAATAGCTTTTGCGAGACAGGGACGGGCTTCTGCCCGCCCCGCGTCTTGTTGACTCCTGATTTCTGACTGCCCGCTACCGCGCCACAATCACCTTCCGGATAGCTGGAAGCCTGCAGCGTGGGGCTTCCGATTCCTCGTGCACGAAGTAGACTCCGTCGGGCAAGGCGCGGAGGTCGTTCGTTCCCGGTTTGAGGTCGAGGACCTTCTGGCCGGAAAGAGAGAAGAGAGAAAAGTGAGGAGTGAATTGAGCATGGGGAATGAAGAGGACGTTGCGCACGATGGTTGGGGGCGTCCTTGTCATTTCCACTTGTGACTGTCCACTTTCCCCAATGCCATACGGTTCGCCGAGGTCGGTCAGGACCCTGATGGCGAGGGGACGGGCTTCCTCGTCCCTGGTGTAGTAGAGCGGGAACCCGAAGAAAACGACCTTGCCGGGCGCGCCGAGCCAACGGACGCCGACCGGTTTGCCTGCGAACGAGTCCCCGGAAAGGGAGTTGAACCGCAGAACCGTATCCGCATTTCGCACCGTGAAGGCGTCAACAAATGGCAGGCGACCATGCGCTCTGGTAAAGAGCTTGGCCGAGTCAACCGACACGTCCGGGTAGCCGGAGAATCCGGTCGCACCCTTGAAGTCGTAGCCCGATTGCTCGAACCCGGCCGTGATGTGCAGGTAGTCATATGCGAACTGGCCGGGCGTGAAGGTAAATGGGTACTGCCCGCTGCCGGCAATGGCGAGCACCGGTTTCCAGCCGACGAGCCAGAGTCTCCCGCCGTATGTCAGGTAGTTCGCGATGCCGGTGATTGCCGGGTATATCTGCTGCTGCGAGTAGTCGTCTCCGTGCCAGACGATGGTCGAGTACGGCCCGATGTCGCCGGCGAGCGGCACGCCGAGGTCGGAGGCGTCCCAGTCAGTGTAGACGAACCCGTGCAGCATCGCATGGTAGAAGTCGTCAACCTGCGCGTCGGACGGATTGCCGGGTTGGCCGGTGCCGTTCCTCGTTTCGTCCACGAGCAGTATGCCGTGGTCAAGGGTGATCGGCTTGCCGCGGGCGAGCGCCGATTTCGGGCTCTCGTTGTCCTGCGTATCGACTGCAGTGACCTCATACCAGTACATTGTGTCGGAAAGAAGCCCGGAGTCGCGGTATGCGGTGTCGGTGACCATCGACGGGTTGATGCGCTGAAGGTCCGCCGAATCGGTGCCGCGGTACAGGTTGTACCCGGCAAGGTCAAGCTCGCGGCTCGCACGCCATGACATGCCCATGCCGAAATAGAAGGGCAGCGCGTGCAGGTTGTCCGGAGCGAGTGGCAACAGGCGGGGGGTGGCACTCGCTTCTGCCGATGGCGGTCCTTCGAATCCGTTCGAGTCGCGCGCGACGACCACACTGTAGTAGCACGTATCCGTCTGCAGCCCGTCTATCCGGTACGAGGTGACGAAGCCGAGGCTTATTGAATCGGTGTAGACCCCGGCGCTGGTGCCCCAGAGCAGCTTGTACCCGGCAAGGTCCGGCTCGGAGTTCGCCTGCCACGTCGCTTCGAGGCTTGCGCCGCTGCCCGCGTCCGTCAGTTCGAAGCCCACTGGCGCAACCGGCGCGACCGCGAGCGACGCGAGCGTGGCCACGGCCATCTTCGTGACCTCGGCCGCGAGCGGCATCGAGAGGCGATACAGCGAGTCGTGGCTGGTGTGGTACCAGACGTATGGGTCGGCGCCGTATTCATAGCCGGAGGTAGCGGCGTAGCCTTGATTATCGAACGAGCGCGAGTCCGACGGAAAGCTGCGGTACGTTTCGCGGTGTGCGAGGGTGGTGTAAGTCGAGGCTATCTGCGCTTCGTATTGGACGAAGCGCTTAGCCGCATCGACCCCGACCAAAGCCACGCCCCAGTCCCCGCCGGGCCAGGCAATCATATCGAAGTTGAAGGCACAGATGATGTCGTCGCCGCGGGCCCTGGCCTCCCTGGCGTAGTGGTCGGACCCGTTCAGGGCGACGTCCTCACCGGTGAAGGCGATGAACTTCACCGTGCAATCCAGACTCTCGCCGACAAGCACGCGCGCTGCCTCGATTGCCGCGCAGGTGCCGGAGCCGTTGTCTTCGCAGCCCGGCGCGACGCTGTCCGCAATCTCGGAAGTCGCGTCCATGTGGCCGCAGACGATGAGAATCTTCTCCGGGTGAGTCTTGCCGAGAATCGTGCCGACCACGTTGCGCCACGTGTCACCGTACGCAGGATACGAGTCGAGTTGGACCGAATCGAGGCCAAGGGACGTGAAGTAGCTTGCCACGTACTCCTCGGCGCGGCGGCAGGAATCGGTGTACGAGTAGCGGGTACGGAAGTCCTGCAGCTGCTGGAGCCGGGCCTGAATCGAATCCGGGCTGACCTTGGCGACCAGGCGCTGGATGAACGTGTCGGGTGCGGGGAGTTGCGGGTTACGAGTTACGAGTTGCGAGAGGCGAGAACCGGGAGGTGGAGGGAAACGGTCCCAGACCGAATCAAGTGGCATCGGCCACGACGGCATTTCAGATTTCAGATCGTAGATTGCAGATTGGCCGGACCAGACCGGAGCCGTGGCGGCAAGGACTGCGAGAATCAGGAAGACGCTTGTTTTCACGAGTCAGTTTCGGCATTTTGCGCCTCGTGTCAAGCGGGCGCAAGTCGGCGCTTGACAACTGGCAGCGCAGAGGCGAACATTACGTATGAGAATCATGGCCATCGTCCTCGTTCTGTTGCCAGTGCTTGCCTTGGCGCAGGATTGCGCCACGTGTCCAAACAGCGGTACCGAAGCCGCGCCGTGCCATTGGCTGGAAGTCACCGGCCTTGTGCCGGACGGACCCGCCGCGAAGGCCGGAATCCGAGTGGGTGACGGACTCGCGAGCTACGACGGAAAGCCGATGGGGTGCAGAGCCGACCTGGCAAGGGTACAGGCTGCCGTGCAGGTGGATTCAGTGGTGGCGTGGTTCCGGCGAGGGAACAAGGAGTTGAGCTTCGTGCTGCCCAAAGGCAAGCTCGGCATCTACTTCGCCGAGTGGATGAACGACGTGCTGCCTGACTCGGACGCGAAGCTGATTGCGGGCGTGCCCAATCTGAGCTGGAACGAGATGAACAGTTTCATGGGCGCGATGCAGGCGCTCGGGCACAAGCTCAGCGACCATTCGGGCTACGCATTTCTGTGCGGAGTATCGGGCGCGGCATTCCGCACCCACTTCTTCGACACGTGGTGCCCGAGTTCGCCGGATCCGACCTGCGGCTACGACGCCGGCGCGGCCGTCCTGAAGGCGCGCGGCCTCGACGCAACGTGGCTGCACGTATCGAGCGACGGCAAGAACAAACCGCAGATGCTCGAAGCAATCAGGAAGAGCATCGACGCCGGGATGCCGGTGTTGGCCATCGACCTGATTGAGGTGCCGGAATGGGGCATCATCATCGGGTACCAGAAGAACGGCGCGGAACTCCTCTGCCGCACCTACTTCGACAAGCGAAAGGGATTCGAGGTCGCGCAGAAGTTCCCGTTCGCGGTCGCCATCCTGAAACGGGCGGGCAAGGTGCCAGACGCGGGCGCGAGCATCAAGCAGGGTCTCGGCATCGTGGCTGAGAACCTGACCACCGAGAAGTACGGCGAGTACTTCTCAGGGCTGGCCGCCTTCGACAAGTGGATGGCACGGCTGCGGGACGACGACTTCACTAAGCTCGACAGCGCCAAACTGTCGAACGTGGTCCAAGCGAACTACTGGATATTCCAGCGTTTGATCGCCGACCGGAAAACCGGCATCGAGTACCTCGACGTCGTGGCCCAGAAGATGCCCGGACTGGAGCCGAAGACTGCCGGCCTTGCGGCGCTGTACCAGCGGGAGGTCGAAACGCTCGAGCCGTTGCTTGAGCAGTTGCCGTGCCCGGGAAATGTCGTACCGGGCTGGCAGTGGCCCAAGGCGGACCGCGAGAAGGAGATTGCCGCGCTCGTCACGGCGCGAGCGTTCGAGGAACAGTCGCTGCCGGTATGGAAAGAACTTGCCAGCAGCAAGTGACAGAGTCCGATCGAGCCGTCAGTGAGCGGAAGGCGGACCGAGTGAACCGCACTCGAGTGCGGAGGTCTTTCATCCTGAGCGCAGCGAAGAATCATCGCACCCGAAGACTCTTCGCCCGAGGCTCAGAGTGACAGCGCGACAACATGCTTGAGAAGTACCGGCCCGAGTTCTTTTCTGAGGTCGCCCGATTCGCCCGCAAGTGCGAGAACTTCTTCTACGTCAAGCTCATCATCAAGGTGCATACCAAAGGCCGGCTTCCAGGCGAATGCCACGTCTGGCGTGAAGGCGGCCGGATTGTTGCTTTCTCCGCGGTCGCGTTCCTGAACCCGGCCGATGCGTGGCTCTGGGGCATGCGGGTTGACCCGGAGTTCCGCAACAAAGGTGTGGCCGCGAAGTTCACGCGGGCTCAATTGCGCGTCGCTAAGGCGGCCGGCCGAACTTGGGCCGGGTTGAACACGCTCGACCATCGGAAGCCGGCTCCGACATTCCGGGTGATGGAGAAACTCGGATTCAGGCTCGAAGACACCTATGCAACTGACGTGTACTGGCGCCGGCCGAAGCGCGTGGCCCGGCCGAGGTTGAAGCCGCGTCGTGACATCTTCAATCACTACGTCGAGCTCGGCCGGAAGACCATCTTCCACGAACGGCCGGGCTGGTTCTGCTCACGCCTGATTCCGGCGCGCCGCGCCTGCGTGAACCGTTCTGGATTCACGCTTGACGATGTGCCGGTTCATGTCCGACGCCAGCACTACCCTGAGAAGGGACGCAGATATACGCTAGCGACGGTAAACCTGTTCGACCAGCCGCCGGACCTCCGCACGTTCGTGCCGCGCCTTCTTGCCCTCGCGCCAAAGCGAGGACACATTGTTGTGAACTACCCGGTCGCGTGGAACCACCAATTCCGCGCCGCTGCCCGCGCCGCGGTTCCCAAGCTTAAGAGGAACCACGGCTACTGGCCCAGCGCCTGGCGCATCTACGGCAAAGAGCTGTAGTCAGCGCGCGTGCAATAGAAGGTCTCTTTCGACCGGCTCCCCCAGTCCGAATGATACCAATAAGACTCACGCGGGTCAGTGGCATGAATGGGGGATAAGACAAGGAATCAGTTGGGTTTAGGGTCGCTCTGAGATTCGCCCTGGGGGTCACCCCGGGAACGGTTCCCAAGGTGGTTCCCGTAGTCATCTGGACAGGGACTCGGAAGGCGAATCCTACGGCGACGTCCATGGTGACTTGGGGCGCAAGATGCAGGGCGATTCTGAAGGTGACTCAGAACGTGACGGACGGTGTCGCTCTGACCGCGACTCTAGCCGTGACCCGTTCTGTCGCTCTGATGGTGACTCGCGGGATGACTTGCAGGGTAACCTGCGGGATAACTTGCAGGAAGACTTGCCCGGTGATTCGCAGGCCGACTTGCGGGACTGCTTCTAGAGCCAGCTGTCTTGCTGGCCTGTTGTGGCGAGCGGTGTTCAGCTAGCGCCTTCGGTCCGGCGCGAGCTTGGTCACGAACAGCCCACCAGACATGCCGGTGACGACGTAGCCTCCATCGGCTGTCTGGCGTACGCTGTAACCATAGCCGGTAAAGAGCGTGTCGGTCCACTTCAACGTGCCATCCGACTGCGTGCGCACTAGAAGCACCTTGTCAAAGTCGCCGCTCGGTCTTGTCGTCCCGGCGATAACGTAACCACCATCTACCGTCTGCTCGACCCATTGTCCTCTGCTGCACTCGCTCGGCGCGTACGTGCGCATCCACACGCTATCTCGATTTGCGTTTGTCTTGAGCAGGTAGATGCTGGCATAGTCCAGCTTGGCCCCGGTGGCGGCGTAGCCTCCATCGGAAGTCTGTATGACCGAGTTGGCGTTCATTATGCTGCCGACGGTCTTGAGCTGCCACTGAGCACCAAGCGAGTCGACCTTCAGCAACGTCTTTGTCCCGATGATGTATCCGCCGTCGGAAGTCCTGCGCAGCGACAGGTTCTCATCCTTCATTGCACCACCGTAGCCGATAGGGTACTTGCGGCTCCATCTGAACGTCCCACCGCCATTAGTCCTCCAGAGAATGACGGCGCTGTCGCTGACGCTTTTTATGACGGCCGTATACGCAGTATCGTTGAGGCTGACAACCGCTGCTGCGCCAGCCGAGAACGCATGCCACAGGTACGTATGCCAGAGCACGTTCCCGGACGCATCGGTCCTAACCAGGACCGCGCCAACGGAAGAGGTATCCGTTTCGACGCCGGACGCAGCCACGACGTATCCGCCGTCCGAAGTCTGAATCACCGACGACGCCGTACCGATTCCGTACGCCTTGATTGCCTTCGTCCATTGGGTATTCCCGGATGCGTCCAGCCTGACCAAGAAAGCAGCACCCCTCGTGCCGCTATCCCTACAGAAAGTTCTGCCGACTGCGATGTACCCGCCGTCGGATGTCTGCTGAACGCAGCGGCCACTTGCGTTGCCCCATCCCGCAAAGGTCTTTGTCCACTGCACCTTGGGTGGCTTGGCGGCGAAGGCCGGAAGTGCTGCCGCCAGCAAGGCGGTCAGAAGCCACGGCGTACGCATGTGCGTTGCTGGATGGTTAACGGGATCAGAGCGGGATGTCAAGAACATTGTCTCGCGAACAGGCTACGTCGCGGATGGCGAATGTCAAGCGCAGGAGGACGCGACCCGGTTGGGTGTGATTCGAATGCTGTATTCCGGGCACTCATTGCTGTATACTTACCCAAGAGTGCCTGAACTTCCCGACTGGCTATCCGGGCTCAATCCGCAGCAATTGCAGGCCGTCACTTGCAGTGACGGGCCGCTGCCGGCGCCGCGATTCCGAAGCCTAAGAAGAATCGCGGCTACTGGCCCAGTGCCTGTCGGGTCTACGGTGCCCGAGCTAGCCGAGGTCAGACCTCAGTCGCTACGGCCGGTGTTGCGGATGTCGTGTCGGGACGAAGGCCAGGGCGTGACGGCGAGCCCGATCGATGCCGTTGTTAATGCCCGCAGTCGGCTGCCATCAGGGACTAGGAGTACTCCGTCTGGTCGGATAATCGACGTCCTGGCATAATCCTGCAACTTGGCGTTCCAGCGTTCGTGCCCGTCTGGTCCAAGGCAGTGGGCGTGATTCATACATGCCACGTAGAAGGCTGAATCAGTCCCGATCGACGGTGCAGAACGCGATGGCCATTCAATCACTGCCTTCCAGAGAATAGCGCCGCTCGGACTGACGCAGAGGACCGTATCGTCCTCGGCCAATCCGAATACGCAGTCGTTGTCCTGGTCTACAACGCCGGCGCCGGCGAGGTCGCTGAGCCCAACGCGCCACTCCTCTTTCCCGTACCGATCGAGAGCGTAGAGCAGGCTGTCGTTGTCTGCCACATATAGCCGGCAGGAACTGCCGACTGCGGTGATTCTGGCCGACCATCGGGATGTGGAGAATTCCCAGCACGTCACACCAGCCTGGTTCAGTGTGACGATCTTCCCGTTGCAGGGGACGGATATGCACCCATCTTGACGAATGACCGGTGGGCCGAGCGCGGTTGAGCTAAGTTGACTACGCCAGTGCAGCGTCCCATTGGGGTTTAGTGCGTAAAGAGCGCTGTCCTTGACCGCTACGTAGATGACGCCGTCGGCCCCGAGTGCCGGAGCGTAGACGACGCCGGAATCGACCGCGAAGGTCCAGAGGCTCTCCCCACCAGGACTGATCGTATGCAGTCCTCTGCCCGCGGCGGCGTAGACGGTGCCATCTTCTGCCACCGCCACAGCCGAGACGCCATTCGATGTCTTGTATCGCCACTTCTGACATCCGTCAGGAGAGAGCGCCACCACGACACCGTTCTCACCGGCCATCATGGGGAACGGCCACCACCAACTTGTTGTCGCTCCAACGTAGATGGTGCCATCGGGACCTATCGCCGGTGCCGTCGATATCTCGGTGCCGGTGAAAGCCGAGCCGTCGGAGCCTACCTCCGACAGCCACACTGTCTCACCGTACTTTGGTCCGGAGAGACCTTTGCAGCCAATACAGCCCAACAGGGCCACAAAGGCCCCTGCTAGCGCCAAGGTGGGCGGGATGTGACTTCTGGTCCCAATGTCCATACGGAATGATAGTCCTCCTGGGTGTTGTGTCAAGCCCCAGATCGTTGACGTTGGATACGATGACGTCTGCACGTTTACGGCCGAGCTCCGACCAGGTGCTCAGGCTCGTTTGCCTCTCGTCGTGCTGTATGCCACCAACTGATTCCTGTATACTCGCTCATGCCTGATTTTCCTGACTGGCTTTCCGGCCTGAACCCGCAGCAACTGCAGGCCGTCACTCACGGTGACGGGCCGTTGCTTATCATCGCCGGTGCGGGCACGGGCAAGACCAACACCCTTGCGCACCGGGTGGCGTGGCTGATTCACGAGGGTGTGCAACCCGGACGGATTCTGCTGCTCACGTTCACGCGCCGGGCCGCGCAGGAGATGCTGAATCGCGCCCGCGCAGTTGGGCTCCCGGAAGCGACCAAAGTCTGGGGTGGCACGTTCCACTCGATGGCCAACCGGCTGCTTCGTACTTACGGCCGGGTTGTGGGCCTCTCGCCGGATTTCACGGTCATGGACGAGTCGGATTCGGCCGACATGCTGGGTTTGATTCGGGCGCAGATGGGCCTCACTTCGAAGGAGAAACGGTTTCCGCGCAAGACGACGTGCCGCGCCATCTATTCGCGGGTCGTGAACTCGCGCGAGCCGCTCGAACTGGTGCTCAAGAAGGACTACCCGTGGTGCGTCGAGGCGGAGGAGGGCTTGAGGGCCATCTTCAACACCTACACGAAGCGGAAGCACGCGCGGCAGGTGCTGGACTACGACGACCTGTTGTCATTCTGGAATCTGGCGCTGGAGGACGCGACGGTTGCCGAGATGATGGGAGCGCGGTTCGACCACATCCTCGTGGACGAGTACCAGGACACAAACATCATCCAGGCCGAAATTCTGCAGCGGCTCCGGCAGAAGAACCATAACATTACGGTCGTCGGCGACGACGCCCAGTCAATCTACTCGTTCCGGGCCGCGACCATCAAGAACATCCTCGAGTTCCCGAACCAGTTTCCGGGCACGACCGTCGTGACGCTGGAGCAGAACTACCGCTCGATTCAGCCGATACTCGACGTCGGCAACGCGGTGATGAAGCCGGCGCCGCATCGCTACACGAAGAACCTCTTTGCGGTGCGGGAGGGGAAACAGAAGCCAGTGCTGGTCACTTGCCGGGACGAGGACGAACAGGTGAAGGTCGTCTGCGACCAGATACTCGAACACCTCGAGCAGGGCATCAAGCTGCAGCAGCAAGCGGTGCTGTTCCGGGCCGGGCACCACTCGGACCAGCTCGAAATCGAACTCGCGCGCCGCAACATTCCGTTCCACAAATACGGGGGCCTCAAGTTCCTTGAAGCCGCGCACGTGAAGGATCTGCTCGCACTCCTGCGCATCCTTGAGAATCCGCGCGACGACATGAGTTGGTTTCGGGTCCTCGAGATGCTTGAGGGCGTGGGTCCGCGGACGGCGGAGCGGTTCGTTGCCGACCTTGAGGCGCGAACCTTTGATCTTGCCGTGCTGGGCCAGATTACCATGCCTGCGGCCGCGCACGACCAGTACCAGGCGCTGGCGCAAACCCTCAACTCTCTGCGCAAAGAGGAACTGCCGGTTGCGGCCCAGGTCGAGCGGCTGCGCCGGTACTACGAGCCATTCCTGGCTACGCTCTATGACAACCCGAAGCCCCGGCTGCGCGACCTGGAACAGCTTGAGGCAGTGGCCCAGCGGTACAAGTCGCGCTCCAGCTTCATCTCGGACCTGACCCTTGACCCGCCGGACACGACCGCGGACTTCGCCGGGCCGCCGTTCAAAGACGAAGACTGGCTGGTGCTTTCGACCATGCACTCGGCCAAGGGCTGCGAATGGAAAGCGGTCTATGTCATCCATGCGGCGGACGGCATGATTCCGTCGGACATGGCGACCGATGACGACGACAGTGTCGAAGAAGAACGGCGGCTCTTCTACGTTGCCGTGACGAGGGCCAAGGACTGGCTCTACGTCGTCTTCCCTCTGCGCTACTACTACAAGCGTTACCCGATGGGCGACGCGCACGCGTACGCGCAACTCACTCGCTTCGCGCCCGCGAGCGTTCAGAAGCTGATGGACTCACGCGGCGGCGGTTCACTTGAGGTTCGCGACGGCCCGCCTACCGACGAGGAAATCCGGGCCAAGATTGCGCGATACTGGGACCGGAAGTTCTGACCGAACGCGAAGTGAACCGCCAAGACCGCCAAGTCTCGAACCCCGAGTCTCACAACCAGGACCCGAAGACACTAAGGCCTCGGGGTTTGAGCATTGTGTCATTCGAGCTTCGGACTTCATCGTTGCGGTGCGGCTGAGGACTCACCTTGGACATCGCTTCAGTAACGCCAACTCTCTGCTGCCTCATGGGCATCGAACCGCCGTCCATGTGCGCGGCTCCGGCGCTTGGGCCTGTGCTTGCGCTTGGGCCGGCCAAGGTCGAGCGCGTGCTCGTCCATGCCGCGGACGCCATTGGCCGCGTGTTCCTGGACAATCATCCGGACCTGAAGAAACGGCTGCTTGCGGCCTCGGACGTACAGGTCGAACTGCGGTCGATGATGCCGCCCAAGACCCCGGTCTGCTTTGCCTCGATGTTCACCGGAGCTCCGCCCGAGGTCCATGGCATCCGGAAGTACGAGCGGCCGGTGCTTTCGTGCGACACGCTCTTTGACGCATTGGCGCGGGCCGGAAAACGTGTGGCCATCGTCGCCGTCAAGGACTGCAGCATGGACATCATCTTCCGCAACCGGCAGATCGACTACTTCACCGAGGAAGACGACGCGGCGGTCCTGGACCGGACGCTATCACTGCTGAAGGAAGACCGGCACGACTTCATCGTCTCCTACAATCAGGAGTACGATGACACTCTGCACCAGACCCGGCACGACGGCCCGGAAGCGTTGGCCGCTGCCGGTCGGCATGTGGAGACGTTCGTGCGACTGTGGCAGGCGACCGAAGAGCATTGGGCCGGGCATAGCCGCGCGCTCCTGTTCACGCCCGACCACGGAGCTCACTTCGATGCTGCTAAGGGCAAAGGCGACCACGGGGAGGACATTCCTGAGGACAAAGATGTCCTGCACTTCTGGCGAGTCCGCCCGGCAGGCTGTCCAAACCTCCGACTTCTACCTTAACGTGCGGCATTCGCTGCGACCCGACGGGTCCTCCACCGCCAAGTCAGACTCTGGACGCCATACCCCAGGTTGGAGGTCTAGGTGTTGGACTTCGGACATTGCTTCATTCGGGTTTGACTCGTCATTCGGACTTCGGAATTCGTCATTGCTCCCGTGATGGTCCTCTGCCTCGGCGACAGCCTGACCGAAGGCACGGTCGGGGTTGGGTTCATCCCATTCCTCCGTGAGTTCCTGTCCGGCCACGAGTACGTGAACCTCGGGGTCAACGGCGATACCATCGCCGGCCTGCGGCGCCGCGCCGAGCGGCTGGCCCCGCGCCTGCGCGGCGACGTGGCTGTTGTGTGGATTGGTACCAACGACGTCCTGACGTACCCAGACTGGGTCGACAACAGCCCGGCTGCGGAAGAGGACTACCGGCTGCTGCTGCGCGCGGTCGCCACGCGAGTGCGAGTTGTGTTCGCGGTGCCGCCGCTCGTCGCCGGGTCCGGGCTCGCCGAGATGTACGAGTATTCGTTGGGGCGCGCAACCGAGATGACCAAGCGGCTGAGTGAGGAGGCCGGCTGCCGGTACGTGGACATTCAGGCGTCGTTTGCCGGGCGTCCCGGACGCGAGTTCACAGTCGACGGTACGCACCTGAATGATGCCGGTGCACGGCTCGTCGCCGAGGTCCTGTCGGAGTACCTGCGCGCCGTCCTCGTCTAACCTGGAGTTTCCCGTTCCGAACGCAGCAATACACAAGGGGGCTTGGCGGAGCCGGAACTCCCGGAGTAGAAGGCAGGATTCAGAGGTGGGGAAGTCAGACCAATGTCCATCGGTAGCCGGTCATTCAGCGGCCAGACTTCTTGACTGGCAAACGGTTTTCGGTAAAGTCTGGCCAACGGGCCCGTAGCTCAGTTGGTCAGAGCAGCTGACTCATAATCAGCTGGTCGTCCGTTCGACCCGGACCGGGCCCATACCACTTTAAGAAAAACGGTTCGGCGACACTCACGCGGCTTCGCCGCGAATGCGGTACGTTCGCGTCCAAAGTCATCTTTGAGTCGCCGGTGACCAGTTGCCGGGGGGCCGAGTCTGGAGTTCCGCAGTCGGGTTTTCGTCTGCATCGCGAGGTCTCGGTACGATTCCTGTCCTAAAAGCGCCTCGCTGCCGCAGTGGCGCGGCAGCGAGCCGTAGAAGTATGTAAAGACTACTTCTTTTTCTTGGCTGTCTTCTTGACGGCCTTCTTCGCTTTCTTCTTCGCTGGCATGTATCCTCCTTTGGTTAGGATTTCGCCCGCGCAAGGCCAAGCCTCCGCGAGCACGTTACGGAACGGACAATTGCATATAGTGGGAGCAACGAGAGTCTCATTAAAGTGACCCGCAAACACGGGGTCGCACAATCCATCGCACAGAGAATACGGAGAACGAAAGGAATGTCAAACGATTTCTGCTATCGTTCGACGTTTTCCGTCCTTCGCATCGCGCCCGACACGCGGAGAAGACAGCGGCAGCAGTCACTCAACGCCCAGCAACGTCTTGCTGCCCGCTTGACTTCGGGCGCGGGCGGTTTATATTGGCTCCACTTATGATTCGCGAACCGTTCAGCCGCTTCAACCGGCACTACGACCGGTTCATGGTGAAATACGTCGACTACAAGGGTTGGGTCGAGTACGTCGTGCGCATCTTCGGCCGTTTCCACTCCGACCCGAAGACCATTCTTGACCTCGCCTGCGGCACCGGCATCCCGACCATCATGCTGGCCCGGCGCGGATACCGGTTGACCGGCGTCGACCGCTCGCCCGAGATGCTTGCGGCGCTTGAATCCAAACGCGGTGACCTGCCGATTGCCACAATCCGCGCCGATATGCGCGAGTTTGAGGTACCCGAACCGCTCGCCGCGGCCATCTGCCTTTACGACAGCATGAATTACCTGTTGACCGAGGATGACCTGGTCCGGTGCTTCCGTTGCGTGCGGGCAGCGGTGATGACCGGCGGGCTCTTTGTCTTTGACATGAACACGATCTTCGGCCTCGCCGAACATTGGGGCGCGAGGACGACTGCTCGCGAAGCCGGCGACATTTATTCAATCTGGCAGAACAGCTATGACCAGGAAACCCGCGTTTCGACCCTGCACTTGACCTTCTGGGAGAAGCCGGAGCCGGGAAAGGCGGGCGAGCGGTTCGAGGAGATTCATCAGGAGCGGGCCTACGCTCCCGAGGAGGTCGAGCGCTGCCTCAGGGCCGCCGGGTACGCCGAGGTCCATTTCTTCCAGCACGGTTCGTTCATCGAGCCGGGGCCGAGCACGACGCGCATGATGGTTGTGGCGCGGTAGGAGCGAATGACCAAATCCCAAGGCCCAAAAGGGGGAGTTCCTGCGATTGGTCATTCTCCGCGTTGGGGCCCGATTAGGAATTCGTCATTAGATATTCGCCATTGGCTCCAGTTCGCTTGACTCTCGGGGAGCACAACCTAGAATAGCTTGAACTGATGCAATTCATCGCCGACCTGCATATCCACTCCCGGTTTTCCCGCGCGACGAGCCGGGATATGGACATCCCGGTCATCGCGGCCACGGTGAAGACCAAAGGCATCAAGCTGGTCGGCACGGGCGACTTCACCCACCCCGAGTACTTCAAATCGCTGAAACAGCACCTGAAGCCGACCGGCGCGGGTCTGTTCACGCATGACGACACATACTTTGTCTTGAATGTGGAGCTGAACAGCATCTACAGTGCCGGCGGCAAGCTGCGCCGGATTCACAATATCGTCTTTGTGCCCAGTTTCGAGACGGCCGAGAAGCTGACCGCATGGCTAGACGGCTACGGCAAGCTTGCCTCGGACGGCCGCCCCACACTCAGCCTTTCAAGCTACGACATACTGGCAAAGCTGCTTGAAATCGACGAGCGCGCGTTCCTTGTGCCCGCGCATGTCTGGACTCCGTGGTTTTCGCTCTACGGCTCGAACTCCGGGTTCGACTCGATTGAAGAGTGCTTTGGCGACCTGAGCAAGGAGATATTCGCGGTCGAAACCGGGCTTTCGAGCGACCCGCCGATGAACTGGCGGCTGTCCGCGCTCGACAGCCGCACGCTCATTTCCAACTCCGACGCCCATTCGCCGGGCCGCCTCGGCCGCGAGGCCAACGTCTTTGACTGCGAATTGTCCTATGACGCCATCCGTGACGTCCTCAAGACAAAAGACCGGAAACGATTCCTATACACGATTGAGTTCTTTCCCGAGGAAGGCAAGTACCACTACGACGGCCACCGGGCGTGCGGCGTGAGTTTCGCCCCGGCCCAGTCGCTCGTGAATGACAACCTCTGCCCGGGTTGCGGCCGGCAGCTTACCATCGGCGTACTACACCGCGTCGAGCAACTGGCGGACCGGAAGCCCGGGGATGTGCCGCCCGACGTGATCCCTTTCCGACACGTGGTTCCGCTTGAGGAAATCATCGGCGAGGCTTTGGGCGTGGGCCGGGACACGGTGCAGGTCCACAAGCTGTATGAGGCGCTGGTCCAGTCACTGGGCAGCGAGTTTGAAGTGCTCCTCAACGCGCCGATACCCGAAATCGCGCGGAACTCGAACGAACGAATCGGTCTCGGGATCGAGCGGATGCGCCGTGGCGAGGTGCAGGCGACAGCGGGCTACGATGGCGTGTTCGGGGTTATCCAGGTCCTTCCCGGCGTCCCGCCGACGCCAGCCGCGCGCGACGCCGAGCCGGGAACGCAGATGGGGCTGTTCTAGTAGTTGTGAATAGTGAATTATGAATTGTGAAAGCGGCCTCAGGTCTTTTTCACTATTCGCTATTCTCCATTCACTATTCTCCTCATGAAGACATTGTGGGCGCCGTGGCGGGCCGAGTACATCCGCTGCGCCGCCAGCCAGCATTCCACGGGGCGGCGCTCTTGCCTGTTCTGCAACCTGCTCAAGACAAAGGACGACGCGGCGAACCTGGTTCTCCACCGCGGCCGGTACGCCTTCGTCGTGATGAACCGTTTCCCCTACAACAATGGCCACCTGATGGTCGCGCCTAACCGGCATACGGCGGACATCGAGTCGCTCAGCGCGGCCGAGGGTGCGGAGTTGCTTAAGCTCGTGCAGAAGTCACTTGCCGTACTGCGCCGGGGACTCAAACCGCAGGGCTTCAACGTCGGCGCGAACCTCGGCCGGGCGGCAGGCGCCGGCGTCGCCGGGCACCTGCACATCCACATCGTGCCGCGCTGGCTGGGAGACGATAACTTCATGCCGCTTCTGGCCGAGACCAAGGTAATCAGCGAGCACCTGACGGAGACCTACGGCCGGCTGCGCCGGCAATTCCGAAGCCCGAAGCACTAATGACGATTCAAGTCCGAAGGGGCGAGTGGCACAGGTCCGAACCGTTTCGTTAGAGGCAAACGGACTTTGGGTATTGTGGGAATTCGGGCTTGATTCGGATTTCGGACTTCGTGCTTCGGGTTTGACTCTGTGATCAAGGCCGTGGTCTTCGACGTCGATAACACCCTGGTTGACTTCACCAAGTGGAAGAATGCGGCGGTGGACGCGGCGATCGATGCGATGATTGATGCCGGACTCGATCTGACTCCGGAGCAGGCACACAAGAAGGTATTCGAGATTTACGACCGGAAGGGGATCGAGTACCAGGAGGTGTTCGACGACTTCCTGCAGGAAGTCCTTGGGTATATCGATCACCGGGTTCTCGCCGCCGGCATCGTATCGTACCGCCGCGCGCGGGAAGGCGCGCTCGTCGCCTATCCCCACGTCAATCTCGCGCTGCTGCGGCTATTTCGCATGCGCCTGAAACTTGCGGTCGTTTCGGACGCGCCCCGGCTGCCCGTCTGGATGCGGCTGGTTCAACTCGGCGTGGACAACTTCTTCGACGTGGTGGTTACGTTCGACGACACGGGCGTGCGCAAGCCGGCGCCGGAGCCGTTCCGCAAGGCGCTGGAGTTGCTGCAGGTGAAGCCGGACGAGACGGTCATGGTTGGCGACTGGGCCGAGCGAGACATCCTCGGCGCCAAGGAGCTCGGTATGCACACGGTCTTTGCCCGGTACGGCGATACTTTCGGGACCAAGCACTCGGGCGCGGATTTTGAGGTAGACGATATCCTGCAGCTCATCCCAATAGTGGAGAGATTGGGGCGTCCGGCCGGCACGGCCTGAGCCAATGGCTATCTTCGGCGTTGGCATCGACTTGGTGAACGTTGGCCGGCTGAAAGCGGTTCTTGAGCACTACCCGGAACGGTTTCGCGCCCGCATTTTCACCGAGTCAGAAGTCACGTTCTGTGAGACACTCGGCGACAAGTACCCGTCTTACGCGGGCCGGTTTGCGGCCAAGGAAGCGTTCTCCAAGGCGCTAGGGACCGGACTACGCGGGGCAATCGGCTGGAACGAAATCGAGGTCCTCGATAATGAAAAGACCCGCCCGACGATACGCGTCACCGGCCGCGCCGCGGCGATTCTCGGAAGCAGAAAGGTCCACCTGAGTATCTCTCACCTGTCCGACTACGCCACCGCCATCGTCGTCATCGAAGACTAGGTCAGAGCGGGGCTCGGACCTGGTCAAGCATCAGAAGCTGGAAGTCAGATGTCCGACGGCAGAAGCGGGAAGGCGTGAAGGCGGAATGATGAACCCCGATTCTCTCAGTTCTGCTTCAGTCGTGCACGCCACGTGTCGGGGCGACGCCGCAGGTGCATAATGGCAACCACGAGAATCGTGTCTTCGCGTATCTGATAGACCACTCCGTAGGGGAAACGATTGGTTCGGCAGCGGCGGGTCCGTGGCGAAAGAGGAGCCCATGCGCCGGGGAATCGCACGATTCGGGCCATGGCCCGTTTGACCTCAGCCGCGAATTCGTACCCAAGACCCTCGCTCTGCTGGTTGTAGTACTCAACGGCCTCTCGAAGCTCGGCTTCAGCCGGTTCGAGGACCTCGACCTTCATCGCGTCGGTGGTCGGTCTATTCTTTTGAATACCTCGCTGGCGGACCGGGACGTCGCCTCGCCCTTCTCGTAGGCCTCAATCCGGTTTTCTGCTTCCTTCGCCCACAAGGCATCCACCTCATGGCGCGATGGAAAGTCGAAGCTCGACAGAATCTCTTCGACCAACTCTGCGCGCTCGACCGGCGGCAGTTCCAGAGCGTTCTCCAGTATTCGTTTGCCTTCAGCAGACATGCGTGGTCTCCATACGAGCCAGTATAGACCATGTGAGGATTGTGTCAAGCAATCGGCTCCGGCCCCGCAATCGTCACTCGCCAACCGGAGACCAGCGCGAGAGCGGAACCGGCCCGGAAGGTCCTTTGTCGCGCCCCCGGAATTCCCCATCTATGATGCCCGCGTGGATTCAGCTCATCTTACCTCGCAGTGTTGCACTTCACTGTTGAACCCGCGGCATCGGAATCATAATTGGCGAAGTATTTCCGAAATCCCTCGAAGGTCTGGACGGGGCATCCGCTGATCGCAGGTGTGATGACCGCCAAGGACCAGAAGGACTATCCGCAGATTTCGCAGATTACAGAGATTCTACCTCGGTTCGGTACGGGCAGGACAGCCGTAGACGACGCAGATTCCTCAGGTGGGGCGCTGTTTCCGACCTCTTACACCTGTCATCCAGTATCTGACATCGCTCCGTCCGCTCCCCGCAATGCGCGGGCGGCCGCCGAGCTTGACCCAACCAACCAGTTCAATAGACTAGTTCATATGAAGACCAAGACGATCGGCGCCTTTGAAGCCAAGACGCACCTGTCCGAACTGCTGGAGCGGGTCCGCCAGGGACAGGTGTACCGCATCTCCAAACGTGGGCGCCCGGTCGCGGAACTGCGTCCGTTGACGCAGCCGAACCATCGACCCCGATTCGGGTGTGACAAGGGGCGAGTGACGGTCAAAGCCGGCTTCGACGAACCGCTGCCGGAGATGGAACCGTACACGAAATGAACCCGGTAATTGAACCGCCAAGAACGCCAAGATGCGAAGTGGAAAGTGGAAATGGCAAAGTGCGAACGGAGCCGCCAGGCTTACGGAGAGCATTTCCGTCCGGACCCATCTTTGTGTCGGGGACTGTCCCCAGAGCCCTTCCGTCTTGGTGAACTCCTGAATCCGGACTTAAGATGAAGCTCCTGTTGGACACGCATGCATTCCTGTGGTTCGTGACCGGCGACCCGCGCCTCAGCCGGCGTGCCCGCCGCGCCCTTGAGTCCGGGGGCGCGGAACTCTACTTGAGCGCAACCAGTGTCTGGGAGATGGCAATAAAGGCGAGTCTCGGGCGGCTCGTGCTACCGGCCTCGGTCGAGGAATACGTGGCCGAGAAGCTGGCTGACGGGTTCAGCGTATTGTCGATCGACTGGCCCCATGCCGCAGCGGTAGAGAAACTCCCGTTCCTCCACCGCGACCCCTTCGACCGGCTGCTGGCAGCGCAGGCGCTTACCGAGCGCCTGTCGCTGGTCTCAGCCGACCCGGTCTTCCGGGAATACGGCGTCAAGGTCATCTGGTAGCGCCTCGCGGCGCAACCGGAAGACTGGAATGGAACCGCCAGGACGCCAAGAACGCCAAGAGGACGCGGAGCATTTCCGTCCGGACTCATCTTGGTGACTTGGTGGTGAATTCCCATTTCGGTTCCTGGGACCGTTTGACCACGGGACAACTGTCTGCTCCTCAGCCTCCCGCCCTGCTTCCCCATGATGCCCGCGTGGATTCAGCTCATCTTACCTCGCAGTGTTGCACTTCATTGTTGAACTCGCGGCATCGGAATCCTAATTAATAAAGTGTCCCCGAAATCCTCCCGAGTCTGGTTCCAACAATGTGACCAGCGGTCCTGACGCGCGGCGCGGATAGTCCTGCGCGAACTCGGCTGGTCCACGAGAGCTTATGGCTGACGGCTAGCGGCTGGCGGCCTTTGGGGGAGGACTAGCGGGCGTAGGTATACTCCGCCTACTACGGCTTCGTGTGGATTCACTGGACATTGCGAGTGGACCGAACTCTGCTGAAGGCTGGGCTGGTTTGCCGGACGAAGGGTGTCAGATGCTAGCGCGCGTAGACGCAGCTAGCGTTCTGACAGCCATCTGCGAATGTCCGCCCGGGTCTTGCCGATGAGACGGAGGTTCGTTTTGACGTGCGTATCTGGGACGAATCTCTCGTTGGACCTAAGAGTCATGGGACGTGTCAGCGGCCCGTCTTCCCTGTCGTAGTGGTCGTGACCGTTGCTTGTGCGTTTGAAGACTACGCCGTGGGTCTTGATGTAGGCGATGAAGTCATCAGCGGATATCTGCGTAGGCTGGAGCCCTCTCAGGCGGGTCGCAAGGGAGTCGTACGCTCTCGCTGTATTCTCTCACGACGTCAGCTGATCTCAACCGTCGAGTAGAAGTGAGGCCATCCAGAGAGGAAGGGGGTTGGTATTCGCAGGAGGGCTTTTGTCTGAGAGTCCAACCTAGACTGAGCAACTCCTTCTCCAGGGTTCCTCTTTTTGTGGTTTCCTCGATAAAGATGCGCATGGCCCCTTCAAACCCCTGCTTTGCTGCCTCCGGAGTCTTGCCATAAGAGGAGAGTTCAAGCATCGGGCAGTACGCAACTAGGTAGTCACCTTCCTTGAGAATCTTCACCTGTACCTGAACAGTGACGTACATAAGGCGGTGCTTGGTTGTCTTGGGCATCGGTATTCTTCTGTTCACAGTTTATATCTCCCTCTAGGTATATGTCAAGCTTTTACATTATCCCCGAACCCGATATTGAACCACAGAGCGCACAGAGTTCACCGAGGGTACGGGCCGGATTCCTGGCTTCACCCCCTCTGCGTTCTCTGTGGTCTCTGTAGTTGCGTCAATGTCGGTTCCAGGGATTATGACCCTGGCCGTCTGGATTCGATTCTGGACCTTCGTATCCTTTGAAGTCAGCTGCTATCAGGACAGCGGGTGCGGGTCAGGTCGAAGTCAGATGTCGGGCGCGGCTGCGCCGCGGG
The DNA here is from genome assembly GCA_964597845.1 of uncultured bacterium. Lineage (GTDB taxonomy): Bacteria > Hydrothermota > Tepidihabitantia > Tepidihabitantales > Tepidihabitantaceae > UBA2258. Next base: position 3,907 of record CAZQZR010000016.1, on the reverse strand, counting down.
GCAAGTTCACCTCCAATTTGAATACCTGTTTGCAGATTTCGGTGAGCACTTCCGGCTTGCACCCGTAGCATTTCCAGCGGAGGACCGCGTCGAGGGCGCGTTCGCGGAGGGTTTCGCCCGCATGGGCACGGCAGAGTTTGTCCACGTGCAGGCCGAAGCTGCGATAGATGACGAACTGGCAGGGCGAGACGCCGGCGTCGCAGAGCACCTCTTTGATCTGCGCGTAGCGGAGACTGGCCCGCTCAAAGGCGTCGCGGAAGTTCTCGGTCTGACTCTCTGAGTTGCCGTCGGCCCGGCAGGGGTTTGTCCCCTGCCGGAGCGAGACAGCGTAGCGCCGGGTCGCACGATCAACTGCGATGAGCCGCCTTGTGTCTTTGGTTATCATGATGGCTCCTCGACCTTGGCGTTCTTGGCGGCCTTGGCGGTTTCCTTTCCGCCTAGGGGTCCAGGAGTCGAGGATTCGAGGGGTCCAGTGTCAGGACCCGAGCCGGAGCGGACATCCACAGATTTCGCAGACGACGCCGAGTCGCCCTGAGCAGAGCGAAGCGGAGTCGAAGGGTCTCTCAGACTAACCGGAGATTCCGCAGATTGTGTCTCGGGGCTTGGGACACGATCCGAAATCTCCGAGCCGATTTCGGTCATGTCCCCGTCCGGTTCGGCCTTGGCGTTCTTGGCGGTTTCCAGACTCCGGACATCCACAGGGCTTTGGGGACAGTCCCCGGCGCCCGGAGCGCCGCAATCAGGGACAGTCCCCTTCAGGCGCTGGTGCGCTTCGCAGATGAGGAACTGGAGCGTGCGGGGTTCGAGCCCGAGATGGACCCACTTCCTGACGCAGAGTTCGAGGTGGAACGCGAGGTCCCGACCTTTGCGGCTGCGCCAGTGGCGCGCGAGTTCGCGCAGGTACCAGCGGTAGTGCATGACATGCAGGCTCGGCAGGCCTGAGCCTTCAATCAGGGGCAGGACGGAGTCGTTGACCTTTTCCTCGGCATCAGCCGAGTCCGTGCCATAGAGCGCGTTGTCTGCGCCGGAGCGGATTTCGTCCAGCGCCTGGGTTGTTTCCTGGTTCAACTCAACCGGTTCGAGCAGGCTTTCCATACTGTAACTCCTTTACTGTTTAGTACTTCCGATTTTGGGCATCGGCCGCGGTCCCGGTCTGCGTCCTGCTCGCACTTGAGCACTGGAGCACTAGACCACTCGACCACTTTCCTTTGCCCTCACTAAGTTATATGGACACCGAGGCCGGATTTGCTCAAAAAGATGCAAATTCCCGTATGGGGTACGGACTGGAGACCGCCCCCCCGGCTGCTTTCAAGCGAGCTTTTGAACGAGCTTTGAACCAAGCTCTTGAATGAGCTTTGAATCGTGCTTTGAATTGAGCTTTCAAACGAGCTTTTGGTTGAGCTTTTCCGCGAGCTTTGAACCGAGCTTTGCGAGGAGCTTTTCAACGAGCTTTGAACCGAGCTTTTGAACGAGCTCTGAAATGAGCTTTCAAATGAGCTCTTGAACGAGCTTTCGACCGAGCTTTCCGGTGAGCTTTCCGGCGAGCTCTGCAAAGAGCTTTCGCGCGCCCGAGGTTGACAGGGCTGTCTTTCTTATTATTCTACACGCGCCATGGCTAAAAAGAAACCGAAGGCCCCGAAGCGGGCCAAGACCGCGCGGAAGCCCGGAGATTTACCACAAAGACGCAAAGACACGAAGAAGCAATTGAGTTCCGAGTTACGAGTTGCGAGTTCCGAGAATGCGCCCCGCGCATCGGACGGGCCTATTTCGGCTTCCGTGACGAAGACGAAGGCTGAGCCGGGGAAGGGCCGGGAACTGTTGATTGTGGAGTCGCCGACCAAGGCGCGGACAATCGCGAAACTGCTGGCCGGCAAGATGCACGTGCTCTCGTCCCGGGGGCACATTGCGGACCTGCCGAAGTCCCGGCTCGGGGTCGACGTCGAGCACGGGTTCGAGCCGGACTACATTCGAATCAGGGGCAAGGCGCCGGTGATCAACGAACTCAAGGCCGCGGCCAAAAAGGCAAAGGCCATTTACGTCGCGTGCGACCCGGACCGAGAAGGGGAGGCAATCGCCTATTCGGTGGCGTTCGAAATCCGCGACGGCAGCCCGGTGAAGCGCGTGCTGCTGTACGAGATTACGCCGAAAGGCATCAAGGAGGCGTTTGCGGCCCCGGGCGAGATTGATATGAACAAGGTCTATTCGCACCGGGCGCGCCGGGTGCTCGACCGGCTGGTCGGCTATCTCGTCTCGCCGCTGCTCTGGAAAATCGTGCGCGGCGGGCTTTCGGCCGGCCGGGTGCAGACCGTGGCGCTTCGCATCATCGTTGACCGCGAGCGTGAGATACAGGCGTTCAAGCCCGAGGAGTTCTGGTCGGTCAAGGCGCTGTTCGCCAAGGCCGATGGCGTAACGTTCGAAGCCCAGTTGGCGAAAATCAAGGGCGAGGATTTCAAGATAAGGAGCGCGGCCGAGATGGAAGCGGTGAAGCAGGGCTGCGCCGTCGCTTCTTTCAGCGTCACCGACGTCAAGCTGCGCGAGCGGACAAGAAGGCCGCTGCCGCCGTTTATCACCGCGAGCATGCAGCAGGATGCGGTGCAGCGTCTCAGCTTCCCGGCCCGCAAGGCGATGCAGGTCGCGCAGCAGCTCTTCGAGGGGATAGACTTGGAGAAGGAGACCGCGGGTATCATCACCTATCCGCGTACCGATTCTTTCCGCGTTGCCGACACGTTTGTGCGCGACACGCGCCAGTTCGTGGCCGACAACTACGGCCCGGAGTTCCTGCCCGGTACGCCACGCCGCTATCCCGACAAGAAGGGCGCGCAGGGCGCGCATGAGGCAATCCGGCCGACCCGGATCGACCGCACGCCGGATTCGGTAAAGCAATTCCTGACGCCGGAGCAGTTCCGGCTCTATGACCTGATTTACCGCCGGTTCCTGGCCAGCCAGATGGCCGACTCGGTCTACTCACTTACCGAAGCGCAGGTTACCGGCGGCGACTATTTGTTCAAGGCCGATGCGCTAAAGTGCAAGTTCTCCGGGTTCGAGCGTGTCTACGGCGACCCGGACAAGGAGAAGGTGCTGCCCGCGCTCGAGTCGGGCGAGCCGGTTACCCTCGCCGAGTTCCGGCCGGAGCAGAAGTTCACCCAGCCGCCGCCCCGCTACACCGAGGCGACGCTCATCAAACGGCTGGAAATAAACTCCATCGGCCGGCCTTCGACGTACGCGACCATCGTCTCGACCCTGTTCGACCGGAAATATGCGGAGCGGAAAGAAGGACGGCTGCACCCGACCGAGCTCGGCATCCTGGTCTGCGACGTACTGGTACCACGGTTCTCCGACGTCTTCGAAATCGGCTTCACGCGCCAGATGGAGAAGGAGCTCGACTTGGTGGAGGAGGGCGCGGAGAAGTGGCAGGACGTCATCAAGCGGTTCTATCTGCCGTTCAAGGAGGACCTGGACAAAGTCTCGGAGGACGCGGCCGGCATCAAGGAGGAGTTGAGTCCGAAGCTGGATGAGCTGTGCCCGACGTGCGGGGCGAACCTGGTCGAGAAATGGGGCAGGTTCGGCAAGTTCATCGCCTGCTCGCGCTATCCCGAGTGCAAGTACATCAAGAGGACCCCGCTCCGGCTGCTCGACGAGAAGTGCCCGCAATGCGGGAAGCCGCTGGCCGAATGGGAAGGTCGGTACGGCAAGTACATCGCCTGCTCGCGCT
>CAZQZR010000016.1:0-95 GCA_964597845.1 uncultured bacterium | reverse complement strand
CCCACCCAGGCTGCTCGACGAGAAATGCCCGCAATGCGGCAAGCCGCTGGCCGAATGGGAAGGTCGGTACGGCAAGTACATCGCCTGCTCGCGCT
>CAZQZR010000015.1:0-37777 GCA_964597845.1 uncultured bacterium | reverse complement strand
GAGGGGGGTCAGATTTCAGTGGCACAAAGGGGTCAGTTTTCAATGGCAAACGACATTGGATATGTCAGAATCATTCGGCTATCACTCCCTGTATCGCCTTCCTGAGTACAGAATTCGCTGAAGCCCATGCCCCTGCCGTTGAACGCGGGTCGCTGCGCCCAGCCGCTGGTGTTCCTCCTCGCTGCCAGCCGTTGGCCGTAAGCCGTCTGCCGTCGGCCGTCAGCCGCCGCCCGTCCCGCCTGCTACTTCTGACATCCAGCTTCTCACGTCTGACTTCGGCCTGGCCCCGCTGCCAACCGTCCCCCCTACGCTGAATCAGCGCCCGCCTTGGCCTTTGCGCTTTGACTTCTGGCTTTTGACTTGAGTCCTCTGACTCGTTTCATCCCTCCACCTTCATCCCTCATCCCTCGTTTCTACCGCCCCCCGTACCCTGAGTCACCGCCCCCCGGTGCGTTGGGGAGACTCTTGGACAGGCTATTGGTCAAGCTCTCTGACCCGCTCTCGGTCAGGTTCTCTGACCGGTTCTTGGTCAGGCTCTCTGACCGGCTCTTGGTCAGGTTCTCTGACCGGCTCTTGGTCAGGTTCTCTGACCCGCTCTTGGTCAGGCTCTCTGACCCACTCTTGGTCAGGCTCTCTGACCCGCTCTTGGTCAGGCTCTCTGACCAGCTCTTGGTCAGGTTCTCTGACCCATTCTTGGTCAGGTTCTCTGACCCACTCTTGGTCAGGTTCTCTGACCCATTCTTGGTCAGGTTCTCTGACCCGCTCTTGGTCAGGCTCTCTGACCGGCTCTTGGTGAGGCTCTCTGACCCGCTCTTGGTCAGGCTCTCTGACCGGCTCTTGGTGAGGCTCTCTGACCCGCTCTTGGTGAGGCTCTCTGACCGGCTCTTGGTCAGGCTCTCTGACCGGTTCACAGACCAAGCCGACGAACGGCTACCACGAATCCCGCATGCTCCACGGATTCACCTCCGTCATCACCCGTGCCGCCCGACGAGTTCTGGCGTCGCGAAAGTGCGGCCCGCCGTCGCTTGACTTAGCGCCCCATGGGAATATCCTCAACCTTGATGACAGACGTAGCGCAGGCCAGTCTTCCCGTGAGCCAAACGCTCCTCGCCAGCCGTCCCCCGCTCACGCCGGATGCCCTCATGGACAGGGTCGAGGTTCGTCGGCTGGGGGCGGTGGCTCGGGTCGACCGCGCACTGCGCGCCGAGACAGGACAGTTTTTCACTCCGGCTGCTGTCGCACGAGCCATGGCATCCATGTTCGAACCATCCTGTGAACCCGTTTCGCTGCTGGATGCCGGCGCTGGCATCGGCTCGCTGACGGCAGCGTTTGTTGCCGAAATGTGTCACTGGCGACTGCGTCCCCAGACCGTCACGGTGACGGCGTTCGAACTGGACAAGACTCTCGCCACTCTCCTGCGTGAAACATTGTCTGACTGCGTCGAGGTGTGTGCGCAGGTTGGCGTCAATTTCTCGTTCAGTCTTCGTTCGGGCGACTTCCTGGCCGACAACGCCCGATACTTGAGTCGGGGTGAACTGTTCTCCTACGCCGCCCCTCGATACAGCCATGCGATTCTCAACCCGCCCTACAGAAAAGTCAGGACCGCCTCCGGTACGTGGCGTATGCTCCACGGCATGGGAGTCGAAACGAGCAACCTCTACTCCGCTTTCCTCTGGCTGGTCTCGAAGCGGTTGGACCCATCAGGGCAACTGGTCGCCATCACTCCCAGGAGCTTCTGCAATGGTCCCTACTTCAAACGGTTCCGGCTCGACTTCCTGCGGCTACTGGCCCTACGCAGAATCCACGTCTACGAGTCCAGAAAGCAGGCGTTTCGAGGTGACGACGTCCTTCAAGAGAACGTAATTATCAGCGCCGTCAGCACTGCCGACCGCTCCGGCAGGGTCGTCGTCTCATCAAGCGCTGGCCCGGAAGATGGTGCGGAGACGCTCCGTGAGGTGGACTACGAAGAGATCGTCCGGCCTGACGACCCGGACTCGGTCATTCACATCGTACCCGACGAGATCTCAGCGCAGTTTCGTGAACAGATGCGCGCCATGGAATGCCGGTTGGCCGACCTGGGGCTGGCAGTTTCGACCGGACGCGTCGTGGACTTCCGCGCGACGCAATACCTGCGTTCGCAAGCGGAGGCCGACACCGTACCGCTTATCTACCCATGTCACATCCGCGATGGCAGGATTGTTTGGCCGGGCCCCGAGTGCCACAAACCGGAGCACCTGCTCGTATCGAAGGAAGCACATGAGCTTGCCGTGCCATCTCTCCCGTATGTGCTTGTCAAGCGCTTCTCAGCCAAAGAGGAGATACGCCGAATCACCGCGGCCGTGTTTGACCCCGCGCTCGTTGCGTGCGTGAGCATCGGATTCGAGAACCACCTCAACTACTTCCACAGTGGATCAGAAGGCATGCCTCTTGAACTCGCGCGGGGACTGGCCGGTTACCTGAACTCCACGTTGGTGGATGAGTACTTCCGCCTTTTCAGCGGGCACACGCAAGTAAACGCCGCCGACCTCCGCAGCATCAAGTACCCATCAAGAGCCGAATTGCTGGCCATGGGCCGCCGTTTGGGGGACCGCTGCCCGCAACAGGACGAACTGGACCGAATCGTAATGGAGGAACTGACGAACATGCCAAGAGACACCAGGTCGATTGACCCCGTACAAGGCAAGAAGCGAGTCAACGAAGCCCGGCAGATTCTCAAAGCCCTGGAGATGCCGGGGCAACAGCAGAACCAAAGGTCTGCGCTCGTGCTGCTGGCCCTGCTCGACATGAAAGCCCATACGGCATGGCGCGACGCAACAGCGTCCCTGATTGGAATAACCGAGATGATGGATTACTTCGAGCGGCACTTCGGTGTGAAGTATGCACCCAATACGCGCGAGACAATCAGAAGGCAGACTGTGCATCAGTTCATGCAGGCGGGCCTTGTCGTGCTGAACCCCGATGACCCATCGAGGCCGGTCAACAGCCCCGACAATCGCTACCGGGTGGACCCCGCCTTCCTTGCGTTAGTCAGGACATTCGGCGACGCGTCCTGGTCAACGAAACTGACGGCTTTCGCCCGGACGTGCGGCACGCTGAAGAACCTGCACGCCCGTGAACGCGAGATGAGCCTAATCCCGGTCAGATTGCCTGACGGCAGCGTGGTCAAGCTCACGGGCGGTGGTCAGAACTCGCTCATCAAGGACATCATCGAGAAGTTCTGTTCGCGATACACGCCGGGGGGCACTGTGGTGTATCTGGGTGATGCCGGCGACAAACTCAAAGGGCCTGAAATCGCCTATCTTGCCAAACTGGGCGTGCGAATCGACAAACACGGAAAGATGCCCGACGTCATCGTCCACCACAGAAAGAAGAAGTGGCTGCTGCTCATAGAAGCCGTAACCAGCCATGGCCCGATGAGTCTGAAGCGCCACAACGAACTCAGCGCCATGTTCGATGGCTGCAAATGCGGTCTCGTCTTCGTAACGGCATTCCCGACCAGGAAAGAAATGAAGAAACACCTGACTGACATCGCCTGGGAGACCGAGGTCTGGGTAGCCGAGGCACCGACGCACATGATACACTTCAACGGCGACCGATTCCTCGGGCCCTACTAGCGCACCAGAGTTCGGACGGGACCCCGCTCTTGGTGGATCAGTCGGGACCTCCCCCGCGCACTTGACGTCCCGGACAAGGATACCTAGTACCGGTCGCCTGCCGCGATTGGCTCCCAACCGTCGCCCCGCCGCCTTGACTCCGGCGTCCCAATCGCCATAATGACCTCATGCCCAAGTTGAACCGCTGGCACGCGGTCATGCTGCCTGACGACTACCTGCGGAAGATGAAGCAGGACCTCAGCGAAATCGAGGCTCAGGTCGAGGCTGAGACCCGCTATCAACCCGTTCTGGACGACCCTCCGCCGCCCGACGACGACCAGACGCCTTGACATCCCAGTCTAGGGTAGTAAGATTCGCCTAATGGAGAATCTCGAACCGCGCCCGGCCGTGACGGTTTTGGAGTTTATCAATGAGCCCCGAAGCTACCCAGGAATTACACTCGTGGAATACAGCCTTGTCGAGATGAGGCAGACCCAGCGTGCCCGTCCCTTAGGTAGGGACCACAGATGACTCTTGCCGACTGGGCGGCGATTGCGCAGATCGGAATCTGGTTGGCCACGGTGGTAGGCGTATTTCTTTCCATGTACCTTTCCGTCAAAGCCCTGCGCGAGGTCCAGCGTGATCGCAAGGCCCGACATCGGCCTCACCTCGCCTTCGAGCCAGGCGGATATCAACTCAAGGTGGCTTTTGTCAAGGCCGGGCAGACCATACCTGGAGTCAACCCAGCGTTTGTCAAGGAACGGTTTCCACGCCTGCGTGATGACGCGGAGTCTGTCAGGCTCGCGGACGAAACAGCCGGCGAGGCGGACCACGGGCGCGGCGTGTCGCGCTATGGGAGACTGCGAAACTTCGGCTTGGGGCCTGCGCTTGAAGTCCGGGTGACATGGATTCCTTCGGAGGTCTGGGTGGGCTCCGAGCGCTTTGTGCTTGACGCGGACAAGCTGCGCGAGCCACAGTACATGCGAGTCCTCAATAGCATGCCAGCCGTACCTGCGCACATACAGCCCGGCGAAGCCGCCCAATTGACAAGGCTGCCTACCTTCATAGACAAGGATTGCGAGCACAAAATATCTAGGGTCAGCGGGACAATGGAAATTGCCTGCTTGGACGTCTTCGGCGACGGCCTCATGTGGAATCAGGAGTTCATGCTCTTCACAATGTACGGAGAGACGCCGCCCAAGGTTCACGTGACCTTCGGCGACCTGCGTTCAGGCGGTAGGCCCGCCGACGCTCGCTCTTGCGGGAAATCGTGGATAGGGTAATTCCGGGGACTCTCGGGGACAGTAACCACTTGTGGCTATCGGGGGACGAACGGGACGAACGCGGTCCCACGATTTGACAAGTTGCTCGCCCTGTCTATAATGACCTTGATGGAGCCTGAACCCCGCCGGTCGAGTCGAGTTCGGCGATCGCCCCAAACAACAGAAACTGACGCACGAAGTCCTGTGGCGACGACCTTTGCCCAGCGCCTAGTCGACCTGCTTCAGGTTGTCTCGGCATCGCGATGCGCGGCCTTTGAACTGGCGTACCGAATCGCCGAGAATCGAGACGCGGGCGCAGCCCCGCAACGCATCAGCATTGCCCATGTCCACGTAAGAGTTGCGAAGTCGTGGTGGTGCTTGGCCATTCGCAAACAGCCCCCGAAGTCGGACTGGCATTTCGTGCAAATCCGGGCGGCACGGCTCGTGCGCGCCAAGAAACGGACGGAGTCGCTGGATGCGGCGCTAGACAACGTGCGGTTTCGGTCTCGGAAGCCACTGCACCGCACTGCGCGGTACTATTTCTCGTTCCCGAAGAAAGAGTTCACGAGCTTTGTCGGCACTGCGGCGCAGTTCGCTGAAAAAGCCGGCATCGGGAAGGGCGTATCACTGTGCGGCATGCGGTTGAGGATGAATGGCGTGCCCGAATCAGTCATCGTGGACGAATACCCTGATAAGTCGATAGACGTCTCTGCTTTCTCTAAGGTCCCGGTCGACTGGAATGCAGAACCGGACGTGGAAACCTTCCGCACGATCGAGCAGGTGGTACTATCAATGGTGGTGAAGCAATGACATCCATTTGCTGTGCAACACACGAACTGGAAACCCCAGCACTGGCTGTGCCGCCACTGGACTATGTCTGTGACCTACTATCGTGGAAGAGCTCCGCCGTGTCCAAATCATTGAGTGCAAGGACGGGAGCGGCCACTCGGATAAATGCAAAGCGGCTGGCGAGCGTGCTCAATGACTGCGCAGAGGCTATGTGGCCCAAGGAGTTCGCCAGCGCCCTCACGCCTGACGTGAATGCGACGATGCAGGATGCGCGCATCACACCCTGGGAGCTACTTCAGATAGGCAAGATGGTCGCTCGCGCCACTGGGGCCAAGGGCATCCCGGCGGTATCCGAGGACTACGACCCCGAGTTTCCTGAGGACCGTTATCTAGTACTCACCATCTGCATCAATGGCGACGCGCGCCGTCTAGCAAAGGCAAGGTCGGAGGCGGCGAGGGCAATCGTGCAGTCAGTGCCTGTCGCCAAGCGTCGTCACTACCGGGTCATCCTAGACACGCCAGAGCATTGAAAGCAACTGAGTACCTTGAGCTCGCGGACGAGCTCGTGACGCGCGACCAAGAGGCTGCGCTGCGCACAGCCGTTAGCCGAGCGTATTACGCAGTATTCAACAGCATTGCGGGCTTCTACGAAAGCCAAGGAATAAAGTTCGCCCACAACGACAACAAGCACAGGAAGTACCACGATGTTCTCCAGAACTGCGGGTCTACGGAACTCCAAGTGCTTGCGGAAACGGTCGCGAGTCTCCACGCCGAGAGAAAGAAGGCTGACTACAACTTGAGTGATGCGCGTCTGAGGAAGAAGCAGGTGTGCGAGGCGGCCGTAGTGTCTGCTCATGACTGCATCAAGTGCTTCGACCTGCACAGAGACAAATCCGTGGAGGGAGCCAGGCAGTACTGCGCCAAGGTGTTGCGCTTGCCTCTCGCGAGTCGCGTCAAACAGACCCAATAGTAACTGATAGGTGTACCGCGGCCGAGTCGCTAGCGGTGGATTGTGCAGGAGCACCCGTGACACGGCCAAACCCCTGCCGGGCCGACGCGCGGGCGGCTTCCCTGAACGTCCGGTAGTCGCGGGCCGGGAGAGCAGACCCTGCCGGGCCGGACACAGTCACCTTGGTTTCCCGCCCCAGCCCCGCGAGTCAAAGCAAAGCCGGGAGCGCGCCGGCGGTCATCACGAAGGTGTGTTTCGGCCGCAAGCTGGCAACGCTCCCAGCAGCAGGATTTTACCAGACCCGCCCCGGCGCAGCAAGCCCGCCTCCCCGATGTTCGGCTCACGGCTGACGGCTAACGGCTGACCGCTTCCGGCTTGCGACGCAAGGAGAGATTCCTCGACTCCGCTCGGGATGACATCACTTCTGGCGTTCCTCTCCCCACTTCGCCATTTCCCCTTTCCACTTCGCATCTTGGCGTTCTTGGCGGCCTTATATGTCATACTGGAGTCATGCAGTACAATTGTAGGTTGCTTAATTCCGGGGACGCAATAAGTAATTCCTGACGCGGGCAGCGTCTCCCCTGCCGTCGCGCCAACGGCGCGAGCCCATGTCACGCGGTTCATCATGGTGAACCACGGCCCGTCGGCGGTCAGCCGTCGGCCGTAGGCCGCAAGCCGTCGGCCGTCCCATTCCGCCGTCCAATTCCGCTGCCTTGACATACCGGCACGCAATGTTACCATGTCTGGAGGTTCAAGACCTCGAATTAGATGCATATGAAACAAGCAAGATGGTCCCGAGACTCCGCGCAGCCGGCAACAGACTGCGGGCGCTTCGCGACCATCTCGAAGGAGGAGAGATGAAACAGAAGAAGCAGAGTCCACGTGCCGCCAAGCCGGCGGCGAAACCCGCAGAAGCGCCGAGTAACGACCAAGAGGTCAAGCAGCCTGCGCCGGAATTGCCGGCTGCGCGCTGGGTCAATCAGCTCATCATCCGCGCCATCCGCGAACAGGCGAGTGATATCCATGTCGAGCAGACGCGCGAAGGGCTCTCGGCCCGATATCGGATTGACGGCGTGCTGCACGCGGTGACTACGACGGAGAAAGACATGGGGTCAGCGATAATGTCGCGTATCAAGGCCATGGCCCGGATAAGCGCCGGCGAGTCGGCGCAGGACGGCCGCTACGGGGCCCTCGTTGACGGGCGGGAAATCGACTTCATGGTCTCGATTTTCCCGACGACCTACGGTGAGGCGGCGGTAATGCGGGTTCTCGACCGCGTCCGGCTGCTACCTTTGGACCAACTCGGACTTTCGGCCCCGGTGCTGAAGCGTACGCGCGACCTGATTGCCAGGCCGCACGGCATGGTGCTGGTGACCGGCCCGGGCGGTTCGGGCAAGACCAGCACGCTCTACGCGATTCTGAACGGGCTGAGCAACGAAAAGGTGAACACTATCACGATTGAGGACCCGGTCGAATTCGACCTGGACCACGTCCGGCAGACGCAAGTGAACCCGCGCGCCGGGTACACCTATCCCGTCGCACTGGGGAAGGTTCTACGTCAGGACCCGGACGTCATCATGCTTGGCGGAGTTCGTGATGCGGAAGTGGCAGGGGGAGCATTCCGCGCCGCACTCACCGGCCGCCTGGTGTTCAGCACGATGCACGCCGACGACGCACCGGAAACCGTCACCCGCCTGGTTGATATGGGCGTCGAGCCGTTCCTGGTCGCCAAGGGACTGGAAGGCGTCATCGCGCAGCGGCTGGTCCGCACGATTTGCCCGGCCTGCAAGCACAGTTACGAACCGGGCTTGGGGGAAAAGGCGACCTTGGGGCTGAAACCCGGACAGAAATTGTACAAGGGTCGCGGCTGCACTGAGTGCCACGGAACCGGCTACAAAGGACGAACCGGGATCTTCGAGGTGCTGCCGATAACCGACGATATTCGCGACCTGGTGGCGACGCGCCCGCACGCGAAGGCCGTGCGCGACCTCGCCTACAAACCCGGAGTGGCGAGTATGGTAGAGGATGGCCTTGAGAAGGTCAAGGAAGGGGTCACCACCATTGACGAAGTCGCACGGGTGACCGGGAAACTGAAGAAATAGGACCGGCCGCCGGCCTGAGCTGACATGACCGCCGATGAACGCGGGGAGGCAGGAATGTCTTGTGTGGTTCTCCCGTGGCCGCCCCTGGTGGCCGACATCTTGCAGCTTGCGGCTGACAGCTTCGGCGAACTGATATGAGCAAGATGTGCCCGAAACCGCCACGCAGCCGAGAACCGGCCGCGGGCGCTTGATGACCGCATCCAAGGAGGAGTGATGAAACCGAAGAAGCAGAGTGGGCCGGCCGCCAAACCGGCCGCCAAGCCCGCAGCCGCGCCGCACAAGACCGAAGAGGCCGTGAAGCCGACCCCGGCCATGTCCACAGATACCTGGGTGAACGTAATGATAATCAATGCCGTACGCCAGCGGGCTGACGCGATACACATCGAGCCGGGACGCAAAGGACTGACCTTCCGCTTCCGCATTGACGGCACGCTGCGGCCGTACACGGCACCTAAGGAGAGCCTGCAGGAGAGCGTGATTGCCCGGCTCAAGAAGATGTCGAGGATGAAGCTGGAAGACGACCGCACGCCCAAGGATGGACGGTTTGGGTCAATCGTGGACGGCCGCGAAATCGACTTCCGGGTCTCCAGTTTCCCGACCTCCCATGGTGAGAGCCTGACTGTGCGGGTGCTGGACCGCGCCACGCTCGTCCCGATGGACCGGCTGGGATTCTCGCCCGCAGCCCTAACCAGTGTGCGTGAGATGATGGGCAAGCCGCGCGGCCTGGTTCTGGTCGCAGGCCCGGCCGGCAGCGGCAAGACCACAACCCTGTACGCCTTGCTGAGCGAGATAGGCAAGAGCGACAAGAAGGTCGTCTCTATCGAGTACCCGATAGAGTTCAACCTTGCCAACGTCACCCAGTCGCAGATTGACCCGCGCTCGGGGTACGACTATGCGACCGCCCTGTCCCTGGTCGCGCGCCAGGACCCGGACGTGGTCATGGTCGGAGGGCTGGACGACCTCGACACCGCCCAGGCTGCCCTGCAAACCGTTCTTGGCGGCCACGTGGTACTGAGTTCCATCCACGCGAACGACGCGGCCGAGGCGGTTGCCCGCCTGCTGGGGATGGGAATCGACCCGCTTTTGGTTGCCACCGGTCTTGAAGGCGTGATTGCGCAGCGGCTGGTCCGCCGGGTCTGCCCGGCGTGCAAGCAAAGCGTTGCGCCGACCAAGACGCAGGTCCTGTGGCTGGGACTCAAGCCCGGGCAGAAGCTCGCCGCCAAGGGCCGCGGCTGCAAAGAGTGCAAGGGCACCGGTTACAAAGGGCACGTCGGGGTCTTCGCGGTACTGCCGGTGACCGAGGAGCTTCGCGACCTCGTGCTTACGCGCCCGCAGCCGGGCGCCCTGCGCCCGTTCTATTACAAGGCCGAAAAAGCAGCGCTGTTCCAGGACTGCGCGGACAAACTCAAGGCCGGAATCACCACTGTCGAAGAAGTGATACGGATGGGAAAGGCGTAGCAGCACCCCGGGCAGGCCGTCTGAGCCGACCGGACCGACGAAGAGCCAGCCCTTCTTCCCGCTCTCCTTGACTCTCGCCCCGGTCTGCCCTATCTTAGCAACGTGGACGCGAGCGAGAAGCTGCTGCAGAAGGAAGTGGTCTAGTGGCCCAGTGCTCGAGTGACCAAGTACTCGGATTCCTCGCAACTGAGCTGCGCCGAAGTGGCCTTCGCGTCGAGAAACTGATACTGTTCGGCTCTCACGCCAAGGGCACGGCCCGGGAAGATAGCGACATCGACATCGCCATCGTATCTCCGGACTTCAAGGACAAAGACATCTTCGACCGCTCGAAGCTGATAATGAAGGCCGAGATAGCGACCGTGGACAAGTTCATCGTGCCCCTCGACCTGGTGATGCTGACGCCCGAAGAATACGAATCCCGCAGTTCCCCCATCGCCTCCTTCGCCCACGAAGGCGAGGAAGTCCAACCGCAGTGAAGTGAGCGAAGTATGACACCAAAGTCAGCCCTGGGAGTCTTGACTCTGGCCTTGCTGCTATGCTCGTGCAGCCGCTTCTCTCTGCCTCCGACCGGACAACTCGAACTTGTCGTCGACGGCCGACAGATACAGGTCGAGCCCGGGCTCGGTCGCGACTTCTTCCCCGGCACTGCGCCGCCGGGAGGCACCCCTCTTGGCTTGTACATCCACTTGCGGGCGACGGACTCACTGCCGCTGCCTCAGGGACTCGTCGGCACCCGGGCTTGGGTTGTTTACAACTCGGCTGTTTGGGAGACCGGACTGACTCAGGACACGACGTGGAAGCCGGTCTATGCTGCCGGGTTCTACGCAGGGGGCGGACCGAAGTGGGGACCAAACGTCTATGTCGACGTCACAGTGCACATGGTTCAGACCGGCGGCGGGACATGGGACATACTTGTTCCGGACTGCCTCATCAAGATGTCCATATAGCCTCCGACGATAGAGGCTGTTACCCGTCTAGAATCCTACCGTGAATCCGAGCCGGGCGCGGCGGGGCGGACCGTAGTTGTTTATCCAGTCAATCTTGGCCTGGTGGTACGCGACCACGCGCTCGTACTCCGCGAACTGAGCCTCGTCGGCGGTCACGTACCCGTCGTGGTTCGGATCCCGCGCCGGGTCGTAACCGGAGTCGCCGAACCACTGCGGCGTGATGTTCCTGTTGTCCCGGACGAACTCGAAGTCGTAGTAGTAGAACCGCTGGCCGTCGTCAATCGGGGACCCGGTTCCGGGATACACATACAGCACGTCCCTGATGTCAAGCAGGTTCAGCACTTCGACCACGAGGTCAATCCGCACCCGGCCCAGCTTGACCGGCTTGGTCAGGACCGCGTCGATGTTCGACCGCCACGGCCCGACGATGGTGTTCCACGTTGCCGGGTCGCCCTTGCCGCCGGGCAGCGAGTACGGGAACCCGTTGCCTATATATCCGAGCAGGTGGCACCCGAGGCTGTCGAGCACGGCATCGAGCCACATCGTCCCTGTCGCTTTCTCCGGCATGGTCGCGTCCACCTGAGCGAAGAACCGGTTCCGCTGGTCGAAGTCGAGCGTGTACTCGACTGCCGGAACGGTGATGCCGCGCTGGATGAACTCGTTGTATGCCTCGTTCGCGTAGGAACTCGTGCCGCGGGCGAATGAGAGCGTATAGGAGAGCTTGGCGTCGAACCATTTCCGCCGCAGTTCGACGATGAGGTCCACCCCGGTCAGCTTGGCGTAGTCGATATTGAAGTAGGTCACATACGCCTGCGGCAAGGCCGGCACCTGGCGCGTGCCAACCAGGTCATAAACGTCCTTGCGCCAGAGGTTCCCGGTCAGGAGCAGGTCCTTTGTCACCTCGCCCTGCAGCCCGAGTTCGTAAGCCTGGGTCCGCTCCGGTTTCAGATTCGGGTTGCCGACCACGAGCAGTGAATCACGGTAGCTCGTGCGATAGACTCTCGGGTTCAGTGTGTTGTCGTACAGGGCCGAGAAGAGCGGGAACTGGAGATAGTATCCGTAGTTGGCCCGGGCAAAGAGCCACTCGGTTATCCGGAAGGACGCGCCGAGCCTTGGCGAGACGCCGCTCTTGGGCGTCGCCTGCAGACGCGTCGTGAGCGAGTCCGGCGCAGGCACGCTCTCCTTATAGGTGGCATTGGGCCGAAGCTGGTCGAAGCGCAGCCCCAAGTCCGCGTAGAGGCCTTCGTGCTCGATCTTGTCCTGCACGTAAGCGCTCATCTCGACCGGCCGGAACTCGTAGGTGTCGGTGAACGGGCTGTTCGACTTCAGCCAGCGATAGGAACGGCTCGATACGTCGTACAGGTCTGCCTCGGCGCCGGCAGTGAACTGGTGGTGCGGGGTCACCTGCGCCGTTGCGAGCACCTTCGAGTTCCAGGTCTCGGTCGCGGTGTGGCGGTACTGGTCATAGGTGCCGTCGGTGTAGAAGTACCAGTAGCGGTTCCACTGCATGTTCCACGGGTTGCGCTCGTCAATTACCGGCAGGCCGTACTCGCTGGTGTCGCGGAATTGGAAGTCCTTCCAGATGTTCACCGGCCCCGGCTCCCTGACCCCGATGGTCTTGTCGGTGTAGAACCGCGAGACCTGCACCTTGCCGAGGAACCGGTCTTCGGGCAGCCAGCTCAGGCTCGCGATGCCGAGGTTGCCGTGGCGCATGTCCGAACGATAGTCGTCCAGCAGGAGCTTCCACTGCGACTGGTACCGGTCGAACTCACTGCGGAACGCCGCGGCCGAGCCGGTGAACTTGAGCTTGGGGCCGAGGTCAGCGACCGCCTTGCCGTACAGCGAATAGTCCGCGCGTTCCTTGTGCGGCAGCCGCAGCAGCCGCGCGTCCCAGTCGTCCATGGTCGTGCCGCCCGCGTCCACGAACAGGCGCAGGCCGCGGGTGACCGGGATGTGCGCCTGGAGCGCCTGGTCGGTGTACCCGAAGTCGTAGTAGTAGGGCATCATCTTCTCTGACCGGATTCGATATGCCGCGCTCGGTTCGGACTTCGGGTAGGCGGTTATCAGGTTGACCACGCCCGACATGGCCCGGCCGTATTCGGCCGAGAATCCGCCGGGCATGAATATCACCTCGTCCGCGACGCTGCGCGAAAGCTCGATGCCGAACTCGCCCGTGAGCGGGTCGACCACGCTCACTCCGTCAATCCGGTAGTCGACCTCGGTTGCCCGTCCCCCGCGCACGTGGTAGCTCGACTCGGTTCGCGCCACGCCGGACGAGAACACGGGCATCCCGCCCTGCAGGTACTCGGCGGGCAGGAAGTTCAAGTCCTGCGCCGGCAGCGAGTATCGCGCGCCGACCATGTCCTTTGACACGATGGGCTTCTCGGCGTGCACTGTTATCCCGGGCACGTCGATGGCAGAGGCGCTCAAGCGGAAGTCGACCCTTGCGGTACGGTCCGGCTCGACCCGCACATCGGTCACGCTCACTGCCCGATAGCCTATCATCGAAGCTTCGACCTCGTAGGTACCAACCGGGACGTTGAGAATGACGTAGTACCCGTCTACGTCGCTCGCCGCGCCCAGGGTCTGGCCCGTGACAACGACGTTCGCCGACACCAGCGGCTGCCCGGCCTCATCTAGTACGCGGCCGGCAATCTTACCGGTCTCGCCCGCGAGCGCGACCGCCGCCAGCGCTAAGTGGCTAAGAACTAAGAACCACGAACCACGAACCAACGACCTCACGCCTGCCTAGCGCCTGCAGAGGCTCTCAATCGAGACCGTGAGTGCCGGCGACCACCCCGACATCTTGCCCTGCGCGTCCTCGGCCTGAACTTTGACCGCGTAGGCATCGCGCACGAACCACGCGTGGGCGACGGTACAGGACTCGGCGCTCGCGAGGAGCCCGGTCCAGTCACCGATGTCGTCGCCCCAGTCAACCAGATAGCGGACACTGTCCGATTCCGGGTCGGTGGTCGCGACCAGGAACTTCAGGGACTCGCCGACCATTCCCACGCCGGGTCCGGTCGGTGCACCCGGGGTCGCGGGCGCGGAGTTTGTCTTACACCCGGTCCCGATGAGAATACAGACCGACGCTGCCAAAGCAGTGATGATTGTCTTCATAGTGTGAACACTCTAGCGCAATTCCTCCGGACAGGCAAGCGGCCCGCAGACTCATGTCCGCAGGCCGCTCGGAAGCTCGCTACCGCCGGCTCTGTTTACCAGTGTAACATCAATGCTGCACGTTCATGTTCAGCATCGCGGCCAGGTACTCCCAGAACCGGTTCCCGAATACGCTTTTCGGACCCCAGTCTCCCGGCGCAGCCCTGGCCAGGGCCTCGTCAACCTTGCCGGAACGCTCCATCTCGGCCTGGGTCCGCGAGAACTCCTTGAGTGCATGGAACGCCTTCTCCAGTTCGCCTGAATCCAGCCAGACGCCGTGCCCCAGCGGGCAGGCGTCGGCCAGGAACGTCTTCGCCGCCTCACCGCCATACCAGTAGCTCGTCATGTCACTGGCGCAACGCGGACACAACAAAGGCACTAACCCGAACTCATCGGCCGGCGTGTCTCGAGTCGGGTCCGAGCCCGGACCGGGCTCCCTCAGAGCTTCGGGCACACGCTCCCAGCCGCGCTCGAGGATTTCCCGCAGCTCGTCGCCCCTGGCGTCGAACCAGAGACCATGGCACTGACTGCACTGGTCGACCGTCGTCGGACCGCATTGCACCGACGTCAACTCGGTGTCGCGGCATCGCGGACACTTCGGGTGTGTAAGCATCACGTCCTCAATCACCCTGATTCTAGACGCGGGGTCCGGGTTGTCAATCGGCAGCCGGTCTACCGGCAGTAGCGCTTGACATGCGGACAGGGGGTGTCTATACTTCTCACCGGACGGAGCCAGCCGGAAACCCGGCAGCCCACTTGTTCCTCTGAAGAAGTATCCCAGTCTGTATAGAATCAGGTCTGCCGGTTCCCAACCCCGTTGTTTGAAAGTATAATGGGCAGCCGGGAATGCCGGGCGCGAATTGCGAACCCGGCCAAGTGAAACGAACCCGGCGGTCCTCCGGACAAAGTTGCCGCATTCCGGCCGGAGCACCAGCCCCGACAAGGAGAGACGATGATTCAGGAAGAACTCAAACGCAAGAAGATATCTGAGCTTTTCGACCTCGCTGAAAAGTTCAACATCCCCGACTACCGGGACCGGAACAAGCAGGGCCTGGTCCTGGCCATCCTTGAGGCCGACGCGCGCCAGCACAACACCGGCGCCGAGGGCGTCGAGGTGACGGGCGTGCTCGAAATCCTCAATGAGGGTTTCGGGTTCCTGCGCTCGCCCGACTACAGCTACCTGCCTTCGTCGGACGACGTCTACGTATCGCCGTCCCAGATCAAGCGGTTCGGGCTCCGGACCGGCGATACGATCGTCGGGCATGCGCGTCCGCCCAAGAACAGCGAGCGGTATTTCGCGCTCCTGAAGATTGACACCGAGAACGGAACGCCGCTCGCCGAAGACCGGCGCCGGGTCCCGTTCGACGCCCTGACCCCGCTCTACCCGTTGCAGCGGATTCTGCTCGAGGTACCGGAGAAGAACGACTTTTCGATGCGGGTTGAGGACTTGTTCGTGCCCATCGGCAAGGGGCAGCGCGGCCTGATCGTCTCTCCGCCGCGCGCGGGCAAGACCATCCTGCTCCAGAAGATCGCGAACTGCATCACCGCCAACCATCCGGAAATCAAGCTCATCATCCTGCTGATTGACGAGCGGCCCGAGGAAGTGACCGACATGGAACGGTCGGTCAAAGCCGAAGTCATCAGTTCGACCTTCGACGAGGTGCCCGAACGCCACGTCCAGGTCGCCGACATGGTACTGGAGAAATCCAAGCGGCTGGTCGAGCACGGATACGACGTCGTTATCCTGCTCGACTCGATTACCCGCCTCGCCCGCGCCCACAACCTCGTAGTCCCGCACTCCGGCCGCACCCTTTCCGGCGGACTCGATTCCAACGCCCTCCAGAAGCCCAAGAAGTTCTTCGGCGCGGCCCGCAACATCGAGGAAGGCGGCTCGTTGACCATCATCGCGTCGGCACTGATCGAGACCGGCTCGCGGATGGATGAGGTCATCTTCGAAGAGTTCAAGGGCACCGGCAACATGGAGCTCATCCTCGACCGGAAACTGGCCGACCGCCGCATCTTCCCGGCCATTGACCTGCAACGCTCCGGCACGCGCAAGGAGGAGTTGCTCCTCTCCGAGTTCGAACTCAACCGTATCTGGCTCATGCGCAAGCTGCTCGCCGAACTGAGCCCGGTCGAAATGATGGAGTTCGTGCTTGACAAGATGCGTCTGACCCGTAACAATAAGGAATTCCTCGAATCGATGAGCGAAAGTTGATGTGAAATGAAACCGAAGATCCATCCCAAGTACGTTGAGTCGACCATCACCTGCGCCTGCGGCAACGTGGTCAAGACTCGTTCGACCAGACCGAAGATGAACGTTGACCTCTGCTCGGCATGTCACCCGTTCTTCACCGGCAAGCAGAAGCTCGTGGACACCGCCGGCCGGGTCGAGAAGTTCCGCAGAAAGTACGGCGACGTGGTCCCGACCAGGGCCGCCAAGCCGGTCAAGCCGCCGGAACCGCCCAAGCCGCCCAAGGCCGCCAAGCCACCAAAACCGCGCAAGCCCAAGCCGCCGAAGGCCGAGGCTGAACCCGCTCAGCCCGCGGCGGAACCCGAGCAGAAGTAGCTTCGCCCGTGCCCGGCGATACCCGAAGCGCGGCGCCCGAGCTTGCGTACCTGACCGAGCGCCTGCACAAGCTACAGGAGTTTCTTTGACCTGCCCGCACGTCGAGCCGAACTAGCCGAGCTTACCAAGGCCAGCTCCCAGCCCGATTTCTGGAACGTCGCCGAACGCGCCCAGACGGCGATGCGACGCATCGCGGCCCTGGACGACATGCTCGCGCGCGTGGATCGGCTCGCCGGCGAAATCAATGACACAACCGAGATGCTCGGGCTCTTCGACGAGTCTGACGAATCGGCCCGCAAAGAGCTGGACGGACAGGTCGAAGCCATGGGCCACGATCTCGAAGCGCTCGAGGAACGGGCGATGTTCCGGTCCCATGAAGACTCCCGCGCCGCCATCGTCTCGATTCATCCGGGCGCGGGCGGTACAGAATCCTGCGACTGGGCCGAGATGCTCTACCGGATGTACGGCCGCTACATCGAACTCCAGGGGCTCAAGTATGAAGTGCTGGACCTCCAACCCAACGACGAAGCCGGCATCAAAGGCGCTACGCTGGAAGTCAGCGGCACCTACGCTTACGGCCTCATGAAGTCCGAAATCGGGGTCCACCGCCTGGTCCGGGTTTCGCCCTTCGACGCCAACAAACGCCGCCACACCAGCTTCGCTGCGGTCTCGGTCTTTCCTGAGGTCGACGACATCGAGGTCGACATCAACCCCAGCGACCTGAAGCTCGACACCTTCCGCGCCGGCGGCCACGGTGGCCAGAACGTCAACAAGGTCAGCTCGGCCGTGCGCATCACCCACATCCCGTCCGGCATCGTGGTCGTCTGCCAGAACGAACGGTCTCAGTTCCAGAACAAAACGAACGCCCTGAAGATTCTGCGCTCCAGGCTGTACGACTTCCGCAAGCGCGAACAGGACGAGAAGCGCGAGAAGCTTGAGGCGTCCAAGACCGAAATCGCCTGGGGCCACCAGATTCGTTCCTACGTCTTCTTCCCTTACCAGCAGGTGAAGGACCACCGAACCGAGCACACGAGCCATGACCTCGTCGGCGTGATGGACGGGCACATCGACGGATTTGTCCACGCCTTCCTCACTCGTCCCGAGGCCGCCCAAGCCGAGGACAAGAAATGAACCGCAAAGGCACAGAGACGCAGCGAAATAGTGAGTTAGGAATGGTGAATAGTGAAAGGCGGATTTGGGTTTCACAATTCTCAATTCTCTATTCACTATTGTCCTACTTGGTGTCTTTGTGGCAATCATCCAGTCCGGCCTAAAACCGGTCTTGACAAACCGATTTCGCGATATTACAGTTCAGCCTTGAAGCGAACAAACTGCGCCGGCGGGATCGTACAAGCCGGCCTTGAATGGAGGTCCAAATGAAAGCATCAGTCGACAAAGAACTCTGTACCGGCTGCGAGCTGTGTATCAGCAGTTGTCCGGACATCTTCGAACTGGACGGTGATACGGCCAAGGCAAAGGTGGACGTAGTTCCTGAAGGGGCCGAGGAATGCGTCCAGCAGGCAGCCGAAGACTGCCCGTCCAGCGCCATCAAAGTCGAGGAGTAGTTCTAGAGCATCGTCGCCCGCCGGCACAACCTGTCGGCGGGCGACTGCTTTCGTTTCCATCACGACCCGGACGGATCTTGCCACCAGGCCTCCAACTCGCACGGAAGTCCGGAAGCTCGCGCCCGGTCCGCCAACCGCCAATCGGGAATCAACAATCGAGGTTGCTGTCAGGATTCGAGCAGCAGCCGTTACGGACATCGACGTGATTTCCCACGTGGAACCCGGCCATGCCGCCACAAGCGGTGACGTGTGGAAACTATCCCCTCCCCAATACGTCGTGGCATCAATGCATTAGTCACGCCTCCAAGCAGTCGAGACCGTCGTTATTGACATGCGGGACATGGAAGGTACACTGATGTGGGTGTGAGTACCTGAGTGTCGTGAAGATGACGTTCGCGTGGTCATTGTTACGACGACGCTCAGCCGATAAGGCTTAGTCAGTTCACGACAACACAATCGTACTCAAGACCTGTGCGCAGAAGTGCTGCGCCTTGTTGGCCGGCGCAGGAGCTTGGGAACGGTTCCTTCGCAGCACCGGCAAGTCCGGAGAGAGATGAGCCCGTTGAGAGTCGGGTACCCGTAGGAAGCGTGACAGGTGCCCGATAACAGAAACCGCGCTTCGGGTCCACTTTCTTTGGGTGGGAAGTGAACCCTTGGAGAACACCTCAGAGCAAAGTGGCTGCCTGCCGAAAAGGAGCAGCGTTGCGAAACCTGCTGGGCTAGCGGGCAGCACTGGGGAGAAAACGGCATGCGTAACATCGCGAAGTGGCTGCTACTCGGAGTTGGGTGCTTGGTCGTAGGTGCCCTGGCGGTAGCACTCGGAGGCTGAAAAGGAGGCTGGACGACGACGCGGGTTTCACAGAGGCTGAATCGAATCCGCGGATAGAACCAGTCTAGGCAAACCAAGATGAAGTGGGCTAAATGTTCGTGAGGAGGAGGTCGGGACAGTTCTTCGAAGAGTCCCCGGAGTCATGAGATTCCGGGGACATGGAGCTTATCAAGTAATCTAGTCCGGCGTTCCTGAATGACCCATCCAACCCGTGGGTCCATGGTTCGTCGCGAACTGTGGACGGTTTCAGCCGTGAACTGGTTGTGAAACAAAGTCCATAGTGACAGTTTCTGATACGGCACGCTGCCCGTCACGCCCGCCATTGCCAAATGCAAACTTCCCGATCGACGGAGGCGGCAAGGGATGTCCCGCTGCTTCCGCCCTCGCTCTGAAGAGTATTCGCCGGGCACGATCCGGAACCGACGAGGACCGACGCGGGTCTAATTTCATGATTGCGAGTCACAAAGGAAACACCCATGGCAGATGAACCCAGGCATGAGTTGGGATCTGAGTATGGGGAGCGGCGCCGGGACAAGGCAGAGACATCACCAACATATGCGCCACAAGCACTGGCACGGCGGACCAACGATGTGTTCCGCGCGGTTCATCGCCTGATTATCCAGCGTCGGCTACCTGCAGATACCGTTCTTCTGGAAGGGCGTACTTGCCCTCATCATCTGGCCTTACTTTCTGGGAAGAACCATGGTGCACTGAACCCGCGGACCGCGCAGATATCACAAGTGTCATAGGAGCTGATCATGCTTACTGCTATCATCGAGACAAGGCCAGGAATATGATCTGGCATTACCATTGCCCGCATTGCCGTCGGGCACGTGAGGTGCTGTGGGACGACCTCAGTCAGGAATTGGTGTGCCCGGACTGCAACGCCGCCCACTACGCGCCGACACCGGGCGAGGACCATACCGCTTATGTTAGCGGGGAACGCTGGCCGCAGGAGATGGAGGACGAGGTTGTCGCCTTGCACGGCAGCGCCTGCGCAGTACCCGGATGCTATCGCGAGCACACAACCCTCGTCCCGCGACTACCGTTCGCCAAGGGCGGCAGGATATCGGTAGAGAACCTGGCGCCAGCCTGCGCGCAGCACGCCTCCGACAGAGGCGAAACGGACTACGACGAATGGTTAGCCCGGTTCGCGAAGAAAGAACCCGTAATCCCTGCATCAAACATAACTATCACCACGACCGCTCAGGACGCGATGCCGGTTCAGACGTTCGGCCAGGTGCGTGGTGTACAATCGATTGCCGGGCGGGTTTCGTTGCCCGGACCATTCCCGACCGGGATGCGGCTGTTGTTCAACGCGCCGTTTGTTCCCGGCCCGGCCACTCGGCTGGTTCTGTACTACGAGTGGAAACTAGGGCCGGGCGAATCGTGCCGTGTGATCCTTGGTGCCTGGCCCAGAACCGACCAACCGGATTTCTCAAAGGGCATCGGTGACTCAAAGGGCTCCGTGGCCAACGAGCACCGGGTCGCAGCGGATCGGGAGAGTTCGGCCCTGCTTGAGATTGTCATGTCGGGATCCAAGGAGGAACTATGGGTTGCGGCCGTCTGGGTGGAATCCGAGCACGAACGCCAGGTCATCACGAACTATCATCTAGCGGCCATAACTGACGAACCGGAGACCGACGCAATCTAGTTCGCAAACCGTAGACCGCCAGCCGGCCCTGCGGGTATCTCTCGTCCGATTCGAACGGCCGGAGTATGAGTCTAATAAACTAGAGGTGTATCAATGCCAAAGATGAGCGAACCCGTAAGAGCAAAGACCGTAGAGATGCTGGCCAAGGTGCCGAACCCGGTCCGGCTTATTGTGTTCACAGAAGAAAACGAAAACCAGTTCTGTCGCCAGGCGAGGGAAATGGCGCAGGAGGTCGCCGGGCTATCGGACAGGCTGTCCGTCGAGGTCTACGACCTGACGAAAGACAGCGCGAAAGCGGCTGAGTATCGGGTGGACAAGGTGCCGGCCATCTGCGTCGCCGGGGACAAGGATTATGGCATCCGGTACTACGGAGTGCCGGCCGGGTATGAGTTCAGCACGCTGCTCGCCTTGGTCGAGCTGGTCGGACGCCGTGACAGCGGGCTCAAGCCGGAGGCGAGAACGAAGCTGGCCGGTCTTACGTCCCCGGTTGACCTGCAGATGTTCGTCACGCTGACCTGCCCGGTCTGCCCGCTGGCCGCAGGCGTGGCGGCGAGCCTGGCGATCGAAAGAGACAACATCTCCTTGAGCATCATCGATGCGAGCGAGTTCCCGCAACTTGCCGGGCTCTACAACGTGATGGCCGTACCGAGGACCGTGGTCAATCGCGGCCATGCGTTCGAAGGCGCACTGCCCGAAGACAGATTCATTGACGAAGTAATGCAGGGCGCGGCGGGCCTGGTCGTGCCATCATGAGATCTTCGCTGCGGCTGGGCCGGATCTTCGGCATCCCGATAAGCGTCCACCTGACGTTCCTTTTGTTCATCGTTTTCCTCGGAATGGTCTACGCATTTCACGGCGGACCGAAGGCCGCGCTTGCCGGCGTGAGCTTCATCCTCGCACTCTTCGTATCGGTTACTATCCACGAACTCGGGCACAGCCTTGTGGCACGCAGGTTCGGCGTGAAGGTAAATGGAATCATCCTACTGCCAATCGGCGGTGTATCCCAGATGGACGACATGCCTGAGCAGCCGGGCCGGGAGTTCCTTATAGCCGTGGCCGGCCCGGCCACAAGCGTCGTGCTCGGGCTGGTTCTTGGGATAGCAAGCCTGCTGCTCTATGGCCCGGCTGCCACGTTCAAGACCACGGTCACGGCCGGCCTGTTCCTACCCAACCTTGCCCGCGTGAACCTGCTGCTTGCCATCTTCAACCTGCTGCCCGGTTTTCCCATGGACGGAGGGCGGATATTCCGGGCCGCGCTGGCTCATGCCATGCCCTTTGACCGGGCCACGGCTATTGCCGCCTCGGTTGGCCGCGTCTTCGCCATCGGGCTCGGCATGGTCGGCCTGTTCTTCAACATCTGGCTCACCTTCATCGCAGTCTTCATCTACTTCGGCGCGAGCTCTGAAGCCAACCGGGTGAAAATCAAGACCACGCTCCACGACGTGCCGGTGAGCCGCGTCATGGCCGCGACGTTCCAAACGTTGAGCCCTGACGACCGGGTAAGCCTGGCCGTGGAACATGCCTATCATGGATTCCAGGAGGATTTTCCGGTCGTGGCGGATGACAAGGTGGTCGGCGTCCTGATGAAGCCGGACATCCTGGCCGCGCTTCACGAACACGGCACTGGTGCCCTGGTTAGCCGGGTAATGCGGACCGAGTTCACGACCGTGACTGCGGACCAGACCCTCGAGCAGGTCTACGCCGCAATCCAGACCTGTGGCTGCACGTCGTTGCCCGTGCTTGACTCGGGCCGGATTGTGGGACTTGTGACGCTTGAGGCCCTGGGCCGATACCTCGTATACGCTGGGGCCGGGTCGGGCGCGAACCGGACATAGCCGCCCAAGCCTAGTCAGAAGTCAGATGCTGTGTACTAGATGCCAGGAGTACCGACATCCGACCGCGACGCAGCGACGGAACGGTTCACGGTGTACGGTGTACACCCTCGCAGTTTAGCTGCGGAGCGCGGCGTCGACTTTGGCACGGGCGCGGGCGAGAGAGGACTTGAACCCGGTGACCTTGAGCCTGCGCCTGCCCTTGAGTTGCTCTTCATGGATGACCCGGCCGGCGTCGTGTAGCAGGCTGACCAGGTCCAGTCGATGGTCGGGCACGGTGAACGTCCGTGTCACCATTCCCCGTCCAACCCGACCCATCAATTCGGTCTTGAGTTCGTCGATTCCGTCACCCGTCGCCCCGGAAACGAAGGCCGACCGGGCATAGCTGCGGTTAAGCCGCTTGAGCACCGCCTCGTCGAACACCCGGTCGGTCTTGGTGAAGACCATCAGCACCGGTTTGTCTCCGGCCCCGATGGCGGCCAGGGTCTCGTTCACTGCGTCGATCTTCCGGTCAACCTGCTCGTCGCTGGCGTCAACCACGTGCAGGACCAGGCTCGCGTCGAGCACCTCGGACAGGGTCGAGCGGAAACTGGCGACCAGTTGCGTCGGCAGGTTGCGGATGAACCCGACCGTGTCCGTAACCAGCACGTTCACGTTACGCGCCAGTTGCCATGGCTTGGTGTTTGGGTCGAGTGTGGCGAACAACTGGTCCGACACTCGAACGTCGGCATCGGTCATTCGGTTGAGCAGGGTCGACTTGCCCGCGTTTGTGTAGCCGGCAAGTACAAGCCGGAACATCTCACTCCGGCGATCCCGCTGCACTGCCCGTTCCCGGTCAATCCCCTTCAGGTCCTTGCGCAAGGCCGTGATCCGCTGCTCGAGGCGCCGCCGGTCAACTTCAAGCCGCGTCTCCCCCGGCCCGCGCGTACCGATGCCGCCGCCCAGCCGGGACATCTCGACCCCGAACCCGGTCAGCCTGGTCCGGCGGTACTCCAACTGGGCCAGTTCCACCTGGATCTTGGCCTCGGCGGTACGGGCATGCAGGGCAAATATGTCGAGAATCAGGGCGGCCCGGTCGATCACCCGGACCTGGATTGCGTCTTCAAGGTTGCGCTGTTGGGTCGGGGTCAGCACTTCATCTAATATCAGCAGGTCAATGCGGTACTCCTTGCAGGTCTGATGCAGGCTCTCGACCATCCCTTTACCAACGAGCGTCGCCGGGTCGAGTTTCGGCCTTACCTGGATCAACCGCTCGACCACAACGCCCCCGGCAGTTGACGTCAGGGCGGCCAGTTCTTCGAGCGAGTCGGCCTTGGCCCAGCGCATCCGGCTCGAACCGGCCACACCGACCAGCAGAATCCGCCAGCTCATGAAGCAGGACTCCGCTGTGCGAGCACGTGCACGATACGGTGGACCACGGTGATGAAGCTGCCCAAGGCGATCATTCCCAGGGCAACCGGCATCCACGTACGCCCGAGGATGAAAGCTCCGGCCAATAGCACGAGCACCCGTACCGGCCGCTCAAACCACCCGACCTTGCACTCCCGGCCCAGGCCTTCAGCCCTGGCCCGGACATAGCTGACCATCAGCGAGAATACAAGCGCGACGATTGCCAGCAGCCCGAACCATGAATCGCGGTAGTACCAGTACAGCCCGACCAGGACGAACGATTCACTCAGTCGGTCGACTATCGAATCGAGGAACGCGCCACGGGCGCTCGCGGTGCCGGTCCGGCGAGAGAGTTCGCCGTCCAGCGTGTCGCATAGCCCGACGAGCGCCGCCAGAACGCCGCCAGGTATGAACCACCCGGCAGCGAAACAGAACCCGGCCCCAATGCTGAGCGGCAGCCCGACAATCGTCACCGCCGTCGGCGACACGCGCAATGCCACCAGCACACTCACAAGCGGCCTGAGGAGCTTACGTCCCTGTTGCTTCACCGTTTCCTTCATCTTCCTCTTCTTCGTCTCCGGCGCCCGCCACCACGACTACCGTCTCGCCCTTCAGTTCGTGGTCGCCGATTTGCGCCAGCACGTCGGTTATCTTGCCTCGCAGGACCGTTTCGAAACGCTTGGTCAGTTCGCGGCAGACCACAACATCCCGGTCTCCCCACAGGTCGAGCATCTCTTCCAGCAGGCGCTTGACGCGCCGGGCCGCCTCGCAGTAGACCGTGGTACGCTCTTCGCTCTTGAGCGCGGCGAGGCGCTTGCGCCGCCGGCCGTCACGCTTGGGCAGAAATCCCTCGAACGCGAACCGGTCCGAAGGCAGGCCCGAGATGACCAGGCCGGCGAGTAACGCCGATGCTCCCGGCACCGGCATGACCGGAATCCCGGCCCGCACCGCCGCCCGAATCAAATAGAAGCCCGGGTCGGAGATGCCGGGGGTCCCGGCATCGGTGATGAGTGCAATGCGTCCGCCCCGCTGCAACTGCTCGAGCAACTCCGGGGTCCGACTCACCTTGTTGTACTCGTGATACGAGGTCAGTCGATTCCGAATGTGGAAATGCTGTAGCAACAGACCGCTGTGTCGGGTATCCTCGCAGGCAATCAGGTCAACCGCTTTCAGCACCTCGACCGCGCGCTGCGTCATGTCCCCGAGATTCCCAATCGGTGTCGAGACCACGTACAACCCGGGGATCAGCACTTCGCTCCGGGCCTCGCGTTCAGGAACCGTCTTGCTCAACTGATCCTCCTACAGGTCAAGGAACTCAACCTCGGCCGTGTCGGTATCGAGCATCGCGACCGTGGCCCGGCCCGACAGCCAGCCGCACGCCTCACCCGGATTGACGACTACCGGCCGCCTGCCTTCACGCCGCAACTTGTGGGTGTGGCCGTGCAGATAGAAGTCGCAGTCCGGCGCCGGACTCAATGGCTGGTGGGATACAACTATGCGCTTCCCGCCGAGGGCAAAACCATGGGGGCCGTCGTGCAGCACGAACCCAAGTTCCTCTGCCCGCTCCCGCAGCGCCGCCCGGTCGCCGTCGCAGTTGCCGTACACGACACTGACCGGCATGTGTAGCCCGCCCATCTCCTTAAGCACAAACTGGGCGACGACGTCACCGCAGTGCACAACAAGGTCAGGCTTGAGCCGGTTGAACAGCGCCACCGCCTTCCGCACGTTGTCCAGGTGGTCGTGCGTATCCGATATGACGCCGATTCGACTCATTGCAGGAGGTCGCGCAGCGGCTCAAACCTCCTCAGACGTACCGGGTGGCGCAGCTTTTTGAGCGCCTTGGCCTCTATCTGCCGGACTCGCTCGCGGGTAATGTTAAATATCTGACCGACCTCTTCCAGTGTTCTCGGGCAGCCGTCCCCGAGCCCGAACCTGAGCCGCAGCACCTTCTCCTCACGCTTGGTCAGCACCGCCAGCGCCTCCTCGAGCTTTTCGCCCAGGAGCGACACACCGGCGGCATGGGACGGCGAGGCGGTCTTTTCGTCGTA
The DNA here is from genome assembly GCA_964597845.1 of uncultured bacterium. Classification (GTDB taxonomy): domain Bacteria; phylum Hydrothermota; class Tepidihabitantia; order Tepidihabitantales; family Tepidihabitantaceae; genus UBA2258. Next base: position 11,632 of record CAZQZR010000015.1, on the reverse strand, counting down.
GATGAAATCGCCGATGAAGCTTGTTTCGTCGTCGTCCACCGGCTTGTCGAGCGACACACCGAACTGCGATATCTTCGTCAGCCCCTCGATTTTCTCCTTCGGGGTCGATAGCCGCTGTGCCAGTTCCGCGACGGTTGCCTCCCGACCGTATTTCTGCATGAACTGGCGCTGTATCTTCGCCACCTTGTTGATGGCGTCAATGATGTGCGCCGGCACACGCACGGTCCGCGACTGGTCGGCGATGGCCCGTGTAATTGCCTGCTTGATCCACCACGTCGCATAAGTCGAGAACTTGAACCCCTTGCGGTAGTTGAACTTCTCAACCGCCTTTATCAACCCGACGTTGCCCTCTTCCAGCAGGTCGGCGAACTCGAGACCCCGATTGGCATACCGCTTGGCAATGGAGATGACCAGCCGCACGTTGCCCTCGATCATCTTGTCGCGGGCCGCGAGAATCCGGTTTTCGCACAGCGCCATCTCGGTGAGCACCTTCCTGACGTCGGCTGTGTTCCGGTCCAGGAAATCGTGGCACTCGCGCAGCTTGCGCCGAGTCTCGGCAACCTCGGGCGTGCCCTCCCGGCCCTCCGCCTTTGCCACAAGCAACTCGCGCGCCAGGCCGAGCGCCTCAGTGCCCTTGTCCTTGAATTCGGTAATCAGGTTGTTAATCAAGTGGTGCTGAAGCGACAACGTCTGTACCCGGCTGAACACGCGCTTCTTCGCATCCGTAATCTGCCGGCGCACCGGCACCGACGACTTCCGTTTCTTCAGCTTCTCAATCCGGTCCGCCTCGCGCCGAATGTCGCGCAGGCAACGGATGAACCGCTGCCGGTCCCGCCAGAGCGCCTTCTTGTCAAAGAGGCACTCGAATTCGACCCGGGCAATCTGGTCCAGCGACTTGGTCCCTTCCTCGATCGACCAGCACTCTTCGACCAGCCGGCGCATCATCGATATCGGGTCGAACAGGTACTTGATGATGCTCTTGTAGCCTTCCTCCATCTCCTTGGAGTAGCGTATCTCCTCGTCACGTGTCAGTAGCGGGAGTTTGGAGAGCTCACGGAAGTACGATTTGGTCGGATCTTCGGTGCGCTGGATTATCGGTTTTGGCCCCTTGTGCATGACCGTTTCCGGCTCTTCCACACGGACCTCGGTCATCAAGATGCCGCTGCGGGCGAGACCGGCTACGACCTCCTCGAGCCGGTCGGTTGACATTAGGACGTCATCCGGCACCAGGTCTTCCAGCTCCTCGTAGGTAATCCGCTTGTCGTTCGCCGCCTTCTCATACACGGTATCGAGCCACGGCTCACGCTCGGCCAGCTCCCGCGCCTTGCGACCCCGCCCGGGCGGGCGACCCGGCCCGCGCTTCCCGGCAATCGGTCTCTTGACCCCGTCCTTCAAACCAGCCGGAGGCCGGCCCCGCCGCTTCTGCTCTTTGTCATTCTTCATGGCGGCTACTCCTTTCTCTCGTAACTTCCTGAAGCAATTCACTTCTTTCCTTCTGCAATTCCTCGACCGACGAATCTTCGCCCCGGGCGTGCGCTTCCTTGAGCCGGCGGTCCAGCCACTTGGCCCGGAACCTCCTCAGCGCCTCCCGAAACTCAACCGGGGTCGGTACGTCATCGAAAGTCCAGGCCGACACCAGTTTGCGTGTTTCCTCGTCGTCAATCAGGCCAAGCACAAGTCCGGCGTTGAAACCCGCATCGTCACAATGGTCCACGGCCAGCCGGGCAATCGGCCGCAGCTTCTCATCCAGCAAGACTTCTGCCAGCCCCAGGTCACGAGCGATTCGCGCCAGTTCCTGACTCTGAATCGCCGAGCCCAGCAGCTTCTCCTCGATCCCGCGGGTCGCGCCGGTCCTGGGTGCGCTTGGCTTCTGCTGGCCCGCGCTGCGGAGCAAGGTCGTCTTGTCGACCCGGAACCGGTCGGCAATTCGGTTCGCGTAAAGCTCGCGCGTCGTATCATCGCCAATCAGCCGCAGCAATCCAACCAGTTCAGTGAGGGCGGCCCGCTGCTCCGCGACCCTGGCGAGGTCCCGGCCGGCAAGCACGAACTCGACCCAGTCCTGCCACCTTGCCAGCAGTTCCAGCAACTTCTCCTTGCCGAACTGACGGACGTAGGAATCCGGGTCGCTCCCGTCCGGCAACAGGGCAATCTGCGGCTCCAACCCGGCCCCGAGCAGGAGCTCGATCCCACGGCGGCAGGCCTTTCTGCCGGCGTTGTCGCCGTCGAAACAGACCGTGATACGGGTGTTGTACCGGCGCAGCAGTTGCGCCTGGACGGGCGTGAGCGCGGTCCCAAGCGGCGCCACGACGTTGTTGATGCCCGCGTCCACCAGCGAGAGCATGTCGAGGTTGCCCTCGACCAGTATCGGTATCTGCTCCCGGATGTAGCCCTTGGCCTGAAACACGCCGTACAGGTTGTCGCCCTTGCGGAACAGCGCGGTCTCCGGCGAGTTCAGGTACTTCGGCTCGCTGTCGTCCAGTACCCTTCCGCTGAACGCAATGACCTTGCCGGACAGCGAAAATATCGGGAACATCAGCCGGCCGTGGAACCAGTCAATCAGCCCGTCGTCGCGCTTGTTGAGCAGCCCGGCCCGGACCAGTAGTTCTTCCGACCAGTTCCGGCGTTTCGCCTGCCCGCGCAGCATGTTGCCGGCAGGAGCGAATCCCAGCCTGAACCTGCGGACGGTCTCGGCACCGAGCCCCCGCTTCTTGACGTAGGCCATGGCTGCCGGCGTCTTCGGGAGTTGCTGCTCAAAGAACAGGCAGACCTGGTCGCAGATGTCGTACAGCCCCTGGTTCCGCCCCGACACCTGCTCGGTCTCGACCGTGATGCCCAGCTTCTTCGCGAGGAACTTCACGGCCTCGGGGAATTCGAGCTTCTCCGTCACCATTACGAAGTTGATTGCCGTCCCGCCGGTGCCGCACCCGAAACAATGGTAGGTCTGCCGCTCCTGGTTGACATGGAACGACGGCGTCCGCTCGGAATGGAACGGACACAGCCCTTTGTAGTACCGGCCCGCCTTCTTCAGCGGCACGTACCCGCCGATCAGTTGCACGATGTCGGTCTGCATCCGCACCTGCTCGATGACTTCCTGCTTTATCATGCGCAACTCTTCAGCTTCACCACGGTCACGCCGCTGCCGCCTGCGGCTGCCTCAGCCAGGTTGACCGTCTCCACCCGGGAATCCCGTCGCAACCGGTCCCACAGCGCGCGGCGCAGCACTCCCCCGCCCTTACCATGGACGATGGTGAGTTCAATGGAACCGGTCATCACCGCCTCATCAAGGAACTTCGTCACTACGTCGTCTGCTTCCTCTCGGGTCATTCCCCGCACGTTCAGCCTTGTATCAAAGTTGTATGGCTCTGCTGAAACCGGCTGCGGCTCCGGCTTCAGGTTGGCCGGCTTGACCAATCTCAGGTCGGCAAGCTCAAGCTCCACTCTTATCTGACCGAATGCGACGGTCGCGCGGTTCGCGCTCGTTTCGACGACCACGCCCTGCCTGCGAAACGTATGTGACTCCACGTTGTCCCCGGGCTTCAGTTCGAGCACCTCGCCTCTCGCCTCTCGCCTCTCGCTTCTCGCCTCTTCCTCGACCTCCACCTCGGCCAGCGCCTGCTCGACGTGCTGCTTGGCCGCGACCACGCTATCATGACTTGCCTTCTGCTCCTTTATCTGCCTGACCAGGTTCTCGATCTCCCGCCGCTTCTCTCTCAGGAATCGCTCTTCCTCAGCCCGCAGCCGCTCCTTTGCGGTCCGCGCCTCCTCGCGCGCCTCCCGCAGCCGGTCATCGTAGTCCAGACGCAGTCGCGCGACCCGCTGTTGCTCCAGTTCTGCTGCCGAACGTGCTACCTGCGCCTTGTGCAACTCCTCATCGAGCGACCTGAGTTTCGCGCCCATGTCCAGCCACTCCCGCCCGATTCGAGTCCTTGCCCGCTCGATGACCTTTGCCGGCATTCCGGCCCCGGCGGCAATCTCGAACGCGCTCGACTCCCCGGGAAACCCCATCTTCAACCGATAGGTCGGTCCGGCCTTCTGCCCGTCCGCCACTTCTGCATTCTGCATTCTGCATTCTGACTTCTGACTTCGGCCGTCCTCTCTCTGCCCCCACTCCATCGCGGCGTTGGCCATGCCCGGCTCATCCTGCGCGAACATCTTCAGCGCCCCGAAGTGAGTCGTCACCACGCTCTTCACCCCACGGTCGCGCAGCGCCTCAAGCACCGCCACCGCCAGCGCCGCGCCCTCCTCCGGAGCGGTTGACGAGCCAATCTCGTCGATCAATACGAGGCTCTCGGCATCAGCTCGGTCCAGTATCTCCTTCAGCCTCCCGACGTGCGCGGTAAACGAGGACAGGTCCGAGTCGAGCGACTGCTCGTCGCCGATGTCGGCAAAGACCTGCTTGAACACCGGCAGCCGGGTCCCGCTCGCGGCCGGCACGTACATGCCGGCATTGAACATCAGGGCCAGCAGCCCCAACGTCTTCAGCACGACTGTCTTGCCGCCGGCATTCGGCCCGGATATCAGCACGACGAGCGCCGTATCCGGGAAGCGCATGTCCAGCGGCACCACGTTCACCTTGCGATGCAGCAGCAAAGGGTGCCTGGCCTTTGCCAGTTCCAGCATGCCGCCTTCTGCCGGCTCCGGCCGCCGGCAGTCAAACCGGGCGGCAAACCTGCGCTTGGCAACCAGCAAATCGAACATCCCGGCCGCGTCCATCGCCATGGACAGCTCCGGCACGTGCTCGGCAACCAGTCGCGACAACGCTCGCAGGATTCGCGCCACCTCCTCGGCCTCGGCGTCCTGCAACTCCTGCAACTCATTCCCGTCCGAGACCGTCGCCAGCGGTTCGACGAACAGGGTTGAGCCGCTGCCCGAACTGCCGTGAATCACGCCCGGCACCCCGGCCCGGTGCTCGAGCAACAGGGGCAGTACAAACCGACCGCCCCTTACCGTTGCCGCGCCCCCGAACCAACCCGGGTTGTCAGCCGCCATCCGCTCCAGCCTTTTGACGAGCGCGTTGCGCATACTCCTGAATCGGCGCCTGATGCCGGCCAGTTCCGGCGTCGCCGAATCGCGCACCGCGCCGGCCTCGTCAATCGCGTCGTCAATCCCGCGCTCGAGTCCCGGCTGCGGGACCAGGTCGTGTATCAGCGACCGCACCCGCACCACGTCCTGCCGCTCGTTCCGGAAGAACTCGCGGCACTTCCTGATACCGGTACACGCCAGGCGCACGCGCAGCAACTCCTCGCCGGTCAAGAGCCCGGACGCCCGCAGTTGCAGAAGCAGCGGCCGGACGTCTTTCACATCGCTGAGCGGCGGCTCTTCGGCAAGACCGACGACCTCATCCAGCCGGTCCAACTCGGCTGCGATGTGTTGCGCGTCCGACACCGGCTGGAGCACGAGGGCGCGCTCCCGACCCATGTCGGTTGAACAGAGCCCGGCCAGGATTTCCCGCACGCGCGGGAAACCCAACACCTCAAGCGTATGACTGTCCAACTACGGCTCCGTAGGGACTTCCCGGCGGAAAGTGAAAAGTCCGAAGTCCGACTTCTTCATTTCCCCTTTCCCGCGGGGTCTACCTAGAACTCGTCCTGCTGTTTGCGGCGGAACGCCCGACGCCTTGACTCAGCCTGCTTCCGCTTCTTCTTATCGCTCGGCTTCTCGAAGAACTCGCGGCGCTTCACTTCCCGCAGGATCCCGGCATTCTCGCATGCCCGGCGGAAACGACGGATGAAGCTCTCGTAGGATTCGCCTTCCTTAACAGTAATACCTACCATGACTCTATAGCACCTCCTCTCAAGTCGTTCAAGTACACTCGGAACAAACAACGTACCAGTCTAGATGCCCAATTCTCAATACCCGATTCCCAACGAACGCGGAGACGATGAGTGCCGAGAGTCGGAGTCTGGCATTCGTACCTGGGCATTCGTTGGTAATTAGTCATTAGGAATTAGCAATTGCGCTCTCGCCAAGGTCGCCCAGCAGACCAAGGGTCATCGCCGCGACTGCGACTGCCGCAGTCTCAGCCCGCAGCCTTCTTGGGCCCAAGGAAAATGATACCGCCCCGGCGGCCTTCAGAGCGTCAATCTCAGTCGGCTCGAACCCGCCTTCCGGCCCGACCACGAGCAGTACGGACCCTGCCTTGAGGTCGAGCACTTCGCCCAGTCCTGGCCCGCGCTCCTCTTCGTACGCGACCAGGGCCTGGCCAAACTCGTTGATGGTCGGGAGCAGTTCGCCAAGCCCGGTTACGGCGTCAATCTTCGGTAACACGGTCCGGGTCGATGATTTCAGAGCCGCCAGCGACACTGTCCGGAGTCGTTCGAGCCTGACCGCGCTCAGCCGCCCGACAGTGCGCGCGGTCTGAATCGGTATGACCCGGCTCACTCCCAGTTCGGTCACCTGCTCGCAGACCTGTGCCAGCCGGTCGCCTTTCAGCACAGCCTGGGCAATCGTCACTCGGTGTTTCGGCTCGCGCGCACCGGACCTGGTGCCCAGCACCCGACCCGCAACCCGGTCAGCCCTCACCTCGGTCAACTCGACTTCATACTCGGTCCCGACTCCGTCAACCACGCCGATCACGTTCCCGACCTTGTGCCGCATGACCCGGGCAATGTGACGGGCCTCCGAACCGGTGATGACAAGCTGCCCGTCGGTTGGCGGCTGCGGCCAGAAGTACGACTCGTGGTGCCCGCTTGCAGGCTCACTTCTGCATTCTGATTTCTGCATTCTGACTTCTGACTTCGTCTTCATCCGGGTTTGCGAGGTCCCGGCATCTCCTCGGTCCTCGACTCGTCCAGCTTCTTCAACAGGGCCTTCTCGTCGCGTGAAAGGTGCTTCGGCACGTGAATCACGATCCGCACCAGTTCGTCGCCGACCCCGCCGTCCAGGTGCTTGATGCCTGCCCCGCGAATCCGCAGCACGGTGCCGGACAGTGTACCGGCCTGTACCTCGACCTCTTTTCCACCGGTCAGCGTCGGCACCTTCACCTTGCCGCCCAGCACCGCGGTCGCAATCGTGACCGGCAACTCGACCGCGATGTCGTCGCCCTGTCTTAAGTAAAGCGGATGCTCCCGCTCCTCGAACTGCACGAGCACGTCGCCGCTGCCGCCCGGGCCGAAGTGACCCTCGCCGTGCAGCGGCAGGTAGGTGCCGGCCGAGACCCCGGCCGGTATTCGCACCTTCAATGTTCGTGGCTTACGCACCCGGCCCGCGCCGGCGCATGCTTTGCAGGTCTCTTTAACGCGTTCACCCGCACCGCCGCAATCCGGGCACGACTGAACCTGTACGAACTGGCCGAGGAAGGAACTGGTCCGGTGCTGCACCTGGCCCCGGCCATGGCACGACGGGCAGGTCTCCTTGCCTTTGCCGCCCGCGCCCGCGCATTCCGGGCACCGCTCGAACCGGCTGAAGCTGAGTTCCTTGGTCACTGACGCGGCAATCTCCTCGAGGTCCAGCCGCAGGGAAATTCTGATGTCCCCGCCGCGCGCGTGCCTTCGCGACTGAGACCGGCCGCCGCTGAGCAGATCGAACAGTCCGCCGCCCGAGCCCATACCGAATCCCTGGAGCAGGTCGCCGAGTATGTCGGTAATGTCCTCGCCGTGCGTGAAGTCCCGGCGGAAGTCGAACCCGCCCGGTCCGAACTGCCGCGACACGCCTTCGAACCCGTACGAATCGTACATCCGCCGCTTGTTGGCGTCGGCCAGGACCTCATACGCCTCGGAAAGCTCCTTGAACTTCTCCTCGGCCTCGGCCCGATTGTCCGGGTTGCGGTCCGGGTGGTGTTCCTTTGCCAGCTTGCGGTATGCCGACTTGACCTCGTCCTGAGTAGCGCCGCGGGCGACGCCCAGTACTTCGTAATAGTCGCGTCTGGTCGTAGCCATGTTCTGTGCTAGCAGCCCGAGAACCGAAGGAGGACTTTACCACCAAGACACAAAGACACAAAGGTGAATCCGGACGGAGATGCTCTGCGTCCGCTTGGCGGTCTTGGCGTCCTTGGCGGTTTCACTCCGGTGTCCGGGTTGCTGAAAGGATGAGGCACCAAAGCCAAACGCCTGCCGCTTTGCGGCTCCGGCGTCCGGCCCGGCGCGTGCAGCTTTCGGCTCGCTCCGCTACTTCTTGTCCTCGTCGATAACCGTATAGTCTGCGTCGACCTTCTTCCCCGAGTCCTTCTCCGGCTGGGCGTCCGAAGGCCCGGGCTCTGGCCCGGCTTCCTTCTGACGGTACATCTCTTCGGCCAGCTTGTAACTCACCTTCTGCAGTCTCTCTATCGCCGTGTCTATCGCCGCCTTATCGTCTGTTTTCATTGTCTGGCGCAGGCCCGTGGTCGCCTCTTCAATCGCCTGTTTGTCGGCGGCCGGGACCTTTTCGCCAAACTCTTTAAGGGTCTTCTCCGTCTGGTAGATAAGCGTATCGGCGCGGTTGCGACTGTCAACAAGTTCACGTCGCTTCCTGTCGTCGGCCGCGTGCGACTGCGCGTCGCCCACCATCCGGTCGACCTCGTCTTTCGCCAGTCCGGACGAAGCGGTTATCCGAATTGACTGCTCCTTGCCGGTCGCCTTATCCTTGGCCGTCACGTGGAGGATGCCATCCGCGTCAATGTCGAACGTCACCTCAATCTGCGGCGTGCCCCTCGGCGCCGGTGGAATTCCGGACAGCTCGAAACGTCCCAGGGTCCTGTTGTCGGAAGACAACTCGCGCTCGCCCTGCAGCACGTGGACCGTTACCGCGGGCTGGCCATCCTCGGCCGTGGTGAATATCTGGCTCTTCCGCGTCGGAATCGTCGTGTTCCGGTCGATTACCTTGGTCATCACGCCGCCCAGGGTCTCGATGCCGAGCGACAATGGCGTCACGTCAAGCAGCACCACGTCCTTTACCTCGCCGGCCAGCACTGCGCCCTGGATCGCCGCGCCGATGGCGACGACCTCGTCCGGGTTGATGCCCTTGTGCGGCTCCTTGCCGAAGAACTCGCGGACCAGAAACTGGACGCGCGGCATACGGGTCTGCCCGCCCACAAGAATCACCTCGTCGATGTCCCGGGGCGTGGCTTTCGCGTCGGTCAGCGCCTGCTTCACCGGCCCGAAGCTCCGCTGCACCAGGTCCTCGACCAGCGCCTCAAGCTTCGACCGGGTAAGGCGCAGGTCAATGTGCATCGGCCCCTTCTTCTCGTCGGACCAGATAAAGGGCAGGTTGATGGAGGTCTCCATCGAGGTCGACAGCTCGCACTTCGCCTTCTCTGCCGCCTCCTTCACCCGCTGCAGCGCGGTCTTGTCCTTCGCCAGGTCCACACCGTGCTCGCGCTTGAACTCGTCGATTACCCAGTCCATTATCTTCTGGTCGAAGTCGTCGCCGCCAAGGTGCGTGTCCCCGTTCGTGGACTTCACCTCGAAGACGCCCTCGCCGATTTCCAGAACCGAGATGTCAAAAGTACCGCCGCCCAGGTCGTATATCGCAATCCGCTCCGACTTCTTCTTATCCAGGCCATACGCCAGAGCGGCCGCGGTCGGCTCGTTGATGATGCGCAGCACGTCCAGGCCCGCGATCTTGCCAGCGTCTTTGGTCGCCTGCCGCTGCGAGTCGTTGAAATACGCCGGGACAGTAATGACCGCCTTGGTCACCGCCTCGCCCAGGTAAGCCTCGGCCGACTTCTTCAGGTACTGCAGAATCATCGCCGAAACCTCGGGCGGGGACAGACGCTTGCCGTCCACGTCAACCCAGGCATCGCCGTTCGCCGCCTCGACCACGTGGAACGGAACGCGCTTCTGCTCCTCAAGTGTCTCAGAGTACCGGCGGCCCATGAAGCGCTTGATTGAATAGACCGTCGACTCGGGATTGATGACCGACTGCCGCTTGGCAAGCGTACCGACCAGTCGCTCCTTGCCCATAGCCACGACCGACGGCGTTGTCCTGCCGCCTTCCGGGTTCGGAATCACGACCGGCTGTCCGCGCTCCATCACCGCCACGCACGAAAACGTTGTCCCGAGGTCTATACCGATAACCTTCGCCATCACTGTCCTCCTGTATCTAAACCTGATGCTCTGCGCAGGCTGCCGCCCGCAGGCGGCTCCAAGCGCAAGGCAAAGTGCTTCAAATCTCTATTCATTAGACTCACCGCCCGCCTCCGCGATTTCCCCCGGTTCTGGTTCCGTCAGCTCTGCATTCTGGCTTCTAGCTTCTGACTTCTGACTTCGACCAAGCTCCTTGGCGACGACGACCTTCGCCGGTCGTAGCACTCGCTCACCGCACGAATACCCTTTGCAGGTTTCAGTCACCACCGTGCCGGGTTTGTGCTCGTCAGTGTGAACGAAACTGATAGCTTCTGCCTTCCGCGGGTCGAACTCAGTACCGACGCAACTGTACTCCTCCAACCCGTGCTTGCAGAGCGCCTCGCGTAACTGACGGTGGATCAACTGCATACCAGTATGGACGCTATCTGTCTCCGGCGCACCGCCAACCGCAAGCACCGCCCTGTCGAAGTTGTCGAGCACCGGCAGGAGGTCCATTATCAGCCGCTCCAAAGCCAGTCTACGAGACTGCTCAGAATCCCGCTCAGTCCGCTTCCGGTAATTGTCGAAGTCTGCTACTGCGCGTAAGTACTCATCTTGATAGTTCTTACACGCCTTGTTCGATTCCTCAAGCTTCTCCTTGAGGGCGGTTACCGGACCTTTCTTATCGTGGCTCATCTAGCGTCATAACATTAGACATTATAATGCTATACAGAGATTCGGCCTCAACCATAGAACTGGACTGTGCTCGCAGGTATGCAGAATTGTGCCGCGCGCTGTGTCGTTACCTGCGACTTCGCCTGAATCTCGCGCTTTTCCTCAACCTTGGACCTTGACCTGAACCTCAGCCTCTACCTCAACCTTAACCTCTTCCTGTTCCAGCCGTCATTCGAGAAGCCGTTCGCGTCATCGTCCGCGGCCTTTACTCTTGGCTTTTGGCTTTTGACCTTTGACTTTGTGCGTCCGCCAATGCTACCCTCCAGGCAGTAGGTGGGCCGCCCACTCCCCGGCAGAATTGTGGTCCGGCACCGTCGCACCACTACATATGGGTGGCGGTCAGCACCTTGGACTGCGGCAGCGGAGCTGCCGCTCTTCCGTAAGAATACGGTTCTCCAATCGGCACAATGCGGTACTGATAGAGCCTGCGCACGAGACCGGCCGCGGGTCATAGCACTCGCACCAGAACGGCGGCGTTCACTTCGGCTCTCGCTTCGATACTTGGCCGCGAATTCGGCCCGCAACTGACTGCGCTGCTCATCTCGCGACTGAAAGCGTAAGTGAGAGTGCGAGTCACGACGCGACTCGTGACGCAACTGACCGCCGAACTCGAATCCGAACTCGCTGCGGTGCTGAAGGTCTAAGTCACGGCGTTGTTGACTGTTGCATTGACTGGAACCGTCGCCGCGCAAATGAAACCCAAGCTAAATCGTTGATTCAGAAGCACATTCATCGCCGCGTTCGTCGCGGAACTGTATCGCGGATTGACTCCGGGAATGACTCCCCCCTTGCCAGTCCGCGTGCCGGGTGGAACTCGTGGCTTCGCGCCTTGGGCGGCGACGATTCGCGTCGCGAACCGCAAGATTTCCATGACGGTTTTGCACTTGGTGAGCGTATCTATATATGAGAAAAGTGGT
>CAZQZR010000014.1:0-38742 GCA_964597845.1 uncultured bacterium | reverse complement strand
AGTACCGGTTCGTCTCGCTGCCCGGCGACGTCTATTTCATCAAGAACCTGCCGGTACAGATACTGCCGCAGGACTTCATCCTTGTTTGCGTCGCCGCCATCGTCATCACCTTTGCGGCCACCATCTACCCGGCCCTGAAGGCGGCGCGGCTCGTGCCGCTGGAGGCGATACGATATGAGTGAGGGGTCAGGGGTCAGGGGTCAGGGGTCAGGGTCCGGAATCCCCGATCCCCGGACTCCGGCCACCGATCCCGCGCCTGTTCTTCAGGCGCAGGACGTCTGGCGCGTTTTCGAGACCGGGGCCGAGCGGCTGGAAATCCTGCGGGGCGTGGACCTGGAGGTGCGGCGGGGCGAATTGGTGGCGATTCTCGGGCCGTCGGGCACGGGCAAATCGACGCTGCTGCACGTGCTCGGCGCGCTGGACCGGCCGACTCGGGGCCGCGTGCTTCTTGATTCGCTGGACGTTTTCAGCTACTCTGAATCGCAGCTCCACGAGTTGAGAAACCGGAAACTGGGGTTCGTTTTCCAGTTTCATCACCTCTTGTCTGAGTTTACAGTTCTGGAGAATGTAGCGATGCCGCTGCTGGTCGCGGGCGTGGCAAGGCCCGAGGCCATGGCTCGTGCGCACCAGGTGCTTGAAGAGATCGGGTTCGTGTCCCGGCTCTCTCACCGGCCGGCCGAGCTTTCGGGCGGCGAGCAGGCGCGCGCGGCAATGGGGCGCGCGTTGGTAAACAACCCGGCGGTGATTCTGGCGGATGAGCCGACGGGCAACCTCGACGTGACTTCGGCAGCGGCGCTGGTTGATCTGATGGTGCGACTTAGCAGTGAAAGGAAGATGACGACTCTGGTGGTGACCCACAATCGAGCAGTGGCGGACCGGGCGACGCGCCGGTTCCAACTCGCCGACGGCAAGCTGGCCGAGGAGAAGTGAGCATGAGAGGATTCAAGGAGTCAAGGAATCGAGGGGTCAAGTGTCCTGACCCTCGAATCCTGAAATCCTCGGCCCCTCAATTCTCTGATTCCTCGTTTGCCCGGCCCTTGAATCCTGGAATCCTTGACCCCTTGAATCCTTTCTCATGAAACTCTGTGACCTGTGCGGCAAGGTCGAGGCGACCATGAAGGTCAGCCAGCTCGACAAGGACGGTAAGGTCACGGAGATTTCGGTCTGCGGCTCCTGCGCGCGGCAGCGTGGGTTCACCGAGGTCGAGAAACTGAAGGCCGGGGTCGCGGAGATCATCGCCGATCTGAAGAACCGAGTTGACGAAGGTGACACCAGGCTGGTCTGCGGGAAGTGTGGCATGTCGTACGCCGAGTTCAAGCGACAGGGGCGGCTGGGTTGCGCCGAATGCTACGTTTCGTTCCACGACGAACTCGTGCCCCTGGTGCGTCGGATTCACGGCGCGGTGCAGCACGTCGGTCGGACCGCGAGCGGCGGCCGGAAGCAGGCGCAGGTGAAGATAAACGTCCAGAAGATCCGCGATGCCCTGTCCAGCGCGATTCAGGCAGAGGACTACGAAAGGGCCGCGGCCCTGCGCGACCAACTGAAGCAGGCGGAGGCGGAATGAACAGAGAAGGATTCAAGGGGTCAAGGAATCGAGGGGTCAAGTGTCCTGACACTCGAATCCTGGAATCATCGACCCATGGACTCCTTCCGCTCTTATGAAACTCGCAGGCGACGTCGTAGGCAAGTGGCTCTCGGCTGCCGGGCCGGAAGCCGACGTCGTCATTTCGACGCGCGTGCGCCTTGCACGGAACCTTTCAGACGTGCCGTTTCCGCATCGGGCAAGGCCGAGCGACCACGAGCGTACCGTTGAAGGCGTACGCTGGGCGCTCTCCGACGCTGGCTACCTGACCCAGGGTCAGTTTCTTGACAACGAGCAGCTCTCCGAACCGCACGGCCAGTACCTGGTAGAGAGGCATCTGGTGTCACCGGACTTTGTCGCCTCCAAGGCGAGGCGCGGGCTGTACGTCAGCAAAGACGAGACTGTCAGCCTGATGGTCAACGAAGAGGATCACCTCCGGTTCCAAGTGATGGCTTCCGGCCTCGACTTCCCGGAGGCATTCACCGCCGCAGCCGCGCTCGACGAGAAGCTCGAGACGCAGTTGCAGTACGCGTTCTCAACCGAGTTCGGTTTCCTGACCGCGTGCCCGACCAACCTCGGCACCGGCATGCGGGCCTCGGTGCTCGTGCACCTGCCCGCGCTCGTCAGCACCCGCGAGATTGAGAAAGTGCTGCGCGGGGCCCTGCACATCGGGCTGGCGGTGCGCGGACTGTATGGCGAGGGCAGCGAGACCAAAGGTAATTTCTTCCAGATTTCCAACCAGAAGACCGTGGGCCAGACCGAATGGGAAATCATCGAGACGATAGCCGATATCAGCCGGCAGGTCATTCAGTACGAGCGCAAGGCGCGCGAGTACCTGATGAAGAAGCTGCGAGTTGAGGTCGAGGACAAGGTCTTCCGTTCGTTCGGGCTGCTGCGGAGCGCGCGCGTCCTTTCGTCGGACGAGGCGATAAACCTGATTGCGAGCCTCAGGCTTGGGGTTGCGCTCGGCATCGTGAACGAAATCAGTCTCGCCGAGGTAACTAGGCTGCTTATTCTGGTACGGCCGGCGAACCTGCAGGTCATGCTGGGCGAGAGCCTGACCGCGGCGGAGCGCGACGAGCGCCGCGCGACGTTTGTCAGAGAGACGCTGGTGCACCAGTGAAGAAGCAGCGGTCTAGTGCTCAAGTGGTCAAGAGGTCAAGTGAAGGTCCCCCGATTGGACACTCGACCACTGGACCACTGGACCACGGGGCCAGTTTTCGCTCTCTGCCTTCCGTTGACAAGCTGCTCGAGAGTGAAGGATTGAGGCCGGTACTTGAGCACCTGCATCGCCGGATGGCGGTACGGGCAATCCGGGTGTACCTCGACGAACTGCGTCAGAAGATACAGGCGGGCGAGACCGCGGCCTTCGCGCAGGATGAACTGGTGCGGCGGCTGGAACGCGAGCGCAAGCCGACGCTGACGCGGGCAATCAACGGGCTGGGTGTGATCCTGCACACCGGGCTCGGGCGCGCGCCCCTGGCTCACGCCGCGCAAGAAGCCCTGGCCGACGTGAGCGAACATTTCTCGAGTCTGGAGATAGACACTGAGACCGGCCGGCGCGGCAGCCGTTATCGACACATCGAGCCGCTGCTCTGCGAACTGACCGGCGCCGAGGCGGCGATGGTCGTCAACAACAACTGCGCGGCCACGATGCTCATCCTCTCGTCGATGGCCAGGGGCAAAGAGGTCATTGTCTCGCGCGGCCAGCTCATCGAAATCGGCGGCGCGTTCCGCATCCCAGACGTGATGCAGCAGAGCGGGTGCAAAATGGTCGAGGTCGGCACCACCAACCGGACTCACCAGCGAGACTACAAGAACGCCATCACGTCGGAAACCGGGCTGCTGCTGCGGGTCCATACCTCGAACTACAAGATTTCCGGATTCACCAAGGAAGTCAGCCTCGAGGAACTGGTCGCGCTCGGTCGCGAGCACAAGATCCCGGTCATGGACGACCTCGGTTCAGGCGCTCTCATTGACCTCTCGAAGTACGGGCTGCCCAAGGAACCGTTGGTACAGGAGTCAATCGCGGCCGGCGCCGACGTCGCTTGCTTCTCCGGGGACAAGCTTATCGGCGCGACCCAGGCCGGCATCATCGTCGGGAGACAGAAGTACGTCGCCGCGATGAAGAAGCACCCGCTTACCCGCGCGCTGCGCTGCGGCAAGCTGACCTACGCGGTGCTGGAGCGGATGCTTGAGATGTTCCTCGATGAGGAGCGGGTATTGAAAGAGCACGCGTTGTTTCAGTTGCTGCTCAAGACCCCGGCCCAGATGCAACGTGAGGCAAGAGCCCTCCTGCGACGAGTGCAGGTCGACCTCAAGGACAAGGCCCGGCTCGCGGTCAAGCCCGCGCTTTCGGAAATCGGCGGCGGCTCCCTGGCAACTGAGAGCCTCGAATCACGCGTGGTCGCAATCCGGCCCGCCGTGATGCACGTCGACGAACTCGCCCGCCGGATGCGGCTCAACCGGCCGCCGGTGTTCGGCCGGGTCGAACACGGCGAGTACGTGCTCGATTTCCGTACCATCCGCCGCGACGAAATCCCCATCATCGCGTCGGCTTTGCTCGCCGTCTTCGCGTAGCGCCGTCACTCGCTCTCCTGATCCCCTGGTCCTCTTCCTTTCCGTGCCTTTGACCACAAGAAACCCGCGGACCGGGAATAGGTGCCGCCCGCCCGCGGTAAGTCGTCTTTGACAGAGTGCCGCGGCCCGGTTAGCCTGTCTCAAGGGGTGTCCGACGCACTATGCTGAACGTACCATGTCGGAGCAAGCAGCAAGCCACCGGAGTAGCAGTCAGGAGGAACCATGAGTCTATTGCTCGCGATTGCCATCGTCAGTTCGGCCGGCGCGCAGCCCGCCCCGGCCCCGATGACCGAACTCGTGCGGGCCGACAACAAACTCGGCCTCGATATCTTCAGCTACCTCACGGTCTCGAGGCCGCAGGAGAATGTGTTCATATCGCCCTTGAGCATCGCGCTCGCGCTCCAGATGACTATGCACGGCGCCGGCGGTGAGACGTACGACGCCATGGCCGGCGCGTTGAACCTGGCCGGCCAGGACCGTGTCGCGGTCAGCGTCGGCAACCAGGCACTGCGAGACCAGCTCACCGGCGCTGACAAGAAAGTGCGGCTCGACATCGCCAACTCGCTCTGGCTGCGCAAGGGGACGCAACTCCAGAAGCGGTTCACCAGCGACTGCAGAGAGTACTACTCCGCATCCGTCACAGCGCTCGACTTCAACCGACCCGACGCGGTGACGGTCATCAACAACTGGGTTAGTCAAAACACCGCGGGCCGAATCAAGCAGGCTGTGAGCCATCTCATGCCGGACGAAATCATGGTCCTCATCAACGCTATCTACTTCAAGGGCAGTTGGACCACCGCGTTCGACCCGAAGCTTACGGCGGAGCGGCAGTTCCATCTCGCCTCGGGTAGTTCCTCCCAGCGTAGGATGATGCGGCGAGACGGTGAGTTTCGGTACAAGTCGGACGAGATGATGCAGGCCGTGGCGCTGTCCTACGGCGACGGCCGGCTGAACATGTACGTTTTCCTGCCCAGGGAACAACACGGGGTCAGCATGCCTATTGACCGGCTGAACCCGGAAGGACTTGTCGGCCTGTTCGAAGGGTTCGGGGAGAAGAAGGGTGAGGTCGTGCTGCCCCGGTTCAAGATTGAGTTTGAGCAGAGCCTCGTGAAGGTCCTGAAGCTCCTCGGCATGGGGCAGGCCTTCACACCGGCGGCCGATTTCTCCCTGATGGTCGTGCCGCCCACGACCGCGGCAATCAGCGACGTCCTGCACAAGACGTTCGTCGAAGTCAACGAAGAGGGAACCGAGGCTGCGGCCGTCACCGTGGTCAAGATGCTTGCCACAGCGATGCCGGGCGAAGTCGAACGGTTCTCCTTTGTCTGCGACCACCCGTTCCTGTGTGCAATCCGGGACGATGTTACCGGCGCAGTGCTTTTTCTCGGTGCTATCTTTGACCCGAAGCAGTAGCGCTGCCCGCCCGGCCCCGCAATCCGGCATGGAACCACAAGGATATCAAGAACACCGGGCAGGCAACGACACTTCCTGCCGGTCCCGATTCTGTGCCTGGTGGTGGATTCCTGTTGCGTTTCCCTGGCCGCGGTGGATTGACACAACTGCCCGGCAGCCTTAGACTCAATCCGACGGCAAAGGTCTGAATCGATGACACTCAGGTGTCGCGGGAGATAAGATGTTTCGAAGTCACGTCCGACCGTTTCTCGTATTGTCTGCTGCGCTGACGCTGGTTGTGGTCTCTTCCTGCCGGAAGAATCACGCACCGGACGTACCGGACGTGCCGGCCGGCCCCCAACTCTGTTTCAAAGACACAACTTACGTCTTCTCGGTAATCGCGACCGACCCGGACGGCGACAGCGTGGCCGTCCGTTTCGACTGGGGCGATTCCACGACTTCGGATTGGAAAGGCTGGTCCCCGAGCGGGGACTTGATCGCGCTGACTCACGCGTGGCCTGATACCGGGACTTACGAGGTCATTGTCCAGGCAAGGGACCAGAAGCTCCTCAGCTCCGACTGGTCCGGCGTGCACTCGGTGCGGGTGGTGCCCCACCCGCCGAACGTGCCGGCCGTTCCGACCGGCCCCGACACCTGTTTCAAGGACACGACCTACACCTTCACGACCGTCACGATTCATCCGGCCGGCGATAGTGTGGCCGTTCGTTTCGCCTGGGGCGACGGCGATACTTCCGACTGGGGCCCTTACGTTGCCTCCGGCGAACCGGCGGCTATGAGCCACGCCTGGTCCGATACCGGGGCCTACAAGGTCACTGCTCAGGCAAGGGACCAGAAGCTCCTCGGTTCCGGTTGGTCCGGCGCTCTCTCGGTTCGCGTGGTACCACGCCGGCCGCCTAATACGCCGGCTGCTCCGACCGGGCCGGAGGAAGGGGTGAGGGACTCATCCTACGTCTTCACCGCCGCCGCTTCCCATCCCGACGGTATCACGGTGGCAATCAGGTTCGCCTGGGGCGATGGCGACACTTCCGACTGGAGCCGCTACGTTGCCTCCGGCGAACCGGTGACGGATAGCCACGCATGGTCGGTGCCTAATACCTACGAAATAAGGGCACAGGCAAAGGACACTGGCGATGCGCTGTCCCAATGGTCATTCCCGCATACCATCATCATCCAGCCGCCGGACACGTTGCGCAAGTGGCGTTTCAAGTTGGCAAACGGTGTCGACCTCGTGCTGAATTCATCGCCGGCCATCGGTCCGGACGGCGTAATATACGTCGGGTCTCCGGACGACTCGCTATACGCGATCAACTCCGACGGCACGCTTGAGTGGCGCTATCCGACCGGTGGCGATGTGCAGTCCTCCCCGGCAATCGCGGCTGACGGCACGGTCTACTTCGGCTCATACGACTACTGCCTGTATGCCGTGAACCATGACGGTACTCTCAAGTGGAGCTACCCGACCGGTGGCCGTGTCGTTTCGTCCCCGGCCATTGCGGCTGACGGGACGGTTTATTTTGGCTCAGATGACAACTTCCTTTATGCCCTGAACTCGGACGGCACGTTCAGGTGGCGCTATCCGACCGGCGGTGATGTGGAGTCCTCCCCGGCAGTCGCGGCTGACGGCACGATCTATTGCGGCTCGGACGACAACTACTTCTACGCCATGGACACCGGCGGCACGTTCAAGTGGCGGTACATGACCGGCTTCGATGTGCGGTCCTCTGCGGCCATCGCCGCTGACGGCACGATCTACGTCGGCTCGTACGACAACTTCCTCTATGCCCTGAACCCGGACAGCACCCTCAAGTGGCGCGACTCGACCGGCAGGAATGTCAGTTCCTCCCCGGTAATCGCTGCTGACGGCACAGTCTACTTTGGGTCGCAGGATAACTACGTTTATGCCCTGAACCCGGACAGCACTCTGAAGTGGCGGTACCTGACCGGCAGCAATGTTGACGCCTCGCCGGCCATCGGCTCTGACGGCACCGTCTATTGCGGCTCGGACGACAACTACCTCTATGCGCTGGGTCCCGGCGGCACGCTGATATGGCAGTACAAGACCGGCGCCCACGTTGAGTCATCCCCGACTATCGGCCCTGACGGAACGGTCTATTTCGTGAGCGATGACGGCTACCTGTACGCGCTCGTAGGCACGGGCACGCTGGCCAACTCTGCCTGGCCCAGGTTCCACCACGACCTCAAGAGTACCGGCCGCGTCGGCGGTTCGCGATAGGACCAGCTTCGCGTGACCGGCTGCGCCCCGGCGAGGCGCGGCCCGAACCATCCGTCCGAACCATCCGGCTGGTTTGACTGTAGTGGCGATCGGGCGTATACTACTCACTCCGTGGCACTTAAAGCTATCTACCGGCCTCCGAATGAACTCATGGCGAATGCCGTGTGCGATCTGTTCGAGGACAACGGCATACCGGCCATGATTCGTTCGTTCCAGATTCCGGCTTATGACGGTCTGGCGCGGGTTATGCGTCCGGTCTGGGGCGAGGTACTGGTAGAGGAGGAGAACATGGCAAAGGCCAGGGAACTCCTCGACGCTTTTCTCTCCACGGATACCGGTGAGACCGGTAAGGACGAGTAGCCCACTTTGCGGCGCGGTCGTCGCATGACGGATTTACTCCCAGCCATTTGTATTTGATGAAGTGAGACCGCAGAACGGAGTTTAGCGAATGAAACTGGTCTATCGTTTCGGCAGCGGCCGGGCCGAGGGCTCGGCCCAGATGAAGGACGTGCTCGGCGGCAAGGGCGCGAATCTGGCGGAGATGACGAACATCGGTCTGCCGGTTCCGCCCGGGTTCACGATTGCCGCCTCGGCCTGCGTCTACTACATGAAGCGACGGTCGATGCCGCCGAGCCTCGACCACGAAGTCACGCAGGGCATCCACTATGTGGAGGGGATCATCGGCCGGCGGTTCGGCGACGCGCACGACCCGCTGTTGTTCTCGGTGCGCTCGGGCGCCCGCGCCTCGATGCCCGGGATGATGGACACGGTGTTGAACCTGGGTTTGAACGACAAGACGGTCGAAGGGCTGGCTCGCGCGAGCAAGAATCCGCGCTTCGCCTGGGATTCGTACCGGCGGCTGATACAGACCTACGGCGACGTGGTGATGGGCATGAAGTCCGAGAGCCAGGAAGAGCGTGACCCGTTCGAGGTCGAGATCGAAAAGCTCAAGCATCGCCGCCACCTGAAGTTCGACTACGAACTGAACGTCAATGAACTAAAGGAACTGGTCTCGACATTCAAACGGCTTGTACAGAAGCGGACCGGCTCGGCCTTTCCGTCGGACCCGCACAAGCAGCTCTGGGATTCGATTGCCGCGGTGTTCCGCTCCTGGGACAACGACCGCGCCAAGGTCTACCGGCGGCTGAACAACATCCCCGACGAATGGGGAACGGCCGTGAACGTACAGGCGATGGTGTTTGGCAACATGGGTGACGATTCGGGTACCGGCGTAGCGTTCACCCGTGACCCGGCGACCGGCCGCAACAAGTTCTACGGCGAGTACCTGATGAACGCGCAGGGCGAGGACGTAGTCGCCGGCACGCGGACCCCGGAGCATATCGAGAAACTGCGCAAGGTGATGCCGGCAGTCTATACCGAGCTGTTTGCCATCCGTAACAAGCTGGAATCACACTACCGCGACATCCAGGACATCGAATTCACCATCTCGCGGGGCAAGCTCTACATCCTGCAGACCCGGACCGGCAAGCGCACCGGGTTTGCCTCGGTTCGCATCGCTCTCGAGATGGTCGCCGAAGGCCTGCTGATGCGCGACGAAGCGATGATGCGCATCGAGCCGAATGCCATCAACCATCTGCTCCAGCCGATATTCGACCCGAATGAGAAGCAGAAGGCGGTGGCTGAGCGGCGGCTTCTGGCCAAGGGCCTGGCTGCCGGGCCGGGTGCGGCGAGCGGGCGGGTCTATTTCACGGCCGACGCGCTGGAAGTAGCGCAGGCGCACGACGAGCAGCAGGTGAAGAAGGCACGCGAGCAGGGCAGGAAGCAGGCGCCGGGACATTTCATCCTGGTGCGTGAGGAGACCAGCCCGGAGGACATCCGCGGGATGAAGGTGGCGAGCGGCATCCTCACCGCCCGCGGGGGCATGACCAGCCACGCGGCGCTGGTCGCGCGCCAGATGGGCAAGGTCTGCGTGGTCGGGTGCGCCGATGTCCACGTGGATTACCGCCGCAAGGTGATGACCGTGGGCAAGCACCGAGTCAAGCAGGGCGAGTTCATTTCGCTCGACGGTTTCATGGGCGAGGCCTTTGCCGGGGCGATTAAGACGATACCGTCCGAGGTCGTCCGGGTCCTGGTTGACAAGACCCTGAAGCCGTCGCAAGCCCCGGTCTACCGGAGCTACATGCGGGTGATGCGCTGGGCCGATTCGGTCCGCCGGCTCAAGGTCCGGGCCAACGCCGACCAGCCGGACCAGGCCCGAGCCGCGATCGCGCTCGGGGCACAGGGCATCGGGCTATGCCGGACCGAACATATGTTCTTCGACCCGAAGCGCATCAACCAGTTCCGCGCGATGATCCTGGCCGACAACGAGACCGAGCGGCGAAAGGCGCTGGACCGCCTGCTCCCTCTGCAGCGGGCCGACTTCGAAGGCATCTTCCGGGTGATGGCCGGCCGGCCGGTCACCATTCGGACCCTGGACCCGCCGCTGCACGAGTTCCTGCCCCACACCGACGAGGACATTCGCGCATCGGCCAAGGCGCTCGGGGTGGCGCCGAACAAGCTGCGCAAGCGCGCCCAGGAGTTGAGAGAGGCTAACCCGATGCTGGGCAACCGCGGGTGCCGCCTCGGCATCATCATGCCGGAGATTACCGAGATGCAGGCGCGGGCCATCTTCGAGGCGGCCTGCAAGGTCAAGTCCGAGGGGATTGACGTGCAGCCGGAGGTAATGATTCCGCTGGTGAGCGACGTGGTCGAGCTTGCCCGCCAACGGACCGTGGTCGAGAAGGTGGCCGAACAGGTGTTCAAGGAGACCGGGCTCAAGGTCGCGTACCGCGTCGGTACGATGATCGAGGTGCCGCGCGCGGCCCTGACCGCGGACCAGATTGCGCGCGAGGCCGACTTCTTCTCATTCGGGACCAACGACCTGACCCAGATGACCTTCGGGTTCTCACGTGACGACGTAGGTGCCTTTTTGCCCCAGTACCTCGACCGCGGCATCCTGAAGCGGGATCCGTTCGAGACGCTGGACAAGGCCGGGGTCGGAGCATTGGTCCATCGCGGCGTCACACTGGGCCGGCGCACCAAGCCGGACCTGAAAGTCGGCATCTGCGGGGAACATGGCGGAGACCCCGATTCGGTCAAGTTCTTTCATTCGGCCGGGCTCAACTACGTGAGCTGCTCGCCCTACCGCGTGCCGATTGCGCGGCTGGCAGCGGCCCAGGCCGTGCTCGAAGAAAAGGCGGCCCTGCCGCACGCGGCGAACGGCAAAGAGCAGTAGGCTCAGGAACGGAAGAGCGACATGGACATGGAACTGAAGAACCGGATTGATGCGGTTATAGGCCGGCATCCTGACGTCAAGGTTAACCCGGAACGCCGGGCCATGATTGCCGACGTCGTTGCCCGGCGCGAGGCGATGGTCGCGGCGTGCGGCTGCCTCGCGATGTGGACGCCGCCGGAGTCGACCGGCCGCAGTCCGCAGGACACGGTAACCGTGCGTCGGCCCGAATCCGAGAAGAACATCGACTGGGACGCGCCGAACAACCTGCCGATTACCCCGGAGACGTTTGACATGGTGTTCGCGGACGCCTTGGCCGCGCTCGGGGCGAAGCCGCGGTTGTACGCTGTTGACCGGGTGCTCGGGGCTGACGCGAGCCACGCATTGCCGGTCCGGGTCGTTTCCGACCGGGCGCTGACCGTCCTGTTCGCCGACAACATGTTCCGGCGGGTTCCGACCGACATCGGCAAGTCCTGCTTTGCCTCCCGGCCCTACACGCTCGTCGTACTCCCGTACGACAAGCTCGATTCGTCCCGCTACGCCGGCCGGCTACGGACGATGCCGGAGACCGGCAAGGCTTCAACCATGGTCATCGCGATGGACATGGACCGCCGCTGCGGCGTGGTCTTCGGCTCGGCCTACTGCGGCAGCGTGAAGAAGCACATGTTCACGGTCATGAACTACCTGCTGCCGCTGGAAGGCATTCTGTCGCTCCACTGCTCGGCCAACGAGGGCCGGAATGGGGACGTGGCGCTGTTGCTCGGACTTTCGGGTACGGGCAAGACCACGCTCTCAGCCGACCCACGTCGGGCTTTGCTGGGCGATGACGAACATAGCTGGAGCGACAACGGTGTGGCCAATTTCGAAGAAGGCTGCTATGCCAAGCTCATTAACCTGAATCCGAAGAAAGAGCCGGATATCTACCGGGCCTGCTTTCACGAAGCGCCGTACCTCGAACACGGCGCAGTCATCGAGAACGCGATGGTGTATCCGGACGGTCGGTTCGACCTCGACGACGAGCGCTACACGCCCAACTCGCGCGGCTCCTATCCGCTGTCGTTCTTGTCGAACATCAAGACGCCGCCGGTCGGCGGCCACCCGAAGACGATTCTCTTCCTGACCGCGGACGCGAATGGCGTGCTACCGCCGGTCGCGCGACTCTCGCGCAACCAGGCGATGCTCTGGTTCCTGATGGGCTACACTTCCAAGCTCGCCGGCACCGAAACCGGTGTGGTCGAGCCGAAGAGTACGTTCTCGCGCTTCTTCGGAGCTCCCTTCATGCCGCTCAATCCGGACGTCTACGCCCGGATGCTGGGGGAGAGGCTGGACCGGCACGGCGCACAGGTCTATCTTGTGAATACCGGCTGGAGCGGCGGCCCCTACGGCATCGGGAAGCGGATGGACATCAGCCTGACCCGGGAAATCGTCGAGGCCGCGCTCAACGGCTCGCTGGACAAGGTCGAGTACGACGTGGACCCGATCTTCCATCTTGGCGTTCCGAAGAGCTGCCCGGGCGTCTCCGACTCGACCGTGCTGAATCCGCGCAACACCTGGCCGGACAAAGCCGCCTACGACGAGCGAGCGAAGAAACTCGCGGCTGAGTTCTGCGTTCAGTTTGACAAGTCGTACGGCGGAAAGAGCATCGATGTCTCGGTTGCGGGCGAGTGTCCGGGGAAGTAGTTGGCAGTTAGGAGTTAGCAGTTAGGAGTTAGGGGTTAGGAGTCTGTCTGACTCCCATCTACTAACTTACTAACTGCTAACTGCTAACTTCCTCTTCTTCGGCGACAGGAGCAGGCAGACGCCGAAGATAGCGCTCGATGTGATGATAATCACTGCGCCGGCCGGCGCGTCGGTCAGCCATGATACCAACAATCCCACCAGGCAGGAGAGGACGCCGAACAGCGCCGACAGCAGGTACATCGTCTTGAGCCGGTAGGTCAATTGGAAGGCCGCGGACGGCGGGTTGACGATGAGGCTGAAGATGAGCAGGCCGCCAATGGTGCTCAAGTTGGCGGTGACCGACAGGCCGCAGAGGACCAGCATCGCGAAGAAGAGCGCGCGCTCGGGTATCCCGACGGCGCGGGCGATTTCACGGTTGTAGAGCACTGCCTCAATCTCTTTGTAGAACAATCCGAGGAACAGCAGCACGGCCGCGCTCGCGCCGGCCATCAGCACGAGGTCGTGCGTCGAGACCAGCAGGATGCTTCCCCATATCAGGCTGAGTGCGTCGGAGCGCGGGCCGCGCATCAGGCCGATGGCGAGGAAAGCGAACCCCAGCACGACTGAGAAGATGATGCCGAGTGAGACGTTGGGTTCGATGTCGGCGCGTTCGGCGACCGGGCCGATGAGCAGCGACGCTGCGATGCAGAAGACTGCAGCGGTGAGGAGCGGGTTGATGCCGAGCAGGAGCCCGGTGACCGCGCCGGCAAAGGCCGCGTGTGACATGGCGACGCCGACAAAGGGAATATTCATCATCACCACCCAGACGCCGACCACGCCGCAGACCAGCCCGCCGAGCACCGCGGCGACAAGGGGTCGCCAGAGGATGAGAAGCTCAGGCGGCATCGGCGAAGAGTTCGGCAATCAGGCGCGCGTCGGCAAGCGCGGTGCGGTCGCCGGAGAAGGTAACGCTGGCGTTCTTGACCATGATGACCCGGCCCGCGACCGGCGGCAGGTGGTCGAGCTGGTGCGTGACCATTACCACGGTCAGGTTGAAGCGGTGATAGGCGTCCACCACCAGTTCGCTCAGCTCGCGGACCGCGCGCGGGTCGAGGTTAGACGTCGGTTCGTCGAGGAGCAGGATTTCGGGCTCCTGTACCAGCGCCCGGGCCAGCGCAATCTTGCGGGCCTCGCCACCGGACAGTCGGCCCACCGGCCGGTCGGCAAGGTGGGACGTGCGGGTGAGTTCCATCATCTGCCGGGCGCGCGCGCGGTCGTTGTCGTTCAGCCGCCGGAGCAGGCCGGCGCGACCGCAGCGGCCGACGAGCACGGCTTCAAGACACGAGATGGGCACGCGCGGGTCCACGCGTTCCTGCTGGGCGACGTAGCCGATGCGGCGGCGCAGGCGGCCGAAGTTCGCGCGAGTGGCCGTCTCGCCGAGGACGCTGACCGTTCCGGAATGGATGCGGCCGAGGCCGTTGATGACCGTGAGGAGCGTGGTCTTGCCCGCGCCGTTCGGGCCGATGATGCCGCAGAAGTCGCCGCGCCGGATGTCGAGTGATACGTCGCGCAGGGCGATGTGCTCGCGGTAGCTGACCGTGACCGAGCGGACCGAAAC
This sequence comes from uncultured bacterium, assembly GCA_964597845.1. Classification (GTDB taxonomy): domain Bacteria; phylum Hydrothermota; class Tepidihabitantia; order Tepidihabitantales; family Tepidihabitantaceae; genus UBA2258. The sequence continues at coordinate 24,428 of CAZQZR010000014.1, read as the reverse complement.
CGCGATGTCGCCCGGCGTCACTCGACGGCCCGCGCCAGCGCCGCCGCGTTGTCGAGGAGCGACCGGCAGTACGAGCCCTCCAGCGGGAAGTTGGTCAGCGTCACGTGCTTCACCTTGAGCGCCTCGGCCAGCGGCTTGCCCGCGTCCGGCCCGGACTGGAGGTTGTCCACAATCAGCTTCACGCCGGAGTCAGTTGCCACCCGTGCCAGCCGCGTCATCTCCTGTGCACTGAAGTCCTCGGCCCGGCCGTAGGTCGCGACCACGCGGAAGCCCAGCCATGCCACGAACGGCGATTGCTGCTCGGCGGCAATGACCGCAGGCAGTTCCTTGCCTGCCAGCAACGCCCGGGCAGCCGCAGCCGCCGAGTCGACGTCGGCCTGGTAACGCGCGGCGGCCAGTTGGTATGTATCGGCGCGAACCGTGTCTAGTTCCCCAAGCAGGCGCGCGATTTCCACTGCGGCCTGTTTCTGCAGTCCGGGAATCATCCAGTTGCCCTGGGTCGCGAGCGTCACCCGGCGCGGGCCGGGCGGGACGATTGCCTTCGCCAGCGCCGGGTACCAGGCTTCCCAGCCGTGGTTAAGGACCAGCTTCGCGTAGTTGGCGGCGGTAACGTCCGACGGCTTCAGGTCGAAGTGCCCCGGGCAGAGCCCGGCCGGGGCAATCGTCGTGACCGCGAACCGGTCGCCACCGACCGCTTGGACAATAGCGCTGATGAGCGTGGTCGAGGCAACGACCGAAATCCGCTTGGTCTTCGGCTGCGCGCAACCGAGGACCGCGACCCCGAACAGCAGCCAGCGAGCAAGTTTTCTCTTCACCATGTCAGAGGCTCCTGAGTTTGAGGCCTACGGTCAGTGCCCGCCCGGGCATTCGGTACAGCCCGGTCTGGGTTCCGGGCAGGTCGGCATAAGTGTCATACTGCTGGTTGAGCAGGTTCTCGGCGGACGCGAACAAGTCCAGCCACGATAGCAGCCGGTAGCCGGCGCGAAAGTCGACGGTGCAGTAGGCCGGGATGGGCGACTTCGAACTGTCCTCGGCAAAGTAGCGCGCGACGTGCTGGAACGTGACATCGAGGTCAACCTTCTTCACGGTCGCGCCAGCAGCGACGTTCAGCTTGGACCCGGCGCGGGCGCGGGTGTTGGCGCCGAAGTCGGTCAGGGTGTACGCCATGCTTGAGCGCCACGGCCCACGGCGGAACTGCAGCGCCGCCTCGATTCCATGGAAGGTGAAGCTGCCTTTGTTCTGGAACTGGAACGGCGGCACGCGGCCCGGTACGACCGCGGTCTCGATGAGGTTCTCGCCTTCTAGTATGAAGGCCGCGACGTCGGCGTCCAGCCCGACGAGAATCTGTTGGTTCAGGCCGACCTCGTAGTTCCACGAGACCTCGGGCTTCAGACTTTCGTTCTTCGGCGGGAAGACCGACGTGTAGTTCAGGGGCGCGTAGCGGAACCCGCGGTTGACGTTCGCGCGCACGGTCGTGCCGGTCGGGATGCGGCCGACGGCCCCGACCTTCGGGCAGAGGGCCCGGCCGCCGATGTTGTCGTATTCCAGACGAAGCCCGGTGTTGGCCGTGACCGGGCCCAGCGTCTGCTCGTCTTGGGCAAACACGCCCGCCTGCTGCCGGGTCCACGTGGGCGCACTGGTGTCGGATTGGATCCACGTGCCGGAAAGAAGGCTGGCTTCGATGCCGGCCTGGACAAGGTTGCCGAAGCCGAGGCGGCGGTGGCCGTGCAGGGTTACGCCGTCGGTGAAGTCCGTCGAGTGCCAGCCGTCGGTCGGGTCGAAGACGTGCTCGCCGAACGTCCGGTACACCTTGGCGAACCCGCCGAACGTCTCCGCGCCCAGGGTGCCGGTCAGGTCCAGCCCGCCGCGGTTGTATTGGTTCCAGCCGGTCGCCACGAACGTGTCGGGGTCGGTCGAACGCTTTGGCTCATGCTTTATGCCGGTGAAGTACTTGCCCGTGAAGTCGAGCTGGAATCCCGGCGAGAAGTCGTACCCGGCGCGGAGGGACGCGTCATTGCCGTTGTACTGCGCGTTCGGCAGGTGGCCGTCCGACGTCGCCTTGTCCACCGAGGCAAGCACGCGCAGACCGCCCCGGCGGGTTCCGGCGGTGAGTGTCGCGTGGCGCGTGTTGAACGAGCCGTAGTCGAGCAGCGCTCCGAGTTCGAGCGGCTTCTCGGCCTGCCGGGTCACAATGTTCACCACGCCCGCCATCGCGTCGGAACCGTACAGCACCGATAGCGGGCCGCGTACGACTTCGATCCGCTCGACGTTGTTCAATGGCAGCGCGTGCGTCACCACGCAGCCGTAGATTGGCATCTTCTCGGGCCGGCCGTCGACCAGCACCTGGACCTGGCAACCCCGGCCGCCGACCCCGCGGATGTCGATGTCGGTGCGGCCGAACGGGCCGGTCTTCTGTACGAATACCCCGGGCAGGGAAGCGAGTGCCGCAGTCGCGGTGCGGGCAAGCGTGCGGTCGAGGTCGGCAGCCGTGACCACGCTGACCGACGCGGCCACGTCGCGCACCGGGTGGTGCACGCGCTCGGCAGTCACCACGACTTCGTCAACCGTCAGGACGGATGAGCCGCCGATGGCGGCGAGCAGGGCAAGAAGAGGCAGCAGGTTCACCAGGGTTCCTTTCTAGTGATGGTGTCTGTGGGCAAGAGGGCAGGTCGCCGGGGTCAGGGTCAGTTGGCCCTGGCGTACGCCTTTGAGCGCAAGCAGTTGGTCGGCCAGTTGCTGCAGCCGGTCGGCAGTGCCGCGCAGAATCAGTACTTCGATGCAGTCATGCCGGTCGAGATGGACGTGGGAGGAGGAGACCACTTCGGTGTGGTGTTCGTGCTGCACCTCCATCAGTCGGCGTGCGAGGTCGGGCTGGCCGTGGTCGTATACGAATGCCAGCACGCCGACGGCCGGGCTCCGGCCGGACTCAAGTTCGTGGCGGGCGAGTTGCAGCCGGACGAGGTCACGGATTGCCTTGGAGCGATTCGAGCCGGAGCGGCCGAGCAGCGCGTCGAACCGCTCAAGCAGGTCCGGTTCCATCGAGACGCTGAACCGGGTCGCCCCGGCTTCGTTTTCGCGGTCCTCAGTGTTACGCATCCGCAAATCGTAACACCAGAAGGCCAAAGGTCAAGCGGGGCGGCGCGGGTTGACAGGCGGTCGGCGCGGCCCTATTCTCAGGCCACTCATGAGACCTATACGACCCATAGGACCTAAAGGTCTCCTCCTCTTGTTCGTTCTCGCTGCCGCGGCGTTCGCTGCCGACGTGACGTGGGATACCATCATCCGCCTGACCACGAGCTCCGCGGGCCAGATAACCGGTTCCGGCGGCCAGCACAGCGTGGCCGTTGATGCTGGCGGCAACGTCCACGTCGCGTGGCTAGGCCAGGATACCGTACCTTATCAAGTGTTCTATCGCCGATACGATACGGGCACGAGAACGTGGCAGCCGGAAACGATGCTCACCAGCCGACGAGCCAACTGCTTCCAGCCAGGTGTCGGATGTGACTCAGCGGGCGATGTTCACGTGCTCTGGCACGTAGGGACCTGGCCCGACTGTGGCATCTGGGCCAAGCGCTACAATGCCGCCACCCATCACTGGAGGGCAGACACGCTGATTGACAGCACAACTACCAGCCAACCTCAGTACTACCCGTCTGTCATGAGCGTACCCGGCACGGGAGACGTCGCTGTCGCCTGGTCCGGGGCCCCGGACACCGGCGGATTACCCCAGGTGATTTTTAAGGAGTGGAACCAGTCAAGCGGCTGGGACTCGGCAATGCAGGTTACGGCCGCGCCGGTCGTTCACGACCAAGTCTCGGTCGCCACAGACAAGAACGGCGACGTTGCGGTGATCTGGCGCGGGATGGACATCGGCGGCAATCCAAATCAGGTCTGCTGCCGTCGCAGGGTTGCAGGTGCATGGCAGGACGTGGAGTTGGTGTCGGACCTTCCCGGGGGCCTGGCTCAATATTCTCCGTGCGTTGCCATAGACCGGAGCGGTGTGGTCCACGTTGTCTGGTACGGCATGTCCGGATCGAGCTTCTACCGCCAGGTGTTCCACCGTGAGCGGGATACTCTCGGCTGGTCCGGTACAGACAGCATCGGCGGAACCCGGGCTTACCAACAGCAGTTCCCTTCAATCGCATGCGATGCTGTCGGACGCTGTCACGCGGTCTGGTGCAGCCAGGCCGGCGGGACGAATTACCAGCTTGCCTATGCCCAGCGAGACACGAATGGCGCCTGGAGTTCGCCGATGATTCTCACCGGGCTCGACTCCGGCAGTGTCAGCCACCCGTCGATCACCTGTGACGCAGGCAGCGGCATCCACATCGTGTGGTACGACAACAGCTCCGGCAACCAGGACGTCTACTACCTCCACGGCGTCACGCCGGGCCTGGGCGTCAAGGAAGGACGCAAGACGCCTGACGCGCTACGCCTCACGCCGAATGCAACCGTCGTGCGTAACAGTCTCGTCATTCTGCAATCTGCAACTTACAATCTGCAATCTGAAATCGTCCTCTTGGACGCCTCCGGTCGTCGTATCGCGTCCCTCGTTCCCGGCCCGAACGACGTTCGGGGCCTGCCGGTCGGAGTCTACTTCATCGTACGTCAGTCCGCTGTCAGGCCTTCTACCGTCATCATTCTGAACTAGCCCTCCTCCCGCTTCCGTCGTGCATCGCCGCCGGCAACACATCCTGCCGACAGGCCACGCGTGAGACTGTTCAGTATCATGCGCAGTGGCTGCGGCAGTTGGTTGGGCCATGCGGCGCGAGGGTGTTAGTGGATTCTGGCCCGGAATCTTGGGGTCACCCCCGGGGTGACTTTCGGGGTGAATCGCGGTCCGAAACAGGGCGCGATTCGAGAGTTGAATCGAAGGGCCAGCCGTGATGTTAGACTCGGGCCGAACAGGGACTTGAACCGCGTCTTGAGATGCGGTACGAAGTCAGCGTCGAGCTGCGAAATCAGGAGCGGTTTCACACGCGAAGTGAGCCCTGCTCCGAGTCCGGAATCGAGCCGCGGGTTGAGGTGACGGATGAGCTCGAAGGTCAGTTGTCGGCTGACCCTCGGCGCGAAGCCGGGATTCCGGATACGGATGCAGTTGGGGTTGGAAACGGGCGCACCTTTTTGGGCCCAGCGTCGTCTAATAATATGCATCGGGAAGCGCCTCTCTCGGTGCAGACCCTACTGCAAAGTACAGCAGGGACACTCGCAAGAGTGCCCCTGCTGGGTCGTTTTAGTGGCGTGGTTGGACTTGAAACGAGGCGTGAGGCACACAAAATCGCAGGGGCGCGGGTGACCGCGCCCCTGCCTTCGGATGTACAGATTCACCTTCTAGCGCACCAGTGTGAGCCGAGTCTGTCGGGTACGATTGCCTGAGAACCACCGAACAAAGTAGACACCGGGCGCAAGGCCCGACACGTCGTTGGAGCCGGGGCGGAGCGACATGACCTGGCGGCCGGCCGCGTCCAGGAGGACGATTTCAGATTGCAGATTGTAGGTTGCAGATTGCAGAATGACGAGTTGGTTGCGCACGATGGTCGCGTTAAGCAAGGGGCGAGGGGCGGGGGACGATGGGCGGGATTCGGAGATGCCGCTAACCGAGCCGCGCCAGACGCAGATGGGGTTGTTTGAGATGGCGCCGACGCCGTCGGAGTTGAAACCGGCGATTGAGTCCTGTTCGAACCCGACCGCGAGCGAGTCGCCCGCGCAGTTCCGCGCGAGGAACGGGAAGCGCTTTGATGTCTCGTCGGCATTGGTCAGCCGAATCGGGTCGGACCAGGCTGTTCCGTCCGGCGAGGAGGAGAGGAAGATGTCAGCCCGGAGCTGTCCGGTGCTGGATTCGACGTTGGTGGAGTCGAATTCTTCCCAGGCCGCGTAGAACCTGCCGTCGGCCGGGTTCTGGCCGATGCTGGGCCGGCCGCAGTACGCGGCATTGCCGCCGATTTCGCCGGAGAGGTTCTGCGCGCCCGCGCCATGGATGAAGTACCATTCGCTGGTGCCGGAGTTGTACAGCCAGAGCTGGGCCGGGTTCTGTATTGCGGAGTCGGTGACGAGCGGCACGAGCGTCGTCACCAGTTGCCAGTTGTCGTCCTTGTCGAACATGGCAGTCGCGCCGATGAAGCAGACCGTGCCCGAGTCCCCGCCGAAGGCCGAGGACGGGGTCAGGGTCTGGACGTCGTCCCAGTTCGCGCCGCCGTCCGAGGAGAAGCGGTAGCCCAGCGCCAGGCTGTCGTTGGTGCCGCTCATCCACGTCGCGAGCACTTTGTTCGAGACATGAGAGGCGACGATGTTGTGGCCGAACCCGCCGGTGACGCCCCACCAGACCGGTACGTCCCAGTTGCACCACGTGGTCGCGCGCGTGTAGTACAGGTTGTCCGACGTCGAGAACCGGATGAGGAGCAGGCTGATGGACCCGTCCTGCGGCATGGCGATTACCGGCAGGAAGTAGTCGGTCAGGTTCGGCGCACCGAGGCACTCGTCGAAGGCCCCGGCGCCGGGGGCGATGTCGTCGACCACGACCGGCGTGAAGCCCGGCATGCCCGCGGAGTAGTGGCAGGCGATGCGCGCGGAGCCGTCGGCCGGGTCGAGTTCAAGGGTCCCGTACCCGGTCTTGCGGTACTGGGAGTTAACGCCCGACACCCTGAAGTCCGGGTCGTTCCAGTTCCACAAGCCCGCGCTCCGGTCATAGAAGTTGTAGCGCATGGTGCGGTCCGGCCAGCTCGATGCCGAGGCCGAGTACATCCACGTGACGTGGATCCCGTACGCGGGGTCATAGGCGACCCATTGCAGGGCCGGGCCGGAGTTCTGGTCGTCATAGGTCGTGCCGCCGACCGTGTCGATTGCTCCGATCGGGAGCGCGGGCCCGGCGGCAAGAACGATACCACAGAGAGTTGCCAACATGACAGCTGACTTCATCAAGCCTCCTTGACAGCATGGATTTGGTTGCCGGCACTCGAAACAACCAACACTGTACAGAAACGGCCGGCGTTCGGCAAGGCCGGGACTATGTTGACACTGCTTGCGGCCGCGGCTATACTTGCACGGTCTCGACCCGGTCCGAACCAGTCGGGGCCGGTTGACTAGAATGAGTAATATATTGCGCGCGATACTGATTTCCTTCATCCTTGTCGCCGGCGTCGGAACCGGCTCGACCCTCAGCGATGCAACAATCAGAGGACAAATCAAACCGAAGCTCTCGGTTGACATCCACGGCTACGCTTACGACTGGGACTACATTGGTCGGTTCGTACTGCCGGGCGAGACGCTCCGGCTGGCAACCTCGGACTACTCGAACAGCAGCGGCTGGGTCGCGTCGGCCGGGGAACTGGTAGACGAGGGAAACGCGACCTGCTGGGTCGCACCGCAGGAGCCGGGCCTGTACCCGATAATCGTCACAAGCGGAACTACGGTTCGGCGCATCAATGCTTTTGTGATGATTCCCTATGACAGCCTTGACAAGAAGGGGTACCTGAAAGGTGTCAGAATCGGGAGGTACCCGAAGCCGATCGCGGAGTTCCCGAACTTCACGAGGCCCAAGGGATTCATCGTCGTGACGCCCGACAACCTGGACACGCCGGTATCGCCGCGTTACACGCTTCGCGACTTCACGCCGCGAACGATGGAGGGTTTCCCCAAGTACACCGTCCTGCGCGAGGAACTGCTGGTCAAGCTGGAGCTGCTTACCGACCTGGTGCAGAGCCGGGGGTTCAAGTTTGATCGGTTCACGGTGTTTAGCGGGTATCGGCCCCCGTCCCATAACTGCCGCGTGGAGCGCGGCCGCAACAGCGCCCACATCTACGGCGGCGCGGCGGATTTCTACGTCGACGGCAACAACGACGGCTGCATGGACGACTTGAACCACGACGGCCAGTCGAACCGCAAGGATTCCAAGCTGCTCGCAGCATGGGTGGACGAGCTGGAAGCTCTCCATCCCGAGCTGGTCGGTGGCGTAGGCTGGTACGGCCGCACCCGGTCACGCGGGGCGTTCATTCACGTTGATGTCCGCGGCATGAGGTCGCGCTGGCATCAATGAGCCTGAGTCCGGTAAAGTCAATCGGCATAATCGTCCTCTCGGCCATGGTAATCGTCTGGGCCGAGTTCTACCTGCCGGTCAGGGAGAGCGTGAGCCTCGATATCTTCCGGCTGGCACTCCGGATGTACAGCACCCGGGCGAGCACGATGAAAATGAGGGGCGAGATGCCGAAGTTCGTGCCGGAGATAGAGTACCTCACCGGTTCGGTCAAGCAGTTGGCCGAACAGTTTGCCACCGCATTCAGCAATGACATCTACGTCGTCGTCAACCCGAACGGCAACCGGCTCACCCTCCGGCGCGGGCAGAAGTTGCTGCTCGAAGCCGTTATCTCAACCGGCAAGAACGACACGCTGAAGTCCGGGAGTCGGACATGGGTGTTCCAGACCCCGCGTGGGATCATGACCGTCATCCGCAGGAAGAAGGACCCAATCTGGGTAAAGCCGGACTGGGCGTTCCTGGAGAAGGGTGAGTCAATCCCGTCACTCAACTCGCCGCTGCGCAAGGAGAAGGGCGTGCTGGGCGCGTTCATGCTCGACCTCGGCGGCGGCGTGATGATTCACGGCACGCCGCTCGAGAACCTGCTGGGCCGGAGCGTGACGCATGGCTGCATCCGGGTGGGGAGCGAAGATCTGAAGGTGCTGTACGATTCGGTGCCGGTTGGCGCCAAGGTCTTTATCTTCTGATGGGCAGCAGAGCCAGCAGTGTCATCGCCGTGGTCGCAACCGTGGTCGGCAGCCTGGCTCTGGTGCGGCTGGCCGACGCGGTTGGCAAACGCGAGCTCATGCGTGCCGCCCGCGAGGTTGACGCCGAGGCGCAGGTTGTCACGCGCCAGTACGACAGCCTGGCTGCGGTCAAGGCGAAGCTCGCGCAGGACGAGCAGTTCCTGAACTACCGTATCGCCTCGCTGTCGAGGCGTGAACCTTACCTCGTCATCAATCGCGATGACCAGAAGCTCATGCTCGCGCTTGAGGACAAGACGATACTGGAGACAAAGTACCGGCTGCGAGTGCTGAAAGACGGGCAGGACGAGTTCGCGGCCCTGCCCAAGAAGGCGACATTGGAAGTGCTGGGCAAGTCGGTCCGAACTACCTGGTGCAGGCCGGACTGGCTGTATCGGCTCGAGGGTGTCGGGCCGCCGGCCGACTCGGCCGCGCGCTGCGTGAAAGACGCCTTCGGCGCGGGCGCGATTTTCCTGGGCGGTAACCTCGTAATTCATGGCCGGGTGAGCGACGAAGTGCCGGCTGAAGCGATTGACCACGCCTACCTCGAGCTCGATTCGATGCCGCTCAAGACCATCGTGGACGCGGTCAAGCCCGGGACATTCGTTCTCATCAAGTAGACACGCGTTTGACAGTCGGCCAGCATTGGCTATGCTGGCCAGTGCAGGAATCGAGGATTCGAGGAATCCAGGATTCGAGTGCCTGACCCTGGACCCCTTGGCTCCTTGACCCCTGGAATCCTGATCTCGGAGAGGTGCCGGAGCGGCCGAACGGGCATGTCTGGAAAGCATGTGTACCTAACGGTACCGTGGGTTCGAATCCCACCCTCTCCGTTCTGCCGGCGAAAGCCGGCAGAACGGAAGTCCGAAGTTCGAAGCACGAATGACGAATCAAACCCGAAGTCCCAAGTTCAAAGCCCAAACGAACCCGACCGAGCCGTTGGATTTCAGGAGCGCCCGGGAGTGGCGGAAGTGGCTTGAGCGGAACCACGCGAAGTCGCAAGGCGAGTGGGTGTACATGTACAAGAAGGGTGCGGGTTGCAGCGGGCTACGCTACCAAGATGCGCTCGACGAGGCACTCTGCTTCGGCTGGATTGATGGTCAAATCAAGGCAGTCGACAGCGACAAGTTCCGGCAACGCTGGACTCCCCGGAGGCAGGGCAGCATCTGGTCACAGGTCAACAAGGCCGGGGTGAAGCGGCTGATTGCCGACGGCAGGATGACCGATGCCGGCATGGCTGCGGTGCGTGCCGCCAAGCGGAGCGGCAGATGGCAGGCCGCATACACGTCACGAACAGCGCCCGCACTACCGCCGGACCTGCGGAGAGCGTTGAAGGCCGCGACTGCGGCATGGCGTAACTTCAGCCGGTTCGCCCCATCCTACCGGACGATGTACGTCGGATGGGTGACTGACGCGAAGCGGTCTGAAACACGGCAACGACGGATAGCAGCGGCCGTCCGGCGTGCGCGCGAGAACCGCAAGCCGGGCATCGATTCACTCTATGCTTGAGCGCCTGCCGACTCCGCGCTTCCGGCCGGCGGCGCAGAGTCTCAAACCCGTACTTCCGCGTCTAATAGCGTAGTATGAATAGGTTCATCCCGGACGAGTTGAGCGGGCACAACGCGGCCCGATGCTGATGGAGTGCGATGGTGTGAGGCAAGACGGCGCCAGAATCCCTCTCTTCTTCTTTGTATCAGCATTGATAGCTTTGGGCGCTGCCGGGACCGCCTACGCGCACCAGCCGCACATGGTGACCGACACCGGCGTTACCCGGGTGGAGAGACCAGAGGTATCGAAGGCGTTTTACGCGGAGTTGCAGGGCAAGCCCGCGGTCTACGAGATTGCGAGCCCGGACTCGTTCGACCTTTACGTCAATATCCTCGTTCCCGACGAGGTCGGCATATCGACTGATCTCTCGGTCACGGTGACCCGCGGGCCGGACACGATTGCCGCGCTCGAGGGACCCGCACGCCCGTGGACGAAGTTCTACGAACCGTTCGGCGGCGACTCGTACCTGATGGGCCCGGAGGAGCGGCTGCGCGTCGGGCCGGGCACGTACGTCGTAACCGTATCGCGCCCGGGCAACGTGGGACGCTACGTGCTCGCCGTGGGCGAGCGCGAGGAGTTCCCGCCCAAGGAGATAATCCGCGTCATCGGACTGATGCCACGACTGAAGCGGGATTTCTTCCACAAGGCGCCAATCCGGGCACTGTTTGACCCTATCGGGTCTCTGTTCCGGCGCGCGGACTAGACCATGGGGCAGGGAGCCAACACGACATGAAAACAATTCCGATTCGGCACATTGACCCGGTCTGCAAGATGGAGGTCATCGAGGGGCAGGAGGTGGCGCGGCGCGAGTATGACGGTGCAACTTACTACTTCTGCTCCAAGGTCTGCGCCCGCAAGTTCCAGCAGAACCCCGAATCGTACATGGGCACCAAGCCGCCGGTCGAGCAGAAGGCGCCTGAGGTGGTGCCAGTGGCCGGAGGACTAGCTAAGTCTCATGTTGACCCGGTCTGCAAGATGCACGTCATCGAGGGTCGCGAGGCGGGCAAGTGGGAGTACAATGGAAAGACGTATTACTTCTGCAGCCCAAGGTGCCTGGAGCAATTCAAGGCTGACCCGGACCTGTACCTTGGACTCAAGCCCAAACCGCAGCCGGCAGCGCAACCGAAGGCAGAAGGCAGAAGTCAGAGACCAGAAGTCAGAAGTGCCGGAGTTCCACCACCAAGACATCAAGACACGAGGACGCAGGAGAAACCAGAAGTCAAAACTGCGGCGTCCGAACCCGTAACCCGCAACTCGCCACTCGTAACTTCTCGTTCCGCCCACATTGACCCGGTCTGCAAGATGGTGGTTCAGGAAGGGCAGGAAGCGGCGAAGTGGGACTATAAGGGCACTACCTACTACTTCTGCAACCCGAACTGCCTGAAGCGGTTCCAGTCGGAGCCCGAGAGGTTCCTGCAAGGAGAAGGACAAAGGACAAAGGACGAAGGACAAATCGCGGACAGCGACTTGCCCGAGCCGATTCTGCTTGATAAGGCGGAGCTGGGCAAGACCCAGACCGTCACACTTGCGGTCGGCGGCATGAGCTGCGCGAGCTGCGTGGCCACCGTGGAGAAGGCGCTCAACCGGCTGCCGGGCGTGAAGACGGCGACCGTGAACTTCGCCATTGAGAAGGCAATCGTCGAGTTCGACCCCAAAGTGTCGCCGGTCGCCACGCTTGAGAAGGCGGTCACCGATGTAGGCTACGAGGTCAGGCACGAAACGGCCGGCAGCGAGGACCGCGCCGAGGCCGAACTGCGCCGTGCCTCCAGCCGGTTGGTCTGGGCTTGGATTCTCGGGCTGGTGCCGATGCTGCTGATGGTGCTGCACAGCCTCCACATTGTCCACATCCCAGGGATGGTTTGGATTGACGTCGCTTTCTGCACCGCAGTGCTGTTCGGCCCGGGCTGGACCACGATACGCGGGGCATGGGGTTCGGTGCGCGCCGGATCGGCTTCGATGGACGTGCTGATTGTGCTCGGCGTGAGCGCGGCGCTGACTTCCGGGGTCGCCGTGCTGGCCGGGCTGCCGATAAAGAGCTTTGCCGACGCCGGCGGCATGGTGATGGCCGTGTTCCTGACCGGCCGGTACATTGAGGCGCGGGCCAAGGGTCGGGCCTCACAGGCAATCAAGAAGCTCGTCGCCCTCGGCGCGCGCACCGCTCGGATTCAAACGGCGGAAGGCATTGAGAAGGAAGTGCCGGTTGCGCAGCTTGCGCCCGGCAACGTGATGGTTGTCCGGCCCGGAGAGAAGATTCCCACCGACGGCCGGATTGTCGAAGGCAGCACCAGCGTGGACGAGTCAATGGCGACCGGCGAATCGATGCCGATTGAGAAGAAGACCGGCGACGAGGTCATCGGCGCGACCGTGAACGGCAACGGCCTCATCAAGGTCGAGGCCACGCGCGTAGGCAAAGACACGTTCCTGTCACAGGTCATCAAACTGGTCGAGCAGGCGCAGGGCACCAAGATTCCGATCCAGGCGTTCGCCGACAAGGTCACGGCCCGGTTTGTGCCGGTAGTTCTGCTCGTCGCGGCGGTGACCTTTGCCGCGTGGTTCTTCCTGACGCCGAGCCTAAAGCCGATGCTCGTCTGGGCCGCGAAGTTCCTGCCGTGGGTGGATCCGAATCTCTCCGTGGTGTCGCTCGCGTTCTTTGCCGGAGTGGCCGTGCTCGTGATCGCCTGCCCGTGCGCCTTGGGGCTTGCGACCCCGACCGCGCTGATGGTCGGCTCGGGCATGGGCGCGGAGCGCGGGATCCTCTTCCGCAGCGGCGAGGCGATCCAGACGCTCAAAGACGTGCGCGCGGTCGTGTTCGACAAGACCGGGACAATTACGCAGGGCCGGCCGGCGGTCACTGACGTGATTACAGCCGCCGGTGTCGAGCGGGCGGATGTGCTGAGGCTGGCCGCCGCAGTAGAGCAGGCATCGGAACACCCCCTGGCCGGGGCAGTCATTGTGGCGGCGGAGGCGGACAAGCTCTCCCTGCCCGGCGCGACGGACGTGCAGGCCGTGCCCGGTCAGGGCATCAAAGGCATGGTCGAGGGTAAGCAGGTGGCCGTCGGCAAGGAGCCGCTGCTCAAGGAATGCGGGGTTGACTGCCGCGCTCTCGCCGACGCGGCGGCAGAACTCCAGAAGCGGGCGCGGAGCGTGCTCTACGTCGCGGCGGGCGGCAAGCTGCTCGGCGTCATCGGCGTGGCCGACACGGTCAAGCCGGACTCGGCCGAGGCGATTGCCGGCCTCAAGGCGCTCGGCATCGTGCCCGTGATGCTGACCGGCGACAACCGTGAGACCGCGGAAACGATTGCCCGCGAAGTCGGGATCGAGCGTGTGGTCGCGGAAGTCCTGCCCGCGCAGAAGCAACAGGTTGTGATGGACCTGCAGAAGGAGTTCGGCAGTGTGGCCATGGTCGGCGACGGCATCAACGACGCGCCCGCGCTCAAGGCCGCCAATGTCGGCATCGCCATCGGCACCGGCACCGAGGTTGCGATTGAGTCGTCGGACGTCACGCTGGTACGCGGCAGCCTTGTCGGCGTGGTGTCGGCGGTGCGCCTGTCACGCGCGACGTTCGTGAAGATAAGACAGAACCTCTTCTGGGCGTTTGCCTACAACGTTGTTGCGATACCGCTGGCCATGCTCGGCCTGCTCCATCCCATCATGGCCGAAGTCGCGATGGGCTTGTCCTCAGTCAACGTCGTCACCAACTCCCTCCGCCTGCGACGGACCAAGCTGTAGGCAGCAAGCTTCAAGCCACAAGCCTCAAGCTGCAGGCCGTCGGTTGTCACCCGCTTGACCAACTCGACTATTCTGTCATGCTGTAGCTTGACGTCGTTCGGAGATACGGGAAGTATTCCGGGTTCTGTCACGGGGACTGCTGAAACAGGATTGCATAACGGACATGGCAGCGGCCGAGCACGGCACGTCCGCGCGCGGGCCGAATGGGCGCGAGAGTGCGTCCGAGCCAGCAAGTTGCAGTTGGCTAGTGTACTGCGTCGTAAATCGCTTTCAGGTTGCGTCTTGACGAATACCGCAACATGTAGCATCCGCGCGCCCGGGAGTCCAACATGCGGTGGCAAGCAACGGGCGTCATAGGTAAAGAAGCGTGTGACGCACTACACTAGATCAGAGATCCTTCGACTCGTCCGACTCGCTCCGGGCGACTCGGAGTCGGTTTGCAGGCAGGATGGCTCACGGCCGGCGCCGGTCAGGCCGCGGCGAATTGGCGGACTTCGACCTGGGTGCCGTTGCGCGCGGTCTGTTCGGCCTCTTTGAGCAGCCGGTCGGCAACGGCCGAGTCAACGTAGTCCTCACCGCAGTTGGGACAAACCTGAGCCGGAACACCTTTGAACACAACCGTCAGGCCGTCGCGTTCGAGCGTAACGGTCGCCGTACCCGGCCGGGTTTCAGCTTGTTTGCACACCACGCACTTCATGGCACTTTCCTTTTGAACCCTGCGTCCCATTGGATCGGGTCCGGTTCGTAGGCGGTCACGACTATCAGTATACCATCTTCGCTGTCTTCGGCAACGACCGCGTGTATCGGCCGGGTCCCGCGCCAGCCGAGCACGAGCCGGCTCGGGTACGGTTTGTCCTCCGGATAGCTCTGTATCACCTCCCCGTCCGCGACCACGGACCGGACGTCCTCAACTGTGACCCTGCGTTCGAACATGCGTTCGAGTGCGCGGACGGATGTCAATGTCGCGCGGGCGGAATCCGGTCGGCGTTCCCCGGTTCCCCGGGACTACCTGCCCGGCGGGCTTTTGGCGCCGGATTCCGGCGGGAGCGTGTCGTAAGAGAGCGCCTGGCAGGTGGACTGCGCGCGGCCATACAGGAGGAGGCACTCACGATAGGCCTGGCCTACGCCGTACTGGTCGTGTGCGTCGTGCCAGATCCGCAATGCTTCTTTGAGCGCATTGACATGCTCTTCCATCTGGGCGATCCTAAGACGGACCGCAACCCCTGAGAGTACGCCGTGCCGTGCCAGCGACGCCTTTGTCGAATCGAGCCGCGCCTCCAGGGCGCTGACGTGCTGCTCGTAGAGCGCGATGCTGTCACGGCTGGCACTGCCCGATATCGTTACTATGTATCTCGGCTTCTGCAGAATGAAGAACACGCCGATGGCGGCGCCGATTACAATCAGTGCTATGTAGGCCCACGTCAGTCTGCTCATTCTACCTCCCTGGTATCAACAATGTCATCTCACCCTCGCCCGGTCCGCGTCCGCTTTCGCCGGCGCTCCTCGCCGACGGCGACGCGGCTTCGGGGAAACCGCGGACGCTTCCTGCATTTTCGTCGCCGTCAAGGCCGGGCGGACCTCTGGATCCACGCGACTATTATGAAGAATCGGGCGGGTCGTGTCAAATGGGCGGGGTGGCCGGCCGATAGCCTACTGCTCACGGCTCCGGCGTGTCTCTGGTGCTGCATCCGTCAGAGGCCGTAGGCTGTTGGCTACAAGCTGTCGGCCGTCGCCCGCATCGTCTCGACCGGACCGACCGTCTTGTCCTGCCGCGCCTTGCCGCCGTCATCGGGTCGAGTGGCTGCCTCTGGCTTTCCCTTCGCCACTGGGCGGCATGGTCGAACGACTTCTGCGAGGTTTGCCACGGAGCATGTATGACAGCTTCTGCCAACAGGCTTCCAGAGTGCGGGAGTAATCGTGACGTTCGAGTTCGTCGTGGAGCGACCGGGCCGCATCGGCAAGCGTCCAATGCGCGGCGTGCCTGCAGAAACGCCGGTGCCGGCGCAACCACTTGTGGGCAGCAAGCTCTTCTGCGGGACTCCAGTGACGGTTCGGCGGGCCCTGCCTTCCGAGAGTCCGGGCACGGGAAAGCACCTGAAATCGAATGGAAGGGTATGTCCTTCCTGCCAGTCTGCGGATTGAGCCGGCTCGCTCGCGACGCAGCCGAGAGTAGTATCGATGGAGCGCCCAGAAGCAGGCACGAGCCGCGGCTGATGAACTCGGATACCGGCCGTCGGCTGCGGCTTGGGCGTGTTCGTTGAGAATTCTCTCCTCTGCCGGGGTGAAATCCGCACCCGGGCGGGGAACGCGTAGACCCCGCGCCAGTCTGATTATTCGGTGTTCGATGGGAACCATGCGACGGCTGCCAAGAAGTGACGGCCTCTCGGCCACGCAGACCTGCGCCGCTGCCGGCGCGCTACCGTATCGTCCTTCAACCAGACCCCTGGCATAGGGCGTAAGCACGCGGTCTTCCGCTTGTGTCCACTTTGGATTGGCGGGCGGCTTGCCAAGCTCGCGGAGCCGCCGACCAAGATACATGTAGACAGTTGCGACCGCCTTATGACCCAGCGCCGGGTTTCGTCGCCACAACGTCTCCATGCCGGCGTGACACTCCAGCGCCGCCTCACGAAGCGCCGGTCGCTCCTGTTTCAAGAGCCTTCTGGCATGGCGGTCCAACAACCGTCGTTCGTCCCTCGAAAGGCGGCTGCCGGTAACGGTCCAACCCTTCCGCCGCACGCGCCGCGCGAGTTCGGCCAAGATACGGGCTATGCCACGCGGCGCGAAGTGGTGCGGGTCGGTTCGGCGGCGGCGCTCGAACTCAGCCCGGATGTCAGCCGCTGCCTTGCCCAGAGTGCGATAGTCGCCCCGAACTACCGCCGGGACAAAGCGTTTCACCACCGCGACCTCCTGAGGAGACAGCGGCCGGCCGTGCGACATTCGTCCTGCCTCACGCGCCAGCTCGCCCAGCTTCCAGCAGACTGAATCCGGGCCGCGTCGCACCGCTGCCCAGGACTCGCCGGGATGCTGCCGGTACAACTGCGCGAGTTCCCGCTCGCAGTCGCCTGCCGCCTCAGTCACAAGGGCGTAGCGTCCCTCCTCCAGCGCCCGCAGATAGCGGGCGAACACGGCCAACTCCGGCCCGCTCCAGTCCGGCGATATACGGCCGGGGAAGACGCGAACCTTGCTGTCAGCCGTCATAGCTTCGGCGACCGTGAACGCTGTCCGATGCAACGATGAACGCTGCCGCCAATCTGCAATCTACAATCTGCAATCTGAAACGCCGCGCCTTGGCATCGTTCAGCAATGATGAAACGTCATGTCTGGCGCGTCAGTCCAGATAGACCCCGGCCCCGACATCGAACGCCTGCTCCACTGTCCCGAACGGTTCGCCGTTCGGGTAGAAGCATGGTTCGTAGCGCTCGTTGCTATACGTGTAGAAGGCAAGGCTCCACCGGTCCTCGTCGAAGTGGCGTAACCTGACCAGACGCACAGGAGTATTTCGCACGCGCTCGGCAAACTCGGCCGGCGTCTCGCCGGTCAGAGCGGGCACGCCCTCGCTGCCCGGTCTCGGTTCCTGGTACGCGTCCACGTAGCATAGCGCACCGCTGAACCTGACTTCGATCTTCCTGTACTTCCCGGCATAGTGGGCCTGAGCGTGATTCAGAATGCGCAGGCGCACGGCATTCTGCACGGCTTCAGGAATCGCGCTGCTGCCCGTATGCGGATCTGGTTTCGCCCGCCCCGACAGATTCTTGCTCTTCACATGTTCACCTCATGCCGTTGCTCGTCACCCATGTCTTGATGCCGCGGGCCGTAAGCGGTTAGCGGCACCTTCAGCGACCCTAACCTTGTTCTCATCCGGGCCGCAAGCTGTTAGCCGCAAGCCGTCGGCTGTCATCATCGTCTCGGCCAGACCGACCACCTTGTTATGGCGTGCCTTGACATCGCTCCGTAATAGGTGACTGTCCCTAATTCCGCCCCTGGTATCAACAATGTCATCTCACCCTCGCCCGGTCCGCTTCCGCTTTCGTCGGCGCTGCTCGCCGACGGCGACGCGGCTTCGGGGAAACCGCGGACGCTTCCTGCATTTTCGTCGCCGTCAAGGCCGGGCGGACCTCTGGATCCACGCGACTATTATGAAGAATCGGGCGGGTCGTGTCAAATGGGCGGAGTGACCGGTCGATAGCCTACGGCTGACTGCTCACGGCTTCGACGTATTTCTGATGCTGCATCCGTCAGAGGCCATAAGCTGTTAGCTGTAAGCCGTCAGCCGTCACGCGCATCGTCTCGACCAGACCGACCATCTTGTCACGCCGCGCCTTGACATCGGCCGGAAACAAAAGTGACCCTAATCTTCCCCTGCGTAGGCGCTCTGAAGCGCCGGCCGTGTATTCGACGACGGCCCGATTCCCCGCGCACTTGCGCACTGGTCATCTCTTCGGCCACCTAGAGCCGACCATCCCGGCTGGCTCTTCGACCGCGTATCCCATGTCCCGGTAGGCGCGGAGTCGGTTTCGGTACATCTTCAGGGTCATCGCGCAGTGTGAATCTACGTAGTCATAGACTTCAACGTCCCTCTTGCCTTCGTGGAGTCTGTGCAGCCTGCCCGTGTATTGGACTATCCTGCCCTTGAATGAAATGGGCATGGCCAGGAACAGCGTATCCAGGGCAGGAAGGTCGAATCCTTCACCAATCAGCGAAGCGGTCGATAGGAGGCAGGTTTTCTGCTTCTGCCCAAGTGCAGAATGAAGCTCGGACATCATCTTCTTCCGAGCGGGCAGAGGCATCTCGCCGTCAAGTCGGAATACGTGAACAGGCGTTTCACAGACTTGCTTCTTGATCTCTTCGTCGAGCGACTGCAGGTGGTCCTTCCGGTCGGAGATAACGAGCGGCACCCTTCCCTTCAGTAGCGCCTGGACAACGTCGCTGGCGATCATCTCAGTCCGTGCAACATCCATCACAAGATAGTGCCAGATGACATGAATCGGAGCTTTGGGCCCGGCGCTCTCCGGAGTCTGGAATCCGGTTTCGCGCACGAAGACGCGCTTGGACAATACTCCTCCGTCCGCCAACCGGATCTCGTGACGGACCGGACCGCACTGGAAGTGTATTATCTTCTGAAGGCCGTCTTTTCGATACGGTGTTGCCGTAAGCCCCAGGACGAACGTGGCTGGGATCTGTCTGAGCACCGCCTCAAACGAGAGGGCCGGTATATGGTGACACTCGTCCACGACAACCTGCCCATAATGAGGAAGGATTCCAACAAGGCCATCGGCGCGGCTGAGAGTCTGAAGCATGGCAATGTCCACCTTGCCCGTGGCCCGCTTCTTCGCTCCCGAGACCGAGCCTATCTCCTTGTCGGATACATTGAGGAACTCCGTCAGTCTGCTCCGCCATTGCTCGACGAGCGGCTGCCGGTGCACGAGAATCAAGGTGGGGGTCTTTCGCAAGGCGAGAAGCGCACAGGCCACAACGGTCTTCCCCGCGCCCGGGGGAGCGACAAAGACCCCGAATTCGGACTTCCTGAGTACTCGAACCGCTTCCTGCTGGTCCGGCGTCAGAGTGCCCCGGAATCCAATCCTCAGGCGTTTGGGGCGCTGACGTTCGTCCTGAACTGACACAGCGGCGCAGGCACTGCGCAGAGTCTGGACTGCTGCGTCAAGGACTCCGCGTGGAAGCACGAGCTGGTCCGCTTGAAGCTCACCGCTGAAGATGATCCGCGGATGCGGGTACGTCGGCAGACGCATCCGATTGAGCTTGTAGAACTCCGGGTTGGGAAATGCGGCGAGCCGCTTCAACCTGCCGACCAGTCGGGGCGGCAGACCGTCGAGCGAGATGGTCAGTTGCGAATCCACCCGGATAGTGACGGCCCTACCAGCCATCTGCAAGCCCTGGTCTCGGTCCGCAGTCGCCAATAACCAACCATCGGCGCGTATGTCTGAGAACTCGGCGTCCGCGGGTCCGTCACGGACGGAGGCCGTTTCCGGTGGCGCGATTCGTCGGAGAACGGACTCCACATCGTCCAGGCTGAGCCGGCGGAGTCGGGCGAGATACTCCCACTGGTCCTCGGCCGGCTCGATACCCGAGACCAGGAACACGCTGTTTCCACGTTCCCTTGGTGTCTTCTGCAGCGGCAGAGCGATGAGATTGCCGAAGCCGCCCTTCGGCAGGAAGTCCTGATTGGGAAAGAACCGGTCGAAGCTCAGGAAGCTGATCTGAGGACGCCGGTCCAGAGCTCGCGCCAGCAACAGAGTTCCCAGTCGCCTGGCCAGTCTTGCCGGAACCGGTTCACTGAAGAACAGCCACGCATGGGCGCCGTTTCCCGAACGCGACCTCTCGAGTGCGACGTCTATCCCCAATTCCATTCCGGCTTGCTGATAAGACGCCGCTCCGTCCTGCCATCCGTTTCCGTCGAAGTCACAGGCAAGGAACGTACACGTATCATCAGCCCGAATGGCGTAGGAGCCGATCGTGCAGTTGCCCCGGAGGTGAGCTTCCACGGTCTCGGCATCCAGCGCAAGAAAAGCCCGGTTGGGGCATTCGGAGCACTTGGTCTTCGGCTTCTCGCATGTGCCCGGAACCCACTCATTCCGACAGGCTGGCGAGTAACCGCTGGTTCCCTTGCGGGGATTCTCCCAGAGCCTGGGAAACACGTCTTCACGACAGCGAAACAGTGAGAGGAAGAGAGCCACTTTCTCTCCTGCAGTGGTGGGAACCTGAGCTACGGCAGGACGACCAAGCGGTTCGAGGGGCGGAAATGAGCAGCGCCTCAATACCTCAAGGCGCTCCGCCAGCGCGTGTCTTTCGGCGTCGAGCAGCCTGAGCCGCTGCTCCAGGTCGGCTATCTCCGCCTGATTCTCATCCACTGCCTGTCAAACGGGACGATGCGCATTCACCGGGATGCCCCGCTAGAGTGCCTAACGTCTCCGGGCCTTCCCATGTGACGGTTTCGCAGCCTTGCGCTCAAGTTGCCTTGCGGTGCGATCGAGATCATCTTCGACGGCGGCCTCGCGCTCCAGCCGGGCACGGTCGTACTTCTCGAACTGCTCCAGGGCCAGCGCCTGCGCGACTTCCATCGAGACCTTGCCCGGATGCTTGAGCACTTCCCGGTCATTGAACCGCAGAAACGCATCCAGCTTCTCGCGCCAGTCACACATGTAAAGGGGCTTTCTCCGCTTTGCCTGGTCCTCGGCGTAGTCGAGATACATCACCACAATCCAGTTCAGCTCGCCGACTTCATTCTCTTTCAGGTAGTTCTTGGCCACGACCACATCGGTCTGGCGCACTTTTGCGCCCTTCCACGTCGTCAGGCCCATGTTCGGCTTCCGGGCGTCGGCCCGCTCCGCGATTATCTCGGCTGCGGTCTTGCCCGCAATCGCCCAGTGCAGCTTGTTCTGAACAATCTGGAAGAACTCCTTGGTCGCGTCCGCATTCGCGTCGTAGTCAACCGCCAGCTTGTAGATGTCCCGTATCTTCTGGTAGAACCGCTTCTCGCTCGCCCGGATGTCGCGGATGCGCTCAAGCAGTTCGTCAAAGTAGTCGGTTCCGAGTGTCCGGCCTTCCTTCAACCGTTCATCATCCAGCACGAAGCCCTTCACCAGGTACTCGCGCAGACGCTCGGTCGCCCACTGCCGGAACCGCGTTCCCCTTTCCGACCGCACGCGGTAACCGACAGCGAGAATGGCGTCGAGATTGTAGAACTGCATGGGGCGCTTGACCTCTCGCGACCCTTCGGTCTGAACTATTAAGTAATCCTTAATAGTTGCCTCCGGACGCAGTTCGCCCTCGCCGTAGAGGTTCTTCAGGTGAGTATTGACGTTAGCGACGGTGGTCTGGAACAACTCGGCCATCAGCCGCTGGGTCAGCCAGACCGTATTCTCTTCGAGCCGGACCTCAATCCGGCCCCTGCCGTCCTCGGTCTGATAGAACACAATCTCGGAGCCCGTGGCCCTCCGCTCGGGCAGATTGTCACTCACTTATTGCCCCTCCTTCTGAGTCGGCCTTTCTGGTGAAGGGTGCGTGACCCGCAATCCCGCTCAAGACTTCGCCGCCAACTCGTTTGCGCCCGCAGGCGATTCGCCCATCCTCACCCGCCCGCAAGCCGTCAGCCGTCTCCCGCATCGTCTCGACCGGCCCGGCTATTCTATCGTGCCCGTTACTCATCATTCCGCGCTTATCGCTCATCGTTATCCGCGTGACCGACCATCCTGTCATGCTTCGCCTTGTCGGCCGGCGTGTCTGACCGACCGGGGCTTACCGATTCAGTTCAAACGTACTGGGTGCGGTTCGACGGAACTCCTGCGGATTGTTCCGCAGCGCCGCGTCGACCGTCTTGGTCGGGTACTTACGGGTAGTCTTCCATCCCTTACGTAGAATCGCCTTCGTCAACTCCTTGATGGTCATCGGGCGTCGGGTGTGCTTCAGGGTTCGAATTATCAAGGCGCGCGCACTGGCGCCGCGCACCGGCCGGGAGCTCGCCGGCAGCGTCGGCTGCGGATGACTCACGAGGACCGGCTTCCTCGCCGCCCGGTGAATCGGCCGTCCAGCGCCAATCCGGCCGAGTTCGGTCCGCACTGCCTCCAACTCGCTCCGAAGCATCGCCTCACGCTCGCGGAGCAGTTCCCGACGCAGATTCCTTTCGACCACCTCCGCAATCTCTGCGGTGATTCGGTTCACACGTTCGTCCATTCTCAACTCCTCTCAGGTTTTGAACGCGGCCCGCCCAGAAGCCGGCACGTTCCATTCAGGCTACCGCAGACATCACGGTCTGCATCCATACGTACAGCATAGTCGAACTGCCGGTCACACGCAACAGGCAGGCTGCCGTTCGCTTCGGCCTGACAGCCGTCGGCCGATGGCCGTCAGCCGTTGGCCGTAAGCTGTCAGCCATCATCATCATCGTCTCGACCATCTTGTCATGCCGCGCCGTGACATCGCTCCGTAATAGGTGACTGTCCCTAATTCCCCCTAATTCCCCTAGGGCAGTGTCAGGCAGCGCAAGTGCACCATTCGTCAGTTTGGACAGAGAACCTGTCAGAGAGCTTGACCAAGAGCCGGTCAGAGAACTCGACCAAGAACCGGACAAAGAGCTTGTCCAAGAGCCGGACAAAGAGCCTGTCCATGAGCCTGTCCATGAGCCTGTCCAAGAGCTTGACCAAGAACCGGTCAGAGAGCTTGACCAAGAGCTGGACAGAGAGCTTGACCAAGAGCGGGTCAAAGAGCTTGACCAAGAGTCGGTCAGAGAGCTTGACCAAGAGCCGGACAAGGAGCCTGACCAAGAGTTGGTCAGAGAGCCTAACCAAGAGCTGGTCAGAGAACTTGACCAAGAGCGGGTCCAAGAGCTGGTCCAATAGTCTACCCAATGCACCGGGGGACGGTAACTCAGGGTACGGGGGACGGTGGATTGGAGGACCGAACGAAGTCAGAAGGCAGAAGTCAGAAGGCAGAATGCAGAAGTGCGGAGTGGGTGCCGGGCGCAGGCCAAGAGCCAGGGGCCTAAGCGCAGGGGGATTTCCGGGGACATAATAACAATTCCACTCACGTCAAGGGCGGGAGGCCTTCGGACTGCATCGCGGGGCGTTCACTGACAGCATACGGCTCACGGCTTGCGGTTTCGACGGCGGGCAGGCTTCGACGGCGGCTTGTCGCGGGCAATCGGTGGTTCACCGAGTATGTCCGCGGGCGTCTTTCTGCCGCGGTCGGTTCGGTCGAAGTCGGCGTCGAAGCTGACCAGGGTCAGGTCGTGCTTCTCGGCCGCGACGTACTGGTAGGCATCGTCGAAGTCGAGCTTGAATCGTTCCGTTACCGCCACTATGCGCTCGATGTCTTCCGGACCGAGACGCACAAGCACTACCGTCTGGTCGCTGATTGTGTCGCGCACGAACTTCAGCAGCAGGTCTTTCTTGGCCAGTCGAATGAGCGTTATGCCGATGCTATAGAATGCAAACTCGGTCAGACAGTACTGTGCGGGGGGAATCTGGTCCAGAAGGCGACCGACTTCCTCGGACCGCTCCTGGTCAAGCAGCCGCTCCAACCACACGTTCGTGTCAACAAGATACACGGTCAGTCGCCCCACCACTCGAGGGCTTTCTTCTGAAGCTCAAGTGATGTGTACTTGTCCCGGAACTCGCGGAGTCCGCCTGCCCAATCCTGCCGGAGCTTCCGTCGCGGACGAGGAACCCGGTTCACCTTGAGGAACCGGGCGAAGTCCCTGACCTCGGTCTGCAACTCCTCAGGCAGTTCCTTCGTTGATTCGATTATCTCATCGAGTGTCTTCACATTTCACCTCGCGTTCACTGAGTCAATATAGCCCTTTCTCGCCACTAAATCAAGCACAAGCGCGCACGCCCAGAGAAATCGAAAGCTGCAAATGGACAGTTGGGGAATGGGGTGCGTGAGAA
>CAZQZR010000013.1:0-39332 GCA_964597845.1 uncultured bacterium | reverse complement strand
GAACAGGACGCCGCGGACGATGGTCGGCAACTTCGCCATTCTGACTTCGGACTTCGTCATCTCAACGATACCTTCAAAGGACACGATCCGGTACACCGGGTAGACCTCAAGGTTGCCCGCAAACGGCGAACCCAGCCCGAGGTTGTTCGAGGTCCCGGCCTGGTCTTCGAACGGCACGCAGCAGACGAAGTTCTCGCCCGAAATCAGCGAGTCCGTGCCCCAGTTGTAGGTCCACGTGATGGAATCGGTCCCGGCGCCGGAGTCGACGGTCGCCCAGTCCCATTCCACCTGGGAGGTATTCACCCTGTTGCCAACTCCCATCATCGTGGTCCGGCCCGGTGTCGAACGGTTCACGCCTTTGCCGGTAAGGGCCGGGCGTGCAAGCGTTGTCGTGTCACCGGGGAGCCGGTCGAACGCTGCGCGTACCTCCACGTCATTGACCGGCGCTTCCGCTATCACCGTCACGGTGCCGCCACCTTCATTCGCGACGTAGACCCTGCCCGTGACCGGGTTGACCGCCATGGCATAAGGAGGAACCCCAACGGTCACGAGCGATGTGGCGTTCGTCGCGCCGTCGATGACCATCACGGTGGCACCGCCGGTGTTCGCGACGTAGATCTTGTTGGCAATCGAGTTCACCGTCACCGCCTGCGGGGACGAATCTGCGTCCACCATGGTCGCGATGTTGTTCATGCCGTCGATCACCGCCACGGTGTTGTTTGCGGTGTTCGCGACGTAGATCTTGTTCGTAACCGGGTTCACCGCCACCGCACTGGGAGACGGACGCAGAGGCACGAAAGTCGTGTGATTGCTCACGCCGTCGATCACCGTCATGGTAGTGCTGCCGGAGTTCGTGACGTATATCTTATTCGTGACCGGGTTCACCGCCACCGCATTAGGATTGTATCCGACCGCAACCGTGGTCGCGTCGTTCGTCGCGCCGTCAATCACCGTCACGTTGTTGCTGAGGTAGTTCGCGACGTAGATCTTGTTCATGGCCGGGTTCACTGCAACCGCACAGGCGCTGTCTCCGGCAGCTACCGTAATCGTGTCGTGGGTCGCGCCGTCAATCACCGTCACGTCGGCGCTGCCCGCGTTCGCGACGTAAATCTTGTTCGTGACCGTATTCACCGCCACGGCGCAAGGGTAAGAGCCTGCGGGCACCAGGGCGGTATCGTTGGTCGCGCCGTCAATCACCGTCACGTTGTCGCTGCCTGCGTTCGCGACGTAGATATTGTTCGTGACCGGGTTCACCGCCACGGCCCGGGGGCCATCGCCGGCGGGCACCGTGACGGTATCGCCCGTGGCGCCGTCGATTACCGTCACGTTGGCACTCAGGCCGTTCGCGACGTAGGTCTTGTTCGTGACCGGGTTGACCGCCACGGCCCGCGGGGAATCGCCGGCAGTCACCGTCGTGGTATCGTTGTTGGCTCCGTCGACCACCGTCACATTGGCACTCAGGCGGTTCGGGACGTAGACCCTGTTCGTTACCGGGTTCACGGCCACGGAATACGGAGTTGTACCAACCGCCACCGTGGTCGTGGCGTTGGTCGCGCCGTCCATCACGGTCACGTTGCTGCCGCTGACGTTCGCGACGTAGATCTTGTTCGTGACCGGGTTCACCGCCAAGGCACGCGGGTTATCGCCGACGGACACCATGGTCGTGGCGTTGGTCGCGCCGTCAATCACCATCACGTCGTTGCTGACCGCGTTCGCGACGTAGATCTTGTTCGTGACCGGGTTCGCTGCCACGGCATAGGGGTAATCGCCTGCGGGCACCGTCGTCGTGCCGTTGGTCGCGCCGTCGACCACCGTCACGTTGTTGCCGTCGTTGTTCACGACGTAGATCTTGTTCGTGACCGGGTTCACCGCCACGGCAAGGGGGGTCGTGCCGGCGCGTACGCTGGTCGTGGCGTTGGTCGCGCCGTCGATCACCGTGACAGCACCCCTGAACCAAAGGGCGTTCGCGACGTAGATCTTGTTCGTGACCGGGTTAACCGCCACGGCACAGGGCGCCGAGTCTACGGGCACCGTCGTCGTGTCGTTGGTCACGCCGTCGATCACCGTCACGGTGTTTCTGCCGTTGTTCGCGACGTACACCTTATTCGTGACCGGGTTCACCGCCACGGCACAGGACTGCGAGCCCGTGACCACCGTCGCCGTGCCATTGGTCGCACCGTCAATCACGGTGACGTCGCTGCTGCCGAAGTTCGCGACATAGATCTTGTTCGTAACCGGGTTCACCGCGACGGCATATGGATGCGAACCGGCGGGCACCGTGGTCATCTCGTTGGTCGCGCCGTCAATCACCGACACGTTGTTGCTGCCGAAGTTCGCGACATAGATTCGATTGGTGACCGGGTTCACCGCCACGGCCCACGGGGTCATGCCTGCCTCAACCGTGGCCGTGACCCAATCCGCCGAGACGGTTCCGATGCACGCGGCAACCGCCATGCAAACCGTCAGCATCCCGATTGTACGATTCTTCCTCGTCATCATCTGTCACTCCTTATCGACGTTCCAATTGCCTGCACTGAACTACGTCTACACGTTGCCGGCCGCGCCGCCGCAATCCTCCGGCACGACGACTCCCGAACAGCAAACTAGCCTATCCCGTACCGGCCGGATGTCAAACAGTCGTCATGGCCCTGAATCCGACATAGGGCCGCGAACCCATACGATTACGCTTGGCCGGGCAGGATGACGATTCTCTCCCGACGGGTGCTGTCATTCCGTTCGTTCATACGGTGGCGGAGCCACACGGAGGCGTCCTCGCCGGAGTCGAGGAATCTCGCCTGAGAGACCCCTCGACTGACGGAGCCTGCCCTGAGCGAGTCGCGCCGAAGGACGAGATTTCTCGACTCGTCGGACTCGCTCGAAATGACAGTGCAGCGTGGCGAGTCGAACGGGTTCGCTCGGGGTGACAAATGGCTCTATGTCGGTTCTGGGGCACGGTGTGCGGTCCCGGCGGCACGGTCGCGTCAGTTGCTGCTATCTTGCGATAACAACCTTGCAGAAGGCCTGCGACTTGCTGCCTGCGGCTTGCGGCTCTTCACGGACGAAGTACACTCCGGGCCTCGTGCCAACGACCCTCCGCCCCACGGCATCGAATGCGACCGCGCCGGACGGCAGACTGCGGATGACCGTGGCCGCGGGCTTGTGGCTTGGGGCTTGCGGCTTGGGACTCTCCTCAATTCCCCCTGCCCAATCGCGCAGGACCGAGATGCTCGAACTGCCCTGGTTCGCAACATACACCCGGTTCTGGACTGGGTTCCAGGTGAAATCAAACTGCTCGCGGCCCACTACTTCGATGGTCCGGAGCACCTGATTCGTCGCGCCGTCAATCACGAATACGTAGTGGACCGCGCAGTAGACCTTGTTGTTCTGAGGGTTGTAGAGGAGGGCTGAACCGCCGCTTAATCCGGTAACAGTGGTGATAATCTGGTTCGTCGCGCCGTCTATCACGATCACGCCGCTCCCCCAGTTCACGCAGTAGACCTTGTTGTTTTGGGGGTTGTAGCAGAGGGCAAAGGGATAGTATCCTACGCCGACGGTCGTAATGACCTGGTCTGTCGCGCCGTCTATCACGGTCATGCCGCCGCCGGCGTTCGCACAGTAGACCTTGTTGTTTTGGGGGTTGTAGCAGAGGGCTTGAGGGTAGTCTCCCACGGTGACGGTAGCGATGACCTGGTCCGTCGCGCCGTCAATCACGGTCACGGTGCCGCTGTTGTTGTTCGCGCAGTAGACCTTGTTGTTCTGGGGATTGTAGCAGAGGGCTTGAGGGTAGTCTCCCGCGGTGACGGTGGTGATGACCTGGTTCGTCGCGCCGTCAATAACGGTCATGGTATCGATGGGCGTGCTGCCGCTATTCGCACTGTAGACCTTGTTGTCCTGCGGGTTGTAGCAGAGGGCCAGGGGCCGGCCCCCTGTTGTGACGGTCGTGATGACCGAGTCGGCTGCGCCGTCAATCACGGTCACGGTGCCGCTGCGGTTGTTCGCGCAGTAGACCTTGTTGTTTCGGGGGTTATAGCAGAGGGCCTGAGGCTGGTGTCCGGCGCTGACGGTGGTGATGACCTGGTTCGTCGCGCCGCCAATCACGGTCACGTCGTCACTAATCTGGTTCGCGGAATAGACCTTATTGTTGATTGAATTGTAGCACAGGGCAAATGGATCGGCTGAATCCGGCAACTGAATCGTGGTCTCATACCACTGGGCATTGACGGCTGACAGCAGACAGCTTACGGCTAACAGCACCGACGCGTACTTCATGGCACCTCCTAAGTGTCTGTCACCCCGACAGACACGGTAGGTTCTCGCGCACCCTTTGTCACCCCGACCGAAGTGGAGGGGTCTCTCGGGCACGCTGAGAGATTCCTCGACTCCGCTGCGCTCCGCGTGACTGCGCCTTCGTAGGAACGTGCGGAATGACTTCGGCAGTTTCATGGCATTCCCCAGACGCCTGATTATCGGCTCTTCCCGCCGCTTGTCAATGGCCGGTTTGGCATGGAGCCTAATGCGCGGGCGGAGTTCGGCAGCGGAACTCCGCCCGCACTTCGCTTCCGGCCCCGGCCGTCAGCCGGTCTCGTCCCAGGGGTTTGCCGGTGCAAGCCTTTGTCCTCCGTACTTTGTCATTTGCACTTCGCACTTTGGACTTCGCGCTCGCGCCCTCGCCCCCGGGGCGAGGCACCGCAAGACCGACTTCCGATACTGACAGATGCAAGCCGGCGCTGAGTCGCCCTGAGTCGAACGAGAGGGTCTCTCGTGACTGGAAACTCGCAGCTCAGAACCGCGACGAAAGCTCGACGGAAAGCTCATCGCGAAGCTCAGTGGAAAGCGTACTAGAAAGCTGTTTCAAGAGCTCATTTCAGAGCTTGGTCCAAAGCTCGCTCCATCGCATCGCGCATCGCTCAGGCCAAAGCTCAGGCCATCGCTTCTTCCATCGCTCAGTTCAAGGCTCGCTCAAAAGCTCGCGAGACAGCTCGTTTCAAAGCTTGGTTCAAAGCTCGTCCAAAGCCTTAGCCTAAACCTTAACCTAAACCTTATTCGATTGCAGCCCTGGGAGCACGGGAGGGTAGAAACCGGCAATCGGTGATAACGACTTGATAATAGGCGGGTTGAAGCCCGTCATCGTAGGCCGCGGAATATGTACTATACTACATATTGAGAAACGTCAGCGGACGACCTCCGGTGCCGCAGTTGACCACTCGCTCCATTGGTCCCTCGGCCTTTCCCTCTTATGCTCGACTCATGGAATCCTCGAATCCTGGACCCCTTGATTCCTCTCTTCCGCCCTCACATGTATAATCCGCTCTTTCCAGCAAAAAGGGGCATGTTTTCTTCATCTTCCTGGCAGGGGGCCCGGTGGGGGGGCATTCCCCCCGTCAATTGGTTCCCTGATTCCTTCCCGGATTGGTTCGTCGATTCGTTCCTCGAATGGTTCCTCGATTGCTACCCCGACTCCTTCGCCGAATGGTTCCTTGATTGTTACCCCGATTCCTTCGTCGAATGGTTCCTCGATCGTTACCTCGACTCCTTCGCCGAATGGTTCCTCGATTGCTACCTCGACTCCTTCGTCGAGTGGTTCCTCGATTCTCACCCCGATTGCTTCCTTGAATGGTTCCTCGATTGTTACCTCGACTCCTTCGTCGAATGGTTCCTCAAGACCTTAGTCAAAACTCTACTCTACTCCTTAGCCCAGCGTTTTCGGGCCAGACAACCTCGCCGCCCGGCGCACCGTCCTTGACTTTCGGCCCGTTTCACGCCAGATTCAGATGATGTTCGTTGACTGGCTGCTTCTCGTGCTCACCTACGTGTGGGCGGTCTTCCTCGTTTCGCTTGGCGTCTACGCCCTGACGATGAGAGGCCATTCCTCGCGCCTCGCCGCCATCATCATCAAGGTCCTCGGCGTACTGGTTCTCCCCTGGGGTCTTCGGGAACCCTTCGTCACGACGGCCTCTCGGACCGGGGCCGTGCAGAGCTTGACTCCCGCCGCGGCAACGTTATAACTGTGACGAGATGAAGCGACGTGAGTGATTATCACATCAACATCTTCTACAGCGAAGAAGACGGCGGGTATGTCGCGGACATACCGGACCTCGATGCCTGCTCGGCATTTGGGCGTACGCCGGAAGAGGCGCTGGCCGAGCTCGAAATAGCCAAGAAGGCGTGGCTGGAAGCCGCTCGGGAAACCGGCAAACCAGTTCCGCCGCCGCGCTATCGCCCGCTCATCTACCAGACCGCCGGCGACGAAGATGACGCCCTCGCTCCGCCGGTCGCACGGGACGAATCGGCAACTAAACCGCCTCGGCCTTGACGGATTGGGAGTTGATTGACGTATCCCCGAAATCCCCCGTCATGCTGCCGGACGACTATCTGCGGAAGATGAGGCAGGACATCGGCGAGGTCGAGGCTCAGGTCGAGGCTGAGACCCGCTGCGAACCCGGCCCGGACGACCCCGAGAACCGAGATAGGAGTGCACCACAAAGACACCAAGACACAAAGGGGTTCCGGACGAACATCGGATTCAGGACGGACCCGCCGCCCGACGACGACCCCTGGAACCGAGATAGGAGTGCACCACAAAGACACCAAGACACTAAGGGGTTCCGGACGAACATCGGATTCAGGACGGACCCGCCGCCCGACGACGACCCGTCGGCTTGACATTCTAACCCGAGGTCGTATCATAGGCCTGATGGCGAACCCCGAACCCCGCACGGGCTTGACGCGGAGGGAATAGTGTTGGAATATCCCCGAAGTCTTTTGGTTGGAGTAGGAGTCCGGTCAACCAAGTGCCGAACAGCCGGCTGAACACAGTGCGAAAGACAATAGCTGAGGGAGATGTCCCATGAAGACAGAACTGGTCACCAATGCCACAGAGTTGAATCACCTGCGGATGATACTAGGTCATGTGCGAACGGCCGACAGGATCAGCGTATCCACTGCCTTTCTGTGTACCTCGGGCCTGAATCTCATTGCCGCCGAACTCAAGAAAGCGCTCCTCCGTGGGACCTCAGTCGAGTTCTATTGCGGCTTGGACCTGTCCTACACTGAGCCAGACGCACTTCAGACGCTGTACGACATGTGTCGCCGTTCTCTATCTGCGAAAGTGTTTCTAGTTGGAAGTTCAGGTAACGCCATGTTCCATCCGAAGCTGTACTACTTCCGCAAGGGAGGCACATCGCATATGGTCGTCGGGTCAGCGAATCTGACCCGAGGTGGCCTCGTGGACAACTACGAGATCTCGGCTGCAGTCACGGTTCGGTCATCTGACCCGCTGGCCACGGAAGCCGAGCAGCTATTCGACAAGATTGCAGCCTTGCCCGGGTCGCAGCATGCTACGAACTTGGCAATTAGTCAGTACCGAGCGAAATACGACAAGTATCACGCCAGAATGGACCGCGTGAGGGATAAGGCCAAGAAGGAAGCATCTGTCCAACCCAAGCTGGACCTCAACAAGGCAGAACGGTACTTGGAGCGGTACCGTAGAGCAGACGACGGCGAAAGGACCTTCAAAGGTAGACTCCAAGGCTACGGGATAGCACACACAGTGCTTGAGCAGATGTGCCGACCTGGCTTGACTCGCGAGGAGTTCGTCGCGGCGTACGACCGGCTGACGAAGAAGCCCGACCATCTCTGGGCGTCAGACTCACTCTGGCGGTCGCAGAAAGGCATCTTCGCCGGCTACCGCCATTTCGTGAACGTTGTCAGTCTGGTCCGCCGGTCTACGGATCAGGAACCGGGTAAGCTGTTCGATGCCGCGATGGGGGCGAAGCCGAAAGGAATGGGACGTAATCAAGTCACAGAAGTCATGGCCACATACGCACCTGACAGCTTCGCCATCCTTAACAAGCGGCCGGTCGCGGTTCTGCGCGACTTGGCCTGCGAACCCTTCCCGACCCATTTCTCCGAAGGGTCGTATCGGCAATACAATAGGCTTCTGTCCGACTTACGCGAGCGGTTTCACTTCAAGTCGCTGCTGCAGGTTGACCACTTCTTCAACTGGTACTACGACCACGTGGGACTCTGAGAATGCGGAGATGCGGGGGCATGACGCGAACCCCTGCCGGGCCGACGAGAGGACTTCTCTCCTACCCGCCCGGCCGCTGTTCCGAACTCCTGAGCCCCGCCCCGCCGCCTTGACATTTCCGCCCACGCTAGATACAATCCTCCCGTGAGTATAGACAAAGTGCTGCTCGTGGGTGCAGGGGCGTCCAAGCCGTTCGGCTATCCCGTGTGCCGTGACTTCTTTGGGCTCGACAGGCTTAAGGAAGTCGTTGGAATGAAGGAATTCCAGCAGTTGGCAACAGCGGTCGGCGCTGGTTCCGACGTTGGGAAGATGGACGTCGAGCTCATTCTGGACGTGACAGCTCTCTTGGCAGGTCTTGAACCGGGCGGGTCCTCCTCATCCCCCGGGACTGCATATGTCAGTAGCGTTCTGTCGAACCTCGCCACACGACTTCAAGACTTTGCAGCGAGGCTTACCAACCAAGCGGCGAACCGCAAACCCAACCCCGATTTCGCCCCCCTATGCCAGGGTCTATCAGATCAACTGCGAGTGTTCCGAACAGAAATGCTGACGATGTACGGTGACCTCAATCGGAAGGTACGCGAGGCGGTCATTGATGTATACGGGAAGCGGGCCAAGGCGGAGTGCCGCGAACACTACGGGCTACTGCTGAGTGCGATCATTGGTGAGAGTGGGGCCGTGCGACTGCCCGTGTTCACGACGAACTATGACAACGTCTTGGAGGAAGCGCTGCTGGGGCTCCCGGACCTCCATGAAGGTATACTGATGTACGATGGGTTCACCAAAGGCCACGTCTCTTCATGGCACGCCGACAGCTACGGACCGTTCTTCGACGAAAAGGCCGCCCCTCAACCAGAAATCGCGCTCTTCAAACTGCACGGCTCAGTCGACTGGGCATGGGAAGACATGGGATGGGAGAGTGCACTCGTGCGTGGTACGGGTAGGAGGATGCACGACCTGAATGACCATGCTCTGCTCTTTCCGGCCTTTAAGGGCGTCCCGACGGACGAGGTCTTCAGGTACAACCACCGGCAGTTCCGCGCGAGTCTCCTGTCGGCAAAGCTGTGCGTAGTCATAGGCTACACATTTCGGGACTGGTACATAAACTCGCTGCTAAGCGACGCCATGAGCTTCAATGAACACCTTCGTGTGTGCATCGTGGAGCCCAACAAGGATGCGTACGACGAAACCGTGAACCGACTGTCGCTGGACGGCGTTCCAGCATTGAGGGTCTTTGGCCTGCAGGCCGCGTTTGCCACACCAGATGGGAATGGGGCTATCGTGGAAGCACTGGCTGGAGTCCCGTGGGATGGCCTCCGCACGCCAGTCCGACCAACCACACCGCCTGACGGGACGTCGTCGCCGCTTGAATCCGTCTAGTGGACTGACCGCCCCCATTCTCCCCTACCTCCAGCGCAAACCGTGAGCCGAAGTCCGTGAACCGTACGCCGTAGACCGCAAGCAGTCGGCCGTTTGCCGCAGACCGTAGTCCATCCGACCTCGCCCGCCTCAGCTTCTTTGACTATGACTCAGTTACCGTTAGAATCAGTAACCATCAAAGACGACGATGTTAGATGCCCGAAGTGTGGTTCCGACCATCTCCACGTTGACAAGCACGCATGTCCCTGCTCGACCGGCCTTGTCGGTAAACGGAGAATCCTCATTACTTGCCTGGAATGCGGCCACACGTTCCCGCCCAAGCACCGACGCAAGCACCCCGCAAGCACATGATGCGGGTTTTCGGCCCGACGCGCGGACGGCGTCTCCCCCGCCGTCGCGCCAACGGGGCGAGTTGTCAGTTCCTGGTTCCTAGTTCCTTGTCTCTGGTCCCTAGTCCCTGCTGCCCGTGAGACGCGGTTCATTATAATGAACCAGGAGCCGTGGGCCGTAAGCCGTGAATCACAAACCGCACACCGTAAACCGTACACCGCAAACCGTAAGCCGTAAGCCGTAGGCCGTAAGCCGTAGGCCGCAGAGCGTCTCCCGGCCCGGCACGGTGTTGACACGTCCGTATTTGTTCTTAGACTCACTGCGATGGATCAGAAGCACATTGTCATTGTCGACGACGACACCACGTTCCGGTTGATGCTCAGGAAGATGCTTGAGGCCGCGGGCTACCGCGTCAGCGAGGCCAAGAACGCGCTGGGCGTGTTCAACCTCAGTGCATACGACCTGATGCTGCTCGACATCCAGATGCCCGGAATCGACGGCTACAAGATCCTGGCGTCACTCAAGGAAGACAAGGCCTGCACCGCGCCCATTATCGTCCTTACCGGCATGTCCGACCCGTCGTACAAGATACGCGCCCTCGACGAGGGCGCGGACGCGTTCGTAACCAAGCCGGTGAACCAGGAGATGCTGTTGGGCCGGATTTCCGAGCTGCTGGCCCGCGCTCCGGCCAAGTAGAGTTAGGAGTTAGGAGTTAGCAGGTAGGAGTTGAGAACAGCGACCACGCAATCGGCGGCCGCCACTGCTAACTTACTAACTGCTAACTGGCGGCGCAGCCGCGGGCCTACGGGTTGATAGTGGTTACGTACTTCTGACCGTCCTTCGTGTACTCCAACACGGCCGCGCTCTTGATTGGGTTGCCCCATTCGTCAAAGGTAATCTTGCCCGACACGCACGGGAAGTCCCTGATAGCGCCGAGCGCCGTCTTGATTTCCTCCGGCTTCGCATTGGGCGCGTTCTTCAGGGCCTGTATCAGCAGCAAGGCCGCGTCATACCCGAGAGTAGCGAGCGCGTCCGGCTTCTGGCCGTACTTGGCCTGGTACTTCTTCACCCATTCCTGCACCTCGGGTCGCGGGTCGTCGGGCGAGTAGTGATTGGTGAAGTAGCCGCCGTAGATGGCGTCCCCGGCAATCTTGGTCATTTCGGGTGAATCCCAGCCGTCCCCGCCAAGGAATACGGCCGCAACCCCGAGCTGGCGCGCCTGCCTGGCAATCAGGCCAACCTTGTTGTAGTAGTCCGGTATGAACAGCACGTCCGGGCTGGACTGCTTGATCTTGGTCAGGAGCGCGGAGAAGTCGACGTCGTCCTTGGCGTAGGACTCGAACGCCGTGACCTTGCCGCCGTCCTTCTCAAACGCGGCCTTGAAGTAGTCGGCGAGGCCCTTTGAGTAGTCGTTGCCGACGTCGTACATCACGGCCGCGGTCTTTGCCTTCAGGCTGTCGTAGGCGAACTTCGCGCCGACCGTGCCCTGGAAGGGGTCGATGAAACACGCCCGGAACACGTAGTCCTTGCGCAAGCCGTCATCTCCGACCGTTACCCTGGGATTGGTCGAGGTCGGCGTAATCATCGGTATCTTCGCGCTCTGGCACTTGTCCGAGAGCGGCACCGAGCACTTGGACGACACCGACCCGATGATTGCCACGACCTGGTCCATGTCCATCAGCTTGGCCCCGGCGTTGCTGGTCTCGGTCGGGTCGTTCTTGTCGTCGGCCGCGATTGCCTGGATCTTCCGGCCGTTTATGCCGCCGGCGGCGTTGACCTCTTCAATGGCGAGCATCGAGCCGTTGCGGGCCGACTCGCCGAAAGTCTTGACGTCGCCGGTCAGCGGGACGACCAGGCCAATCTTGATGGCGCTGCCGGCGCCGGCCTTACCGGTATTACCGGCATTGCCGCCACAAGACAGGCCGGCGACGATTGCCGCAGCGGTCAACACGGTGAGTAGCTGTCTCATTCTTGCCTCCCTGAGTTAATTGACTTGGGGACAGTCCCCGTTGTCTGATTCGGACCCTGGGGACTGTCCCCTCTCCGACCGGTATCGGTCCAGAAACTCGCTGGACCAACTCTCAAATGCTCCCTGCTCAATCGCGGTGCGGATGCCCTGCATCAGGCGCTGGAAGAACCGGACATTGTGCAGGGTCAGAAGCCTGGGCCCGAGCGACTCGCCGACCACGAACAGGTGGCGCAGATACGCCCGCGAGAACGTCCGGCACGCATAGCAGTCGCAGGCCTCGTCAAGCGGGGCCGGGTCATCCGCGTGCTTCGCATTCCGGATGACGACGCGGCCCGTACTGGTGAACGCGGTGCCGGTACGGCCGTTGCGCGTGGGCAGCACGCAGTCGAACATGTCCACGCCGAGCCGGACCGAGGCAATGATGTCTTCCGGGTAGCCCGCGCCCATCAGGTAGCGGGGCCGGTCCGCGGGCAGCAGCGCGGCGACGAGTCCCACCATGTCGTAGGTCACGGCCGACGGTTCGCCGAGGCACAGCCCGCCGATTGCGTAGCCGGGCAGGCCGAGTGCGACGAGCGACTTCGCGCTCTGCTCGCGCAGGTCCGGATAGGTCGCGCCCTGCACGATGCCGAAGAGGTTGGTGCCCGGCTGTCGCGCCGCCGCGCACCGGTCGGCCCAAAGCGAGGTCCTTGCCGCCGCTGCCTCGGCGGCCGGTCGGCTCACCGGGTAAGGCGGGCATTCATCAAGGCACATCGCGATATCCGAACCCAGCGCTTCCTGGATTTCGACGACCAGTTCCGGCGTGAACATGTGCCGGCTGCCGTCAACGTGCGATTGGAACTGCGCGCCCTCGTCGGTTACGCGGGTCATCGAAGCGAGCGAATAGACCTGGAACCCGCCGGAGTCGGTGAGGATCGGCCGGTCCCAGCCCATGAACTTAGACAGCCCGCCTGCCGCCTGAATCCGTTTGTGTCCGGGCCGCAGGTAAAGATGATAAGTGTTGCAGACGATGATTTCGGCGCCGGCCTCGGCAATCTCAACCGGGGTCAGAGTCTTGACCGTGCCCTGCGTGCCCACCGGCATGAAGCAGGGAGTGCTGACCGTGCCGTGGGGAAGGTCCAGCCGACCCAGGCGAGCGAGGGAATCGGTTTTCTCGACTGTGAATGTCAGCACTGGCGAGATGACTCACAAACCCGAATCACGAAGTCCGAATGACGAATCAATCCCGAATGACCGAAGGCCGAAGCCGACTGGTCATTGGTCATTCACTCGTCATTCGAGCTTCGGGTTTCGTCATTTCCTGAGCCAGTCATCCGACTTCGAGTTCGGAGAACCCGCCGAGGTTGAGCCGGCGCGGGCTGTCACGCACGACCGAGCTCTCGCCGAGGATCGACCCTTGGAGCAGAGCGTGCTCGACCACGACCCGCCGGTTGATGATGGAGTCGGAGACGATGGAGCCGCGAATCTCCGCTTCTGCCCCGATGGAGACGTTCGGACCGACGACTGAACCCTCGATCTTCGCGCTGTCATGGATGAACACCGGCGGCACGATGACCGTGTTCCGCCGGGGCTTGAAATAGCCTCCCTTTGCCAGCAGGTACCGATTGGTCTCAAGCATCGCGTCGCGGGTGCCGCAGTCCAGCCAATGCTCGATGACCCGCGTCTTTATCTTCATGCCTGCGTCAATCAGCAGTTGCAGGGCATCGGTAAGCTGGAACTCGCCCCGGGTCCTGCGGCCGCGCGCAATCAGCCGGTCAAGCGCCCCGAACAGGAGGCCCGAATCGCGGAAGAAATAGACGCCGACAATGGCGAGGTTGCTCCTGGGCCGCTCCGGCTTCTCGACCAGCCGGCGCGCGTACCTGCCCCGGAGCTCGACAATCCCGAACCGGCGCGGGTCCGACACCGGCTTGACACCGATGACATTGTCCCGGCCGACCATCTTCGACATATCGAGGTCGACAATCGTATCGCCGAGCAGGACCAGAATCGGCTCGCCGGCAAAGGCGTCCTTTGCCCGGTACACCGCGTCGCCTAGGCCCTTCGGGTCGGTCTGCTGCACGAACCGGAACGGGCACCGGTACTCGCTCGTCAGGTACTGCTTGACCTGGTCGCCCTGCGCGCCGACCACGACGATTACTTCGTCCGGCCCGGCCGGGAGCAACCGGTCCATGATGTGGCCGATAATCGACTTGCCTGCAACTTGGAGGAGAATCTTGGGTGTTGTATGAGTGTGCGGCTTGAGCCGACGACCCTCACCCGCCGCGGGAATAACTGCCTTGAACTGCACGGTTCAGCCTCTCTTCTGCGCCATGCGGCGCTTCAGTTCATCAATCCGGTCAATCTCCATCGCGTCCTTGTGCCGCAGCCGCGCCAGTTCCACCGAAACCAGGTCACCGAGCATGATGAGCGAGAATACGCGGGCCAGACGCGACCGGCCCTCGCTCTCAAGACGCATGGCAAGGTAGTAGGCGTGCCTGGTGATGTCGAGCACCGACTCCAGCCGATACCGCGTGCGCGGGCGGGTTTCGCGGTCCAGCAGGGCGAACACGACAACGTCACGGCCCGGGTTCTCGGGGCGGCCCATGCCGACAATCTCGTTGTGGTTATGCTCCGGGAACAAGTTGGTGTGACACAGCACCCCGGCGTTCTCGTTGAGCTGGCAGCGCCAGCGGTCAGCGACCGCGTCAAAAACCCGGCTGGTCGAATAGACAATCGGCAGCCGGCCGCCAAGGTGCTTCGCGATGGTGCGGGCCCGGCCCAACCAGGACTTCCGTCTGGCTCGCATCAACCGCACCGCCTCTTCGAGTCCGCGCTGCCGGCTTTCGCACACTCCCAGCCGTTCGAGTATAACGAGCAGGGTCGAGAACAAGTATCCGAGTGCGGCCCGCGGCGGCATTCCGCCCGGTACCGGAACCACCGGGTAGCCTGCCTTCGCAGCCAGCCGACCCAGTTCGCCGCCGGACGTAATGGCGACGATGGGGCAGCCTTTGGCCCGGGCCTGCGCATAGGACGACAGAGTCTCCTCGGTGTTGCCCGAGTAACTGACTGCCACGAACAGGGTCTTTGAGGAGACCGCGGCCGGGATGTCATAGTCATTGCAGACGAAGAACGGTACGCCCAGTTTGTCGAGCAGCAGTCCATGGACGATCCTCGCACTGATTCCTGACCCGCCCATCCCCGCGACCGCAACCGCGTCGAACGAAGGGTCAGTCTCCAGTTTGCGGTTCGCAGTTCGCAGTATCCGGACTTCTGACTTCTGACATCTAGCTTCTAGCTTCTGACTTCGCGCGGCGCTAGCTCCCTGCTCGATCTGGTCCGGCAGGCTCATCGCCAAGGCAAGCATCTGGTCGGTCCCCCGCTCCCGATTCATCGCCCCCTTTGCCATTTCCCCTTTGCCCTTCGCCATTCCCCCTTTCCCCTTTGCCATTTCCCCTTTCCCCTTTGCCTTCCCCTTCACCGCGAGCGTTCCTGTCCCCACTTTGCCATTTCCCCTTCGTCCTTTCCCCTTCACCCGTTGCGTCCCCGCTCCCACTTTGCCATTTCCCCTTTCTACTTCCCCCTTCTCCGTTGGCATCCCCTTCCGCACTTTGCCATTTCCCCTTTCTACTTTCCTCTTCACCTCTCGTCCTTCGCGCTGAACAGGAACTCGGCCAGTTGCGGGAATCTCCGGTCCATCTCGCGCCGCAGCAGGTGCTGGACCTCAAGCGCGGTCCCCAGCTTCATCGCTGCGGCGATGACCTCAGCCGCCGCCCCGGAGTCAATCGCGCGGATAATCCCCTTAGCCTCGGGAATCGTGCCTGGCGACACCGACATCTCATCCACGCCCATCCCGAGCAGGACGAGCATGCCCAGCGGGTCGGATGCAAACTCGCCGCACATTCCTACCCATATCCCCTGCTGGTGCGCGGCATCAATCGTCCTCTTGATAAGATACAGCACCGCCGGGTGAAGATGGTTGAACAGTTTGGCCACGTGCTCGTTGCCCCGGTCCACTGCCAGCGTGTACTGGGTCAGGTCGTTGGACCCGATTGAAAGGAAGCTGCAGTCGCGCGCCAGGCGATCGGCCATGATTGCGGCGGACGGCGTCTCGACCATCACGCCTACCTCGAAATCCTCGTCAAACGCCTCGCCCCGAGTCTTCAACTGCCGCTTGGCCCGCTCGACTTCCAGCTTGGCTCGGCGCAGTTCCTCGATAGTCGAAACCATCGGGAACATCACCTTCACGTTCCCGACCGCCGAAGCCCGGAGGATGGCGCGAAGCTGGTCACCGAACAAGTCTAACTTCTGCAGCGTCAGACGGATGGCGCGCAAACCAAGAAAAGGGTTGGCCTCAGCGTATCCACCCAGCACCTTGTCGCCGCCCAGGTCGAACGTGCGGATGATGACCGGGTAGGGCTTGAACAACTTCGCGACCTCGGAATAGACCAGGAACTGCTCTTCTTCAGTCGGCGGGCGGCGCTTGGCCAGGTACATGTACTCGGTGCGGAACAGCCCGATTCCGCGCGCGCCGTACTTTTTGGCCGCCCTCGCCTCGGCAATGAACTCGATGTTGGCCGACAAGTCAATTGTCCGTCCGTCCGCGGTAACCGACTCCCTCGTGGCGAGAACGCTCAGCGACTCACGGTGCTGCCGCACGCGCTCGATCTCGTCCTCGTAGGCGCGCAGCCGGCTCTTGGTCGGGTTGATAATCGCAACTCCCCGATACCCGTCGACAAAAACCTGCTGTCCGTCGGTCACGGCGTCGCATATCGGCCCGGCTCCCATCACCGCGGGAATCTCCTTGGCTTTGGCCATGATGGCCGTGTGCGAAGTCTTGCCCCCGGCCTCAAGCACCAGGCCGACGACCTTGCGCGGGTCGAGCAGCGCCGCCTCGGAAGGCGGCAGGTCGTGAGCGAAGATAACGGTGCCTGGTTTGACCTCGAGGAGCGAGCGAGAGTCTTCACCGAGCAAGTGACGCATCACCCGGTTCGACACGTCAACGATGTCGAGCATCCGTTCCTTGAACAGCGGGACTTCGGACTTGGCGACCGGCTCGGACATCAGCCTCACGGTCTGGGAGTACGCGAACTCGGCATTGCGATAGGCCTCGTGGATGAACGCCTCGGTCTGCTTGATGACTTCCTCGTCGCGGAGCAGCGTGAGCTGGACCTGGATGAAGTCGGCGAAGTCGGGCCCGAGGTCGCGCTTCACCTGCGTGTGGAGCACGTGCAACTCCCGCTCCGCCGCATGCAGCGCCTGCCGGAACCGCTTCAACTCACCGGCAACCCGCCCCGGTTCGAGCACGACCTCCTTGGGCTCGGGCGTGTACGGCCGATAGACCTGGGCAACGCCCTGCGCGAACCCTGGGGAAACCGGCACGCCCCGGCAATTCTTCTGCATCCTACCCGACATCCTTATCTAATGTCTCGAGCTTCTGCTTCAGCAACTCGAACGCGCCACGCTCGTCCTCGCCCTGCACCTCAAGCACCACGACGCTCCCTTTGGACGCGGCCAGCGTCAGGATGGCCAAGATGGACTTGCCGTTCACGCGCATGCCGTCCTTCACCAGCCGGATTTCCGAGGAGTATCGCTCAGCCAGTTGCACGAAATCCGAAGCCGGCCGGGCGTGAAGCCCGACCACGCCGCCGATAGTCACCTTGCCTTTCAGCATGAGGAGAGAAAGGAAGAAGGGATCGAGGGATCGAGAGATCGAGTGTCCAGACACTCGACCACTAGACCACTAGACCACTGGAACACATCTCGAATCACGGGCTAACTATAGCCGCTCGCTGACAACCGTCAACAAATGAGGCGGGCACAAGACGCTCAGCCCAAACCGCCGGGCGCGGCCGGCCGGTCAGGCACCGGGGAAACGGTCGGGAAATCCCTGCCTTACGGCCCGCTCGAAAAGGTCTGCCACGGCCCGCTGTATCTCGCGGATGAGTTCGACCTTCATTCGGCCTGACGCGACGAGCTTCGCTTCAAGCTCGTCCAACTCCTTCGCCCGCCGTTCCGGCGTGCCGCGCGTGCGGCCCAGTATCCCCCACATCTTGCTGCAATGCTTCTGCAGGATTTCCTCGGTCTCGAGTCCGATGCCCCGCGGCTTGAGACTGAGCACGCCCACGACGTGGTGGTGCAGGCGTGCGAGCCAGAGCCGCCGCGCCGCGAACTTCCGGCTGCGCCGCACCCGCTGCGCGACCGGCTCCGGCGGCTTGCCCTCAAACCGGCGCGCGACCGCGGTCTTCACGTCCAGCTTCTTTACTTCGCGGGAAACCGGCGCGGGCAGGACCGCAACCAGCTTCTGCACTTCGGCCAGGCCCTGCCGGTCAACAACGCCCGGCCGGGCCGTGTAGCGCTCCAGGATGTCCAGCAGGTCGCGAAACCCGGCCCCGCAGGCCCGCAGGTAATCGCCGACCAGCCGCAGCGATGGAGTCTTGAACCGGCCCCGTTCCAGCCGGCAGACCAAAGACTTGCCGCACTTGCCCTGCCGGCCCATGAGCACCGCGAGCTGCTGCTGGGTCAACTCGCGCTTCTGACGCAACTCGGCCAGACGCGAACCCAACTCCTTTGGGAACCAGAACGAGTCCTCCAACTGGTACGCCATACACTCCAGTTTACCGACACGGCAACCGCGGGTCAACGGACGATGGCTCTAAGCTACGCGGCCTCGGTAGGATGGCAGCGGAGGTTCCCAACCCCTGTCGCTGGGGGGACGGTATCGACAGTCCTGACGGAAACCCTCACGGAATCCCTGACGAGGGTCCTCTCGAAACCCATGTCGAGAACCCTGACGAAGTCCATGACGAAGACCCTGTCGAGATACCTCTCGACAACCCTGACGAAGTCCATGTCGAAAACCCTGTCGCGACCCCTGTCGACAGTCCTGACGAAGGCCCTGTCGGAATCGCTATCGACAACCCTGACGAAGTCCCTGACGCCTTGCCTCTCCGGAATCCTCTCCCGATGTCTCTCCGGATTCCTCACTCGCGACGGCCGCAAGCTCGGCCGTTCCGCACCCTGAATGCTGTCTACTGACTACTCCGCTTGACATCCACCCGCCCAGTCCTAATATCTCGCGTGGACGTTCACCGAATCGCCACAGGAGGCAGTCATGTATCGTAGCAGACTTACGCTCGCTTTGACCCTGGCCGGACTGGCAGCAATCCTCGTACCCGCCAAGCTTGATGCAAGTGGGGGGCCGGAAACGCTCTGGACCCGCGCCTACGGTGGCCCGCGAGGCGATGTGGGTATGGCCGTGTTTGAGACAGCAGACAGCGGGTACATGGTCATCGGCAGCACGTTCTCTTTCGGTGCTGGTGCTGAAGACATCTACCTGGTCCGAACCGACCGCAATGGTGACACGCTCTGGACAAGAACGTACGGAACGCCGGAGTATAACCAAACCGAAACCGCTCTGCCGACCCACGACGGTGGATACGTCGTCGTCGGTTCTCTCGGTGTGTCAGGGAATTGTCGTGGACTTGTGTTGAAGATCGATGCCGCCGGGGAAAGCCTCTGGGCAAGGGAGTACCCCGAAGTTTATGTCCTGCATGGCGCTTGTCAACTCTCCGATGGCAGATACGTGATCACTGGAGCAACTGCAGACTACCCCGAGGACGTCTGGTTGGCCCAGCTTGATTCCGTTGGGGAAGTGCTCTGGTCCAAGCGCTACGGAGGGTCCGATGAGGACTGGGGGTGGACAGTGCTTCAGAACCCCGATGGCGGCTACATCATCGCCGGCATGACCGAGTCCTTCGGCGCTGGGTACAACGACTTCTACCTCATAAGGACGGACTCCAGCGGCGACACGTTGTGGACCCGGACATACGGTGGAACGGGATGCGAGGCGCCGTGTCAAATGACACGGTCAGCAGATGGTGGCTACCTGATAGTCGGAGGGTCCAACCCCGACCTCTTGTACACAGACGCCTATCTCGTGCGCACGGATTCGGGCGGGGATACGCTCTGGACCAGACGCTACGGAGGACCCTGGGAGGACCTAGCCCAGGACGTGGTCGCCGTGGACGGTGGGTACGTCGTCCTGGGGTACTGCGGCTGGTTCTCACCCGAGAGCTCAGACGTCTGGCTCATTGGACTGAATGACCGCGGCGATACTGTCTGGACCCGTACGTACGGAGGCAGAGGCCGGGAGATCGGCTACGGGCTGCGCCGAGTATCCGACGGCGGGCTTGTCATTACTGGATGGACGACGTCGTTCGGAGCAGGCGGAGCCGACGTCTATCTCGTCAGGACCGATTCGTCGGGCAATGTCGCGGTCGCAGAGCCGAAGGCAAGCCCGGCGCGCGCCCCGGCCCTCTCGCTGACCTGCACTCCGAATCCGGCCTCCGGTTCCGTCACTATCTCCCTTTCTCCCTCTATCCCTTTGTCCCTCTCCCCCGTCCTCCGCATCTACGACAGCCAGGGCCGCATGGTTCTCTCACGCCCGGTCTCGACCTCGTCATTTCCCCTTTCCACTTCAGCCTTGCCCTCGGGAGCGTACTTCGTCCGCCTCGACGCCGCGGGCCAGCGCGTCACCACGCGCATCGTCCTTCAGCACTGAGCAGCACCAGCGCCATCACGTGTTGACATGGCCTCCGGGCTCGGCTATATTCGCCCTATGGATGATATCGGCAGTCTGACAGCGAAAACCAAACTGACCCCCGAGGAACGCACAGCCGTTGACGAACTACGGCGCACTCTGACCGCCGACTTCCCG
The DNA here is from genome assembly GCA_964597845.1 of uncultured bacterium. Taxonomy (GTDB): domain Bacteria; phylum Hydrothermota; class Tepidihabitantia; order Tepidihabitantales; family Tepidihabitantaceae; genus UBA2258. Next base: position 18,932 of record CAZQZR010000013.1, on the reverse strand, counting down.
CTCGTCCATCTCCGGCTCATCGGTTCCAAAGCCCGGGGCGACTCCGCTCCCGACTCGGACATGGACCTGCTGATTGTACTCAAGGACTGTGACTGGCAGATGGAGAAACGAATCTACGACCTCTGCTTTGACATCAGCGTCGCGCGCGACGTTCTGCTCTCACCGGTCATATTCACGCAGAGCGAGTATGCATCCCGCCGCAACCGTGTCACGCCGTTCTATCGAATCACCGAAGCCGAAGGCATTCCACTGTGAATCCCGAAACGGTCGAACTCATCTGATACCGGCTGCTGCAGGCAGCCGATACGGTCCGCGAGGCCGAGCTTCTCGCGGGCCAGGGAATGCTACGCGGCGCGGTGAACCGGTTCTACTATGGCATGTTCTACGCAACGCTTGCACTGCTCGCAACGCGCGACCTCGGGTCTCCGAAGCATTCCGGCGTAATCGCCCTGTTTCACCGCGAGTTTATCCGAACCGGCCTCTTCCCGGCTGAGCTGGCCAAGTCTCCGGACCGGGCGTTCGACCTGCGGAACAAAGGCGACTATCGCGATTTCGTCGAGATTCGACAGGAACAGGTGGACGACCTCCTCCCGGCCGCCACGACCTTCGTCCATAAGGTCAACGACATCGTCAGCGACCTGCTCGACGTCGGCCTCTAGCAACATCCTCCACCGCCGCCCTCCTTTGCGAACCCCGTGCCCCAGCCGTCAGCAGTGACGCCTGCAAACTGCCAACCGCAGGCCCGGATACTGCGTGGGGCGCGGGCCCTTCCATAGTTCCGAACAGAGAGAAGGACTCCGTCCGCCCCCTGGCCACTGTCTACTGACTACTGTCTACTCTCCTTGACATCCACCCGCCCAGTCCTAATATCTCGCGTGGACGTTCACCGAACCGCCACAGGAGGCAGTAATGTATCATAGCAGACTCGCATTCGCTCTGGCCATGGCCGCATTGGCCGCAATCCTCTTGCCCTCTCCCCTGCCCGCCCAAATCACCTTCCAGCGCACCTACGGCGGACCGAATTCCGATGCCGGCTCCGAGGTTCGGCAGACAACTGACGGCGGCTACATCGTTGCGGGCTCCACGTCGTCGTTTGGCGCGGGTTCGTCCGACTTCTATCTCATCAAGAGCGACACCAACGGCGACACAATGTGGACGAGGACCTTCGGCGGCAGACTCTACGACCAAGGCGGTTCGGTCGTGCCGACCACTGACGGCGGCTACATCATCACCGGAGTCGCCGATTCTCTCGGCGCAGGCGACTACGACGTCTATCTCATCAAAACCGATGCTGACGGCGACACGCTGTGGACCAGAACGTACGGCGGCGACACGTGTGACTGGGGAATGTCAGTCCGGCAGACCGATGACAGCGGCTACATCATCACGGGCTCGACTTGGTCCTATGGCGCCGGCCTGTACGACCTCTATCTTGTCAGGCTCAGTGTCAGTGGGGATACCTTGTGGACAAGGACTTACGGGGGCGCCGGAGGGGATGAAGGGTACTCAGTACAGCAGACCTCCGATGGCGGCTTCATCATCGCCGGTAACACCTGGTCGTATGGTGCCGGCAGCGCCGATGTCTATCTCGTCATGACTGACGCTTTCGGCGACACGTCTTGGACGAGAACCTATGGCGGAGCGGAATGGGATGAAGGCTGCTCGGTCCAACCGACCTCCGATGGCGGCTACATCGTCACCGGCACCACCAACTCCTTTGGGGCAGGCGGGAGTGACGTCTATCTCATTAAGACCGATTCCAGCGGCGATACACTGTGGACAAAGACCTTCGGCGGCGCGGACAACGACAGGGGTTCGTCGGTCCAGCAGACCACTGACAGCGGCTACATCATCGCCGGCTACACCAGTTCCTTCGGCGCCGGCGGTGACGTCTACCTCATCAAGACCAATGCCAACGGTGATACACAGTGGACCAGGACATTCGGCGGCGGAGAAGGCGACGGAGCCAGTTCGGTCCAGCAAACCTTCGACGGCGGCTACGTCGTTGCCGGTGGCACCAGTTCCTTTGGGGCAGGCGAGAGTGACGTCTACCTCATCAAGACCGACTCGATGGGCAATGTCGCGGTGTCCGTGGCCGAACCCAGGACAGGCCCGACCCGCGCCCCGGCCCTCTCGCTCTGCTGCGAACCGAATCCATTCCGAACGAGGACAGCTATCAGCTTACAGCTTACGGCTGACAGCCCTGCCGAATTGGCGATATTCGATGCGTCCGGTCGTTGCGTGCGGACGCTCACCGTGAACCGTGCACCGTGCACCGTTTGGGACGGAAAGGACGAACTCGGGCAACCTCTGCCGTCGGGAGCCTATTTCGCTCGCCTCGACGCCGCGGGCCAGCACGCCAGCACGCGCATCGTGCTGCAGCGGTAGCTGGGGCAAACCCTAAACCCCAAACTCTAGACCCTAAATCGGAACCGGAGAATCTGCGTAATCTGCGTAATCTGTGGATGTCCTCTGCCCGCCCTTCGGACCATCTGCGTCATCCGCGTCATCTGCGGTTACTCCGCCCTGAACCTGGCGGTTGTCTTGCGGCTGTCCGCCGCCCTCTACCGGGTCAGCGTAATCCGGGCCGTGAGCTGAACCGATTTGGCTCGGACGATTGTCAGGCGGCAGAAGTAGCCGCCCGCGGGCAGGCTCCGGCCATTGTCGCCTGAGCCGTCCCACTCGACGCTGTGCACGCCGGCTGACTGTTGAACCTCTCCCCAACTCCGCACCGGTCTGCCCACAAGGTCGTAGATGACCAGCCGGACCGGGCAGGGCTCTGCCAGTTGATAGGTCAGCCGCGCCCCGCCGCCCCCTGCAAAAGCCGCTTCCAGCCTCTCATGATCCGGCGGACTCGCCTCTGCAATGGCGGAGACATGACCGCCGGCCGAGAAAACGACAATCGGATATTCGCTGCCCGCTAGCCCGAGCGCTGTCCGGATCGCCGTCCGCTCGTCCGGCGTCAGCGGCGCGGTCAGGCAACCGCCAAGCCCCAACGCCGTAGCTTCCATCAGGTACTGCCATCCCGCGAAGCCGATCTCAAGAATCGCCCAGGCGGTCGTGGTGTCGGTGTAGCAGACAACGATGTAGACCGGCGCGGTTGCCGGGAGCCGGGCGCAGGCCGCCCGAAGCGAGTCTCGACGGTCACCGCTGGTCAGCAGTTCCAGCCGGTGGTCGCTCGTGTTCATGTTCCCCGGCGGCAGGCGGTTGTGATAGCGCATCACCGCCGTGTCCGCCACAACGTAGATGTGCTGTGTGAGATAGTAGTTTGCAATTGCCGAGGCGACGGTGAGCCCGCGCTTGCCAATGGGCATGTGCGGCGTTACGCCGTACCCGGCCCAGAGCAATTGCGAGATGTCCGAGAGCGGAAGCATGGCCGGGTTGAACAGCGTATCCTGTCCCAGGTTAGCCACGAGCATCTCGAACGTGTCCGCGCCATCAGTGACCGGCCGCGGCAGCGTGGAGTCCGACGCGATGGCGACGCACGAGTCGGTCAGCCCGGTCACCACCATCCGGCCGAATACGTCCACCATGTTGATGGTGTGGGTGGGCTGCCAGTTGCTGTTGGCGTAGTTGGCCGCGAACGCCATCGGGCAGGACGTCACCGTGCCGCTGCCGCGACTCCAGAACGCGTCTCCGGCGAGAAGCCCGGCCTGTACCGCGAGCCCGGCTTCTTCGTTCCGTTCAACCGCGATACCGACTTCAAAGGCCGCGATCGAGTCGTACCGGTGGTCGCCGGCGAGGTGGACGTTCAGGGCGTGGGCGGCCGAGTCGTAGAGATAGACGTTGGCCGGAGTCGCGACGTACACCTCGCGATAGCTGCCGCCAAGAGACGGCACCCGGCTCATGGCCCAGAGCACGTTCGACAGGACGGTGTCGGAAAGGGAACTCGTGAATCCGTTGTGCGACGAGTAGCGGCTGTTGGAGATGATCTCGAATGAGTTGCCGTGAACCACCGGCGACGGCAGGCTTTCGACCTGTGCGAAGGCAACGCTGCCCGCCGCGGCGAGGAGCAGAGAGAAGACAATGACATGTTTCATGGATTCAGTCTAGGACAGGGTTTGGCGGTGTCAAACCGTCCCAAGCTCCCGACGTCGGGGAAGACCACTTGAACTCTCGTCGCCTGATTGCTTGACACTCCTGTCTTCTATAATATACTGACCATCCGGTATGAGGCCCGTGACTGCGATGGGTTCCGCCGGTCGATCTCGCAGGACATCATCTTTACTTAACAGCGATTCTGCAAAGGAGGAATCAGTAATGGCCGAAGAGCAGACATTCCACCCCTCGAAGGAGTTGGTCGAGAACTCCAACATCATGGCCTTCATGAAGAAGCACGGCATCGCGGACCTCGACGCTCTCTTGAAGCGGGCCGAAGACTTGAACTGGTACTGGGGCGAAGTCGCCAAGGACCTGGAGTGGTTCAAGCCGTTCGACAAGGTACTGGACGATTCGGACGCGCCCTTCTTCAAGTGGTTCACCGGCGCGAAGTTCAACATCACCCACAACTGCCTTGACCGGCACCTCGCAACCGAGGTCAAGGACAAGGTCGCCTACATCTACCACCCCGAGCCGCTGGACCAGCCGGTGGAGCGTTGGACCTATGCGATGCTGCACGCGGAAGTGAGCAAGCTGGCCAACGCCATGAAGAAGCTCGGCGTCAAAAAGGGCGACCGCATCACCATCTTCATGCCGATGATTCCGCAACTGCCGGTGGCGATGCTCGCCTGCGCGCGCATCGGCGCAATCCACTCGGTGGTCTTCTCCGGCTTCTCCTCTTCGTCGCTGCGCGACCGCATCAACGACGCCGAGGCCAAGATTCTCATCACGACCGACGGCGCCTATCGCCGCGGCAAGCTCGTCACGCTCAAGACGAACGCGGACCCGGGCCTGGCCGAGTGCCCGTCAATCCAGAACGTCATCGTCTACAAGCGCGCCGGCAACCCGGTCGAGATGAAGCCGGGCCGCGACCTCTGGTGGCACGACATCACCGCCAATGAGTCGGCCGAGTGCCCGGCTGAGCAGCTCGATGCCGAGGACCCCCTGTACATGCTGTACACTTCAGGCACGACCGGCAAGCCCAAGGGCATCGTCCACGTCCACGCCGGCTACGCGGTCGGCACCGCCTCGACGCTGAAGTTCGTCTTCGACATCAAGCCGAACGACATCTGGTGGTGCGCGGCCGACATCGGCTGGGTTACCGGCCACTCCTACATCGTCTACGCCCCGCTGATGCTCGGCGCGACTTCCATCATGTACGAGGGCGCGCCCGACTTCCCGGCCCCGGACCGCTGGTGGTCCATCGTCGCGAAGGAGAAGGTCACGATTCTCTACACGTCGCCCACCGCCATCCGCATGTTCATGCGCTTCGGCGAAGACTTCCCGAAGAAGCACGACCTGACCTCGCTCCGGCTGCTCGGTTCGGTCGGCGAGCCGATTAACCCGGAGGCCTGGCGCTGGTATCGGGAGAACATCGGCCTGGGCAAGCTGCAGATTATGGACACGTGGTGGCAGACCGAGACCGGCACGTTCATGATTTCACCCCTGCCCATCACGCCGCTCAAGCCCGGTTCGGCCACTCGGCCCCTGCCCGGAATCCTGGCCGACGTGGTCACCGGCGAAGGCAAGCCGATTAAGCCGATGGAAAACGGGTTCGGCGTGCTCCTCAAGCCGTGGCCCGCGATGCTGCGCACCCTGTACAAAGACCCGCAGCGGTACAAGGACGCCTACTGGTCCCGGTTCCCGGGCAAGTACCTGACCGGCGACTCCTGCACGCGCGACGCCGACGGCTACTTCTGGTTCCGCGGCCGCGCCGATGAGGTTCTGAACGTGGCCGGCCACCGCTTGAGCACCGCCGAAATCGAGTCCGCGCTGGTGGCCCATACCGCGGTCGCCGAGGCCGCGGTCGTCGGCGTGCCGGACGAAATCAAGGGCGACGTGCCCAAGGCCTACGTCACGCTCAAGATCGGGTTCGAGAAGAGCGAAGCGCTCAAGGAAGAACTCAAGAAGTGGGTGTCGAAGGAAATCGGCCCGATTGCCCGGCCTGATACAATCGAGTTCCGGGACAAGCTGCCCAAGACCCGCTCGGGCAAGATCATGCGCCGGCTGCTCAAGGCCGAAGCCCTGGGCAAGGACGTCGGCGACGTTTCGACGCTGGACGAGTAGACGGATTTCGGGTTTTGGATTTTGGGTTTTGGATTGACTCGCACCAGGACATGAGAGGTGGATGAGCGCGAGTTCAAGGCACGAACGAAGAAGCTGGGGCTGGACGTGATTCGCTTGGTCGAGGCACTCCCGAGAACCCGGTCCGCCGACATTCTCGGCCGCCAGTTGCTTCGTGCCGCCACGTCGGTGGGCGCCAACTACCGCGCAGCCTGCCGTGGGAAGTCGTCTCTCGATGTAATCGCGAAGCTCGCGATTGTTGAGGAAGAGGGAGACGAGACGCTGTACTGGCTGGAGCTTCTGCAGGAGGCCAACATCGCCCCCAGTTCTGCGGTACGTGACCTTTGGACCTCGGCCGACAGTATTGTGGCAATGACAGTCGCCTCCATCAAGACAATGAGGCGACGCAACCCTCAAGGCAAAGCTCAAGTCCCGGCGCCGGCAATCCAAAACCCAAAACCCAAAATCCAAAACGGACAAGATGGCGCGCGGTAAGCCGTCAGCCGTAAACCCATCCAAGGAGGTTTCGCAATGACTGAGTCCAAAGTGATTAACCGATGGCTCGTGGTCGCGGGCGGAATCCTGGTGCAGCTCTGCCTCGGCGCCATCTACGCGTGGTCGGCCTTCACCGGTAAGCTGACCGCCGCCCCTTACAGCTTCACCAAGACGCAGACCCAGCTCGTCTTTTCCCTCGGGCTGCTCTCCTTCGCCGTGGTGATGGCGCTCGTTGCCGGTCGCTGGCAGAAGAAGGTCGGTCCCCGCGTCGTCGCCTTGACCGGTGGCATCGTTATGGGCCTTGGCTATGTGATAGCCGGCCTCGCCGGCAACAGCTTCATCGGCATCCTGCTCGGCGTCGGCCTGCTGGGCGGCGCCGGTATCGGGCTCGCCTATGTCTGCCCGATTGCCGCCCTGGTCAAGTGGTTCCCGGACAAGAAGGGGCTGATTACGGGGCTTGCCGTTGCCGGCTTCGGCTTCGGCGCTCTCATCTGGGTCAAGCTGACCGGTGGCTTCCAGTTCGGACCGGTGAACCTCACTCCCGGCTGGAAGGGGCTCTATGGCATGGGCTGGGGCGTGAGTCAGGTCTTCATTCTGTACGGCGTCCTGTTCGCGGTCCTCGTCGGTCTCGGCGCCCTTGTGATGGTCAACCCTCCCGAAGGCTGGCTCCCCAAGGGCTTCACGCCGCCGAAGGCCGGGCAGGCCGGCAGCACCGGCGGGCATGACTATACCGTTGGCCAGATGGCCCGCACGCCGCAGTACTGGATGCTCTTCCTTACGTTTCTCGTCGGCGCAACCGCCGGCCTGATGGTCATCGGCGTAATCAAGCTCTTCGGCGTCGACGCGCTGACCGACGGCGGCATGGCCACGGCCCGCGCCGACATCATCACCGGCACCGCCATGGGTTTGTTCTATGCCCTCTTCAACGGCCTCGGCCGTATCGTCTGGGGCGCCGTCTCCGACAAACTCGGCCGCAAGAGTTCAATCATCCTGATGAGCCTGCTCCAAGGCGTGATGATGATTCTGTTCTTCTTCATCGGCGGCAAGGAGCTCGGCCTCTACATCGGCGCGGCAATCATCGGCTTCAACTTCGGCGGCAACTTCGCCCTGTTCCCGGCCGCGACCGCGGACTACTTCGGCAACAAGAACGTCGGCACCAACTACCCTTGGGTGTTCCTGGCCTACGGCGTCGGCGGTGTGGTCGGACCGCTACTCGGTGGTATCATGGGCGACGCCAGAACGTGGATGTGGGCGTTCATACCGGCCGGCATCGCCTGCCTGGCTGCGGCGGTGATGATGCTCTTCCTCAAGTCGCCCAAACCAAGAATCCAGAGCGCTTAGAAAGGACTTCCGCTCATGAAGAAATTATCCCAGGCTGAGATCGAGCAGCTTGTCGCCAAGGCCAAGAAGCCCGCGGCCGACGCGATGCTGCTGCATCCGTTCTACAAGGGCAAGTACCAGGTCGTGCCCAAGTGCTGCATCCGCGACTTCAACGACTTCGGCATCTGGTACACGCCGGGCGTGGCCGCGCCGTGCAAGGACATCCAGGCCCATCCCGAGAAGTCGTTCGAGCACACCAACCGAGCCAACACCATCTGCGTACTGACCGACGGCACCCGCGTGCTCGGCCTCGGCGACATCGGGCCCGAGGCCTCAATGCCGGTCATGGAAGGCAAGGCCATCCTCTTCAAGTACCTCGGCGGCGTCGACTGCGTGCCCATCGCCCTGCGCACCAAGGACCCGGACGAGTTCATCCGCACCGCCAAGCTGCTCGAACCGTCGTTCGGCGGGTTCAACCTCGAAGACATCTCCCAGCCCAAGTGCTTTCGGATTCTCGACACGCTGCGGGCCGAAATGAATGTCCCGGTCTGGCACGACGACCAGCAGGGCACGGCCGCCGTCACCTACGCCGGGCTGGTCAATGCCCTCAAGTTCGTCGGCAAGGACATCGGCAAGGTGAAAGTCGCGATGCTCGGCGCCGGTGCGGCCAACATCGCCATCTCGCGCGTCTGTATCAAGGGTGGTGTGACCGCGGGCAACATCATCATGTGCGACACCAAGGGCACCCTCCACAAGGGCCGCACCGAACTCCAGCAGACACACAAGGAGAAGTGGCACATGTGCGAGATCTCGAACGGCGAAGACCTCCGCGGCACCATCGTTGACGCGATGAAGGGCGCGGACGTGCTTATCGCCCTGTCCACCCCGGGCCCGGAGACAGTGAAGCCGGAGTGGATTAAGAGCATGGCCAAAGACCCGGTCGTCTTCGCATGCGCCAACCCGATCCCGGAAATCTGGCCGTGGGTCGCCATGGAAGCAGGGGCGCGCGTTGTCGCTACCGGCCGCTCCGACTTCCCGAACCAGGTCAACAACTCAATCGGTTTCCCGGGCATCTTCCGCGGTACGCTCGATGTCCAGGCCAAGACGATTACCGACGAGATGTGCATCGCCGCCGCGCTCGAACTGGCCAAGGTCGCCGAAGACCGCGGCCTGCGCGAGGACTACATCGTACCGACCATGGACGACTGGGAAGTCTTCCCGCGGGAAGCCACCGCCGTGGGAATGAAGGCCATCGAACAAGACGTCGCCCGCATCACCATGACCCGCGACGAACTCTTGAAGACCGCGACCGCCAAAATCAAGCAGGCCCGCGAGCTAACGCAGTGGATGATGAAAGACGGCTTTATCCCCGCCCCGCCCGCGAGCTGAGACAGCGCGGGACATGACCGAAACCTTCCTGGGGTTTCGGATCGTGTCCCAAGCTCCCGCAACTCAGCGGGGCGGCCCGAAGGCCGCCCCGCTTCTTTCCGCAATAGGTCCTATAGGCCCTATTGGTCCTATTCCTGCCCTTCCGGCGCCTCGTAGTTCGGCGCTTCCTTGGTGATGGTCACGTCGTGCGGGTGGCTCTCGCGCAGGCCCGCGCCGGTAATCTTCACGAACTTCGCCTTGCACCGGAACTCAGGCAGGCTCGCCGCCCCGCAGAAACCCATTGACGCGCGCAGGCCGCCATCGAGCTGGAACAGCACCTCCCTGACGCTGCCCCGGTATGGCACGCGCCCGACGATGCCCTCCGGCACCAACTTGGCCTGCCCTTCCTGGAAGTACCGGTCGGCCGAACCCTTCTTCATCGCGTCGAGCGAGCCCATGCCCCGGTAGACCTTGTACCGCCGGCCCTCAAGCAGCACGTCCTCGCCCGGACTCTCATCCGTGCCGGCCAGAAGGTTGCCCATCATCACGGTCCCGGCCCCGGCGGCCAGCGCCTTAGCGACGTCTCCGGAGTAGCGGACTCCGCCGTCGGCAATCACCGGAATCTTCCGCCGCCTCAGGGCCAGAGCGCACTCCATGACGGCAGACAACTGGGGCACGCCCACGCCGGCGACAATGCGTGTCGTGCAGATTGAGCCCGGCCCGACCCCGACTTTCACCGCGTCAACCCCGGCCTCAGCCAGAGCCAGCGCCCCATCGGCCGTGCCGACGTTCCCGGCGACCAGTTGCAGCTTCGGGTACTTCCTCCGCAACTGCCTTGCCGTGTCAATTACCTTGTCCTGATGGCCGTGAGCCGTGTCAATCACAATGGCATCAACCTCGACGCCGACCAGCGCTTCCGCACGCTGGAATGCGTCCCGGCCTACGCCGACCGCGGCCGCGACCTTGAGCCGGCGCAGCGTATCGAGCGTCGCGTTCGGATTCTCCACTCGCTTCAGGATATCCCTTGTGGTAATCAATCCCTTGAGCCGACGCTGGCGGTCGACTATCGGCAGCTTCTCGACCCGGTGCTTGCGGAGTATCTCGCGCGCCCGCCTGAGCGTCGTCCCTTCGGGCGCGGTGACTAATCCCTCGGCCGTCATCACCTTACTAACTGGCAGCTTCCAGTCGTCCTGAAATAGCAGGTCGCGCTTGGTCAGAATTCCGACCAGCCGGGTCTTCGCGTCCACAACCGGCAGACCGGAAATCCCGTACTGCATCATGAGATCCCGTGCCTCGCCAATCGTCTTGTCCGGGGTAATCGCTATCGGCTCGGCAATCATGCTGCTCTCGGCACGCTTCACCCGAGCGACGTTGGCTGCCTGTTCGTCAACCGACAGGTTCTTGTGCACGACGCCGATGCCGCCGGACTGGGCCATCGCGATTGCCATCCGCGACTCGGTAACGGTATCCATCGCCGCGCTGACGAGTGGCAGCTTCAGATGGATGCTTCTCGTGAACCACGAATCTGTATCGACTTCGGCCGGTAGAACGCTCGACCGCTGCGGCAGCAGCAGAACGTCATCGAATGTCAAAGATTCCTTGATACTCACTGATACCTCCTCTCAGGCGCGTCCATGCGCGGGACATGACCGACGCAGGGACATGACCGAAATGTCCGACATTTCGGATCGTGTCCCAAGTCTCGTTACTACTCGGATCGTGTCCCAAGCATATGCCAATAAAACAAAACCGCCCCTTTCCGAGGGCGGCACAAAGCTCACGAAACAAGTTGCGGACTGGCTTACCATGGCAGATTCTACTCAAGAAGGGACGGCGGTCAAGTCCCGGCTCGCGGTCGCGCACGCAGTCCGACGCGCAGACGGTATCGCGGCGGCCCACGTCGCGGCCTTTGCGACACACGTGTCACCCGGCAAAGAACCGGGGCTCGCCTCTCGGCCTGCCCCACGCCCCGGCCCGCGACCCATCGCACGACCCGAGGTTGGCATCATGATTCCGGAGTTCGTCCCAAGGATTATCTGGAAGGTCGTCCCAGAGGTCGTCGTTGGGGTGATTCAGGTGATGACCCACGAGACGACGCCGGAGACGACCGTAGGGGCGACCTGCGAGACGACCACAGAGACGACCCCTGCGACGACCCGGGAGACCTATCTCTAGACGATTCAGGGGATTACCTAAGGGACGACCCACGAGACAGCCTTGCAGACGACCCCACGAACGACCTCGGAGTTCGTCTCAGGGATGACCTCCAGGACGACCGGGGGGACCGTCCCCTAGATGGTCCCGGGGACGACCCCCCAGACGACCCTCTGGATGACCTACGGAACCATGGTACAAATCCAAGGCAATTTGCCTGTCCGCGCAACCTTGCTGTATTACGCCACTTAGGCCATGGTGATTCCTTTGGCTGTGATGAGCGTCTAAATGAGTGAAGACGATTGGACAGGACTCCTGCAAGCCGCTGCCTGACGCCCGGAAGCGTCTGCCTTGTCAGGCTTGAGTCAATCTGCAGCCTGAGGGCAGATACAGGTCTGTTGCAGAGGACCGGATCGAAGGGGTGATACCATGTCTGATGTCCCGAGACGCATCGCCCGGTGGCAGATCAAGTGTACACCGGAACGGACCAAGGCCACCCTCGACTCCATCCGCGAGGACATGAGGGCGCGCTACGAAGCTGCGACCGCTGCTCTGGCCGCGATGGAGATCGAGGTGAAGCAGACTCTCAACGCACAGGGAGTCAACACCATCAACTACGTCCCCTACTTGAGCTTTGCCCGCCAGCTCTTCAAGCTGAGCCACAAGAAGAACATCAGCGGTGAGAGCTTGGCGATTGAAGCCAAGGTGCTGGCGGACAAATGGGCGGCGAGGAGTCTGAACCCCGACGTCCTGGCCGCCATCCGCTTCGAGAACTTCAGTATCGACGCGCCGTCTGACGGGGGCCGCTGAGGCCAGCCCAAGCCGTAGCGCCCGGGCCGTAACTCGGGCCGGACCCTGCGCCGGCGCGCCTTGCTTGCCGCCAAGGCGGGCGGTTGCCGGCAGCGTAAGTGCAGTCGCTGGGGCCCGCCCGGCTACTGCAGTACTACCTTCTCGATACTCCTCTGCGAGTTAGTCTCCACCTGAAGGAAGTAGACGCCGGGGCTGATTGACGCTGAAAGACAGACCCTACGGCAGTATTGACCGGGATGGACCTTTTCCGCTTCTGACCAAACGGTTCTACCCAGCGCGTCACAGAGTCTTATCGTAGCGGTTGCCGGGGACCGGACCGGGAATTCCAGCGTGAAGGCGCGAGGCGCGGGATTAGGACGGACCAGGAGTTGGAGCTTCGGTTGAACAACCGGCGGCAGCTGCTCTTCAGTACCGACAAACAGCCTGCGGGCGTAGTACAGTAACCCATCAGCGGCAGAGTCGAAGGTGAGGTGGGGCCGGCCGGTCCTGTCAACCGCGATTTTCGCGGGGCAGAAGAAAGTGAACAGGCAATCCCCGACCATTTCGGTTTCCCAGCCTGCAGCCGACCGCCACGTGTATTGCATAAAACAGTCACAACCGCAGACGACGATGTGGGGCTGTCCTTGATGGAGAACGAAATCACGAGATTTGGCATCAGTGCACCCTGTCTCTTCTACCTGCCAATTGCCGCCTTTCCCGGTAGCATAGGCACCGGAGCGATACACAATGTGGAAAAGGTCGGTCGCCGGGTCACTTTGGACCCGAGGGGCCGAGAACTCGTAGGGTGCCCATCCACCGGCTGAATCAACTTCAAACCGATGCCAGTCTTCACCATCATACTCAAAGAATGAAAGCCACAGGCTGTCATCATAACCGCCGGGCTTCCACCAGTCAACCGCGATGCCCGGTCGGTCACTTGTGTCGAGGGCGAGTGAGACGCCGAACAACCGCCTGAGAGTATCTGGCGGACATGCCGGGACTGTGAGGACGTTCCAAGTGTCGGCGGTCTTGTAGGCGTACCTTATCGTGTCCGAATCCACAAACACCATGTGCGGGGTCTGGTCTCTGGCTAGCGCCAGCGCACCAAGCTTGAGCCCCCGACCTTCGGCGGCAGTCTCGATACGCCAGGAGTCCCCGTCCCGGCAGGCATAGCGCACCTCTTCCGGTTTCGGCTCAGATGACACATAACCGATGTGGGGATTGTCATTTCGGTCCAGACTGAGGTCTATGTCAAAACCTGTTCTGGAGACGTCGACATACTCTATACTCCAGGAATCTCCGGTCCAACTAGCGTACTCGAGCGCCAGATTTGAAAAGCCAAACGCCACATGAGGCAGACAGAAACTGTCGGTCGCGATGTCGGCGTCATGGATCGCTAGATATTCCGGAAAGATTGGGCTTATTTCCCAATTCTGACCGAGTCCGACAGACGCCAGAATGACCAGCCAACCGACAGCGTCTCGCATAATTCCCTCTTACTCCGCCAACACCAGCTTTCTGGTGACTCGCTTCCCATCCTGAGCAAGAACAAGGAAGTGGACGCCGGCGGGCACTGACCTGCCGTCCTTCCTGAATGCTTCCCGGTAGTAGCCCGAATTCAGCTCACCGTCTCTGATTACGGTCTCAACCCTTCCCTGAACATCACAGAGCATCAGCCTCACCCGACCCTTCACCGGGACACCGTACTGCACCATGAAATCTCCGAAGGTGGGGTTGGGAGTCAAAGCGGTGAATCCGAGTACCTTGGGCAGGCCGTTCTCTTCAGCCTGCCGGCCGTCGCCAGGAACGACTTCGCAGGTGGTCTGAGCGGGAAGGTACTGCTGCCCAGGGGTCACCGGTCCTCTGGAATGTGTGCAGGTCACGAGTATCGTGCCCAATGACTCGGCTTGCACGGCAAAGGACACAACGCCCTGAGAATTGGTCCAGCCAATCTGGTATATGTCATCGGCTTTGTGCAGACATACCCTAACACCGGAGATACCGACTGCGCCGGCGTCCCTCACGTGCACTGTAAACAGCACGGGCGGTACGTCCAGGGGTATCGTGGATGGAGCCTGCACGAACATTGACCCGGGCTCCATTATCCAAGGCTCCAGCTCAGGGGAGCCGAAAAGATTGTGGCTGAACCCGACATAATAGCCGGGCCTAATGGTGTACACAGCTTTGGAGAGACCTTCGGCTAGTCCAAGAGATGGAGTCGCCGCATACGGAGATCCGATTCCTCCGCCAAAGAACAACTGCCAGAAGTTCCGCTGCAAGATGCTCGAAGGACCCGTAAACCCCGGATATCCGAGCCGTGTATTCCCGAGGAAGGCGACGCCAAGCGTTGTCGGATGGAAGTTGGTAAAGGCGTCGGCCAGGATGGTGTCGTGAGGATGGCAGTTGTACATTGGAGTGAATTGGTCAAAAGCTGCGGAGAAGCAACACGTTGAATAGACAACACAGTAGTCGCCGGCGTAGTCGCACAGCCACAGGCCGGCGCTTGATTCACCCTCTTCTTGATCGCTGCCGTCTGCCCAAACCTTACGCCAATGATCGTACTCGCTGGCAAAAAGCTCCGGCTTGCCGTGGCAGTTGATGTTATGTATGCCGGAAGGGGGGATAGGAGCCAGGAGGCCATGCCATCTGCCGAAGGCATTCCGTGCGACCTGCGCAGTCACTCCGTCATAGTTGGTAGTGTCGAAGGAGCCGGGGAATGCTTCGCGCGTCGCGGAATTGGGTTCACATTGGTCTGCCGAATTATAGATCCAGGTCGCCCGGGTGAGCTGGGTCAAGTCATTGCTGCCGTACTTCTCGTAGAAGAGCATCTTTCTCACCCAGTTGTGGACTTTGCCAGGCTCTCGCACGGTCAGGCGGCCAACGAACAGCTCAGGGTAAACGTCAACCGAGTCATGAGTAGGCTCACCCCAGCGTCCGTCGGAGTCGCAATCCCAGAATCCGTTCACGTCGGAGAAGTAGAGGTCGGACGGCATGACATAGATAGAATTGTCGCCCGGGGGGTCCACATGGTGGTCTTCACTGCTCCACGCGTAGCGGAACGGGACAACTCCAGCATCTCCGCCAAGAAGGACCCAGACAGTGCCGTGCTCTTCATACCCAGACATCAGGTAGTTCCGCAGCTTCTCGGCACTGTCAACTCCCGTGACGTAGGGCAAGACCTCGCTTAGCCTAATGACGCACGCGGGCACACCCTTGTCGGTCAGCCAGTCGGCATAGGGCTGAAAGGAATCGGCCAGTTGGTCAGTAGTGATAATGGTATACTCGCTGGGAGGAGGCGGGAGCGTTCGCTGGCCCTCAGCTTCAGGAAGCCGCTCCGGAATCAACATAGGTCGCTGGTAGTAGACTGGAATCTCATAGCCGTTCTCGATGATCGCCCTCAACGCCAAGTCATAAGTCTTCTGAGCATTGATACCCCTGACCCATGCTCGAGGCGGAGGGTCGGCTTTGCTGACGAAGAAGTCAAACTCAACGCTGGAAACGAGTTACACTTCCCGGAGGACAGGAACGTACATCAAAGGGCGTACCGCGACGGTGACCACGCTGGCCCCGTCAAAGTAGCCGCATTCCTGGACTCCGACCGGAGCCGCCGGGTAGGGCAATTTGGAGTTGTAGATCGCTGAGTCCGGCGGCACCCATGGAGGCGTACTGTCAGAGGGCACCTGAGGTTGCGCCGGATATATGTAGTAGTTGCCGATGAACTTGTATTCGCAAGTCTTGATGCTAACCGAGTCTGCTTTCACACCCGGCGGCAGAATGTAGGTCAGGAAGCACACGGGAAGCTCAGGGTATCCCGGCGGGCCGTCAGGAATGAAGTCTTTGGTGATTATCCGGGAGAATTCACGCTCGCGCTCGAACGAGAACTGGCCCGGGGAATAGCTGAGTTGATACGCGCCAAGTACGCCGATCAGGCACACCAGCGCGCCCATCAGTCTGGATTTTGCGGTCACGGCAACCTCCTTGTTATTACAGCCAAGCTCCACTCAATTGGCATGGCTCAGAATAACTTTTCCTGAGTTCCTGTCAAGGAAAACGATATCATGGCCATTCCGCTTGCCAAGCCCGCCCGGCCAGGCTACGCTGTAATCAAGAGACGGGCCCAGAGTTTGCGCGTGCCGGCGCCTGTAACTGGGCCATGGGTTCGTGGGAATCGTATGGCCCACCTTCCATTTGCACGTCCCCGATTCCGACTCTGACTGGTTGCGGCCGGACGGCGAATCGGGCCGTCTTGCCACACGGCATTGCGCCTCTGAGTCTAGGCGAAGTCAAACGGATGCGGCTCATGGCTGGAGAGCTTGCCGCTACCCGCCCGACGTCCGTCTCCCGTCGTCAACCTAGGCTTCCTGTTAGACTGCCGGATGGGGGTCAGACGGGCCTGCGGGAATCTGCCTGTTGACTCTTCCGACGCCAAGTGGTAACCTCAGTCACGACCTTGTAATGCTGAACATGAACCGGCGCGGACGTAGCGGACCCGATTCGGGCCACGCCATATTCCTGGCGATGGCGCTGGTCTATTCCACTGCCTTGGCGGGCCCGGTCACGGATGGCAATGAGTGGTTCGAAGTCGCGCCGCTGCCCGGTCCCCGCGCCTTCCATATGACCGCGTTCGCCTCGACCGATTCCGGCCCCCGGCTCTACGCAATCGGCGGCCAGCGTTCACCTTCCGACACGATGGAACGCACGTGCATCGAGTATTCGCCGCAGTCGAATTCGTGGCGCCAGCGCGCCGCCATGCGCAAGCGCCGCGGGCTGGGACAGGCCTGCGTCGTGCAGGGGCGGGTCTACGTACTCGGCGGGTGCGAGACGTTCGGAACCGGCCTGGCCGACGTCGGGGTCTACGACCCGGCCGCGAACGCGTGGACGGTCGGCCCGAACATGCCGGAAAACCTCTATGACTTCGGCACTGTGGTCTGGCGCGACAGCCTGATTTTCACGCTGGGCGGTGGCAGTTGGCATCCCTCAATGCCGCCGACTGACGCGGTCTGGATGTTCGACCAAAGTACCAGCACCTGGTACGCGGCAACGCCCTTGCCCGCGCCGCTCGGTGCTTTCGCCTGCGCCATCTTCGGCGATACGATTCTGTTGGCGTCAGGCTGGACCGACTCGGGTCCGACCAACAAGGCATGGATGGGGCTCGTCGACTCCACGATTCCATCGATCATCTACTGGCAAGGTCTCGACACGCTGCCCGGACCCCGCCGCTGCCGCGCCGCCTGCGGCGTCGCCAACCACGAGCTCTACGTCGTCGGCGGACTCAAGCTGGACGCCACTGCCTCCCTCGGGCTTCATCCTTCATCCCTCCACCTTCATCCTTCATCCTTCATCCTTCCGCCTTCCGCCTTTTCGGTGCTCTCCGACGTCTGGTCGTTCGGGGCCGGCACCGGCCTGTGGCACGAACGCGCCGCCAAGCCGCACCCGGTTTCCAGCGTATTCGGCTCCGGCTCCGACCCGGCTGGCCGCATCTACGTTCCCGGCGGCTATCCCGGCACCGCGCCATACTCGCAGACCACTGAGTACCTCGACATGACGAGTTTCACGCACGATGTTGGCGTGACCGGCATCGTCTCGCCCTCGGGCAGGTTGGTCCCGGACGACCCCTGCCCGGTCCTGGTCGTGCTCCGCAATTTCGGCGCTGCCGGCGAAACCCTGACAGCCCGTATTACGATTCTCGACTCTGCCACCCAGGCGCCGGTGTTTGAGCGGGACACCGTGCTCGAACTCGCACCGGACTCGAGTCAACCGGTTGACTTCGGTATCCTCGTGCCATCGGGACACGCCGTGTTCCACGCCACTGCATTTGTCAGTCTCGCCGGCGACGAAAATCCGGGCAACGACACCGGCCGCCAGCGTTCGCGCACGACCACGGGCAGCGATCCGGACGGCTTCGGCTACATCTACGAATCATCACAGGAACCGGACTCGCTTGCGTTCTCGTGGTTCGACCCGGCCGGCGGAACCGTGATTAACGACTGGAATCCAAACCCGGACGAAGGCACTTCCCGCCGTCGCCTGCCGTTCAAGTTTCACTTCTACGGCGACTCAACCAACCGCATCTACGTCTGCACCAACGGCTACATCCAGACCTCGAACAGCATTGCCGGTCTCAATTCCACGCTTCCCTACGAGGGCATCACCGACATCGTCGCGCCGTTCTGGGACGACCTCTCTCTCCGCGACGCCGGACAAGTCTATGAGAACTTCACGAGCGAACAGGCAGTCTACACATGGGTCGGCGCTGCGCGGGCGCAGCCGGACACAGGCCGGCTCACGTTCCAGGTCATCCTTGAACACAGCGGCAACATCCGGTTCAACTACCTCGATGTTACCGCCGACGCCACGAGCAGCACCGTCGGAATCCAGGGTGATGACGGCAGTTGGAATTGGTACCAGCAATACGTGTACAATGCCGACCCGCTGAAGCACGTGCCGGCCGATTCCACCAGCATCCTGTTTCGTGCACCCGGGGTCGGGATTGCGGAACCGCCATTCGCCATTCGCCATTCGCCATTCGCCATTTCCGTATCCCCCAACCCCTGCCACGGCCGCGCGACGGTCAGTTTCTCGCCTCTCGCCTCTCGCCTCTCGCCTCTCGCCCTCAGCGTGTACAACGCCTCCGGCCGCCTCGT
>CAZQZR010000012.1:0-39468 GCA_964597845.1 uncultured bacterium | reverse complement strand
TTCAGCGCAGCCTGTAGCGTCTCGTTCGGCATGCCCGGCCGCACCAACACCGCGACGTTGAGCCGCTCGACCCGGCCGCGGGAAACGTCCGCCACCTTGACTACGTGGAAATCCGGACGCGGCGACGCCGGTCGGGTCAGGATCGGCCGCTCCCGACGGGCCGGCCAGAGCATGGTGACGGCGGCCCCAACCGCGGCCAGCGCGAATACAGTCAACCAGTACGCACGCACGCGCGAGCCACGTACTTGCCGCCCGAGACGACCGGCCAGCGTCCGCTCCGGGGTCTGCATCAGCGTGATTCTAACGGCCGTGCGGCCTGCGTGCAAGTGCGTCACGGCCACGGGGCGGCGAGCACTCGCTTGACTCTCGCTCTGCGCCTGCTACAATCGCACCGGTGCCGGCGTGGCTCAGTTGGTAGAGCAGCGGTTTCGTAAACCGCAGGTCGTCAGTTCGATTCTGACCGCCGGCTCATCATATTGCAGATTCCAGATTGAAGATTCAAGATTGCCCGGGCACTGGGCCACTTGAGCACTTGACCACTGGACCACCTCACTTCGTGCGCGACCGTTCTTGACTCTCGTTGCCTATCGAATATCCTGACCCTGATTCCAGTATGACTGCCAGTACCTCCTCCATCGACCGAACGCTCTTCGTCGTGTACCTGCTTGCGCTGGCAGCCGTCACGATAGCGGCACGTGCCGACCGGCGCGGGGCCGGACGGCTGGCGTTGATGCCTATCGGGTTCGCGGCAATGCTCGCCCGCTCCCGAGACCCGAAGCGCGAAGCTGAGGAGCAGACGGCGTTCGAAGAGGCAGAGCGCACGCGGGCCGAACGGCGCGCCGGGGTGACGTTTGACGGCTTCGCGGACGCAAGCCCGGTCAGCATCGAGTTGTTCGCGCCTGACGGCAAACCGTTACGCAGCAACAAGGCGGCCGAACGGCTGCTCGGCAAGGTCCCGCCGCCCGGCATCCCTTTGTTCGACGAACGCGGACTCAAGCGCGCCGGGCTGCTCGAGCCGCAACTGCGTCGCGTGCTGGCCGGCACGCGAGTCGAAACACCGCCGACATGGTACGACCCGACCGAGATCGGGCTGGCCGGCATCCCCGGCCGCAAGGTCTGTTTCCGTGCCACTGTCTTCCCCATGTTCGACGATGAGGGCAAGGTCGCGAGCATCACCGTTATGCACGAAGACCTGACCGAGTTGAAGAGACTGGAGCAGGAACTCAAGGACAGCTCCGGCCGCTTCACCGCTGCTCCATCGTCAGACGAGACTGCGCCGCCAGCGGGCGCTGACGCCCGCGACATCGAGTTCCAACGCCGGAAGCTCGATGCGGCCCTGCGCGAAAGCGAGGAACGCTACCGGTCCCTGGTTGAGTCTGCACGCGGGTACGTCATCATGCGCTTCTCCGAGGATGGCCACATTCTTGCCATGAGCCCGGCAATCGAGGAATTCTGGGGCATCAAGCGCGACACCATAGTCGTCGACAACCCCGCCTTCTTCAGCCGGATTCACCCCGAGGACATCGAACGGGTCAAGACGACCGAGGCGCAGGCCCGCAAGACCGGGTCGTATCCGGACGGCCACCAGTTCCGCGTAGTCCACATGACCACCAATGCCGTGCGCTGGCTCGAAGTCCGGGGCTCGGTCAGCTCCTACGCCGGTAAGCGCATCTTCGACCTGCTCCTGCTGGACATCACCGAGTCGCGGAAGACCGAGGACGCGCTGCGCGAGCGGGACCGAAACCTCTCCGCCATTATCACCAGCGCCGGTGACGGCGTGTTCACAATGGACAAGGAATGGGTCATCCGCGACTGGGGCCCGGGTGCGGAGAAGGAAACTCGTGTGACAACGGCTGAGGCGCTCGGCAAGCGGCTCTGGGAAGTCTACCCCGACCTTGAGAAGAGCGGCTTCGGCCCGGTCTACCGCAAGGCGCTGCTCGAACGTGCGCCCCAGTACTACGAAGGATTCTACCAGGATGGCCGCGAGAAGTACGCGGGCTGGTTCGCCATCTGCGTCTACCCATACGGAACCGGCGCGCTGGTGATGATCCGCAACGTCTCGCAGCGCAGGCGGGCAGAACTCGCGTGGCGCGAAGCCGACGCGAAGCTGAAAGCCCTGTTCGAACAGCCGGGCGTTGCCATCACGCTCAAGGACCACAACCTCCACTACGTGATGGCCAATCCCGGGGCGATGAAAATGATGGGCCCCAACGCCGGCGACTCGGCCATCGGCAAGACCGACCCCGAAATCTACAACTCCAAGATCTCCGCCCTCATCGCGTCGCACGACCGGCAGGTGATGGAGCGCGGCCAGCCGGTGGAGATGGAGATTGCCCTGCCCGACGGGACGAGCGCCAGCGCCGCCTGGTACCATGTGAGCAAGCAGCCGTGGCTCGGCCCGGGCGGCACGGTCGCCGGCGTCCTCGACATCGCCTATGACATCACCAGCCGGGTGCGTGCCCAGCAGGAATTGCTCCGCCGCCGCGAAGCGGTCGAAAAGCTCCTGGCCGAACAAGCACAGACGCTACGCCGCGCCCAGGAGGAACTCGGCCGCTGGGACAGGCAGACGTAGGTGAGCCATAGACGGCCGCCGCGCGGTCGGACGGATCGGCGGCAGCAACCGTCACCGGCCGGTACTGACGACAAGTCACCCGATTTCCCGCTACGCACTACAGTCATCGTCGTCGCGCTGGCGCTCGTGGCCGGGTTCGCGCTCCGCGCAATTGACCTAAAAGCCGACCCGCCGCCCGACCTTAGCTGGAGCTCGGCGATCTACTCCGATGAGGCGCACAACGCCTATTCCGCGCGCAACTGGGCACTCTACGGCCGCTGGCAGGTGGACGACTACGCGCCCTACGTCGTCTACCCGTGGCTGAACCTGTTCACCGGCCTGGTGTTCCGCATCGCCGGTATCGGCTTCGTGCAGTTGAAACTCGCCTCGGTGCTGGCCGGGCTGCTTCTCATCCCGGCAATGTACTTCCTCGGCCGGTCGGTCACCCGCCGTGCCGGCGCAATCGCCGCGGCCACAGCCGCTTTGTCGTTCCCGTTGGTAATGTACAGCCGGCTGGGGCTCGCCGAGGTGACGCAGGTCCTGCTCGTTGCGGCGACGATCGCGTTCCTCGCCCGGGCAGACTCAAGCCGCGTCGCTGCCGTGCTCTCCGGTGCCTGCGCCCTGTTCGCGGTCCTGTTCGTGAAGGTGTCGGCGCTCTTCATCCCGTTCGCCGCGCTCCTCGTCCTCATCTACGAACTGGTCCGCGCACGCTCCCCCGGGCAACGGAAAGCGCTCGCCGGCCAGGCACTCTTCTGGCTGCTTGGGGCCGCGGTCCCACTCGCCATCTGGCTCGCCGTCATCTTCATCCCGCACCACGAGACGTACCTCGCGTATGTCGTCCACCATTCGTTCGGCGCCAAGGCCGGACACCCGGCCGGCATCGCCGCCTATCTTCTCAACGGGTTCTCAGTCGGCTCAAACTCGCGGCTGTTCGCCCGCCTCCCGCTGGTGGCCGCCCTCGGGTTCGCCGTGCTGCCTGCCTTTGTCGGCCGGGCCCGCCGCGCCGCCATCTTCTCCGCGTTCGTGCTCGTGTCGGGCGTCGCGATGCTTTCCTACGGCTACTATCACCCGCCGCGCTACGAGTTGTTTGCGCTCATTCCGCTCATCGCCGGGTTCGCGTTCGCCACCGACCGGCTGCTCGATGGAGAGGTCCGGATCGGCCACCCGTGGCCGCGTCTTCCCGGCGTGCTGCTCTACGGGTTCTGGCTCTGGCCACTCGCAGTTCAGGTGGCGTTCCAGCGGCCGGGCCCCGGCGCACTCATCGCCGCGCTTCTGGTAGGGCAGGCCGCAAGCCTCGGACTCTGGGCACTGCACCGGACCACCGGCGGCGGGGTCCGGCTCCGAGGCAAGGCACTTCGATTCGGACTCGCCGCAGTCCTTGTCGTTCTGGCGTTCGGCCACGACCTCACGCAATATGCGGGCTGGTTCGGCACACGCACCAGCATGATGAGCGACTACTCGCGCGACCTCGATTCGGCCCTGCCGGACAGCGCGGTCACGGGCGGATTCTGGGCCCCGGCGATGCTCGCCTCATCGCACAAGCGGGCGCTCTTCATCAGCGACCAATGGGGCGTAAATCTCACCGACCCGATCGGCCGGTTCGGGCTGACTCACCTCGTCGTCACCGACCAGAACGAGTTCCGCCTGCTCGACAGCATCACCGGCGGCCGTGCGTCAAAGGCGAACATCCTCCGGCGGTACCAGGTCCGCGACCGGTCGGTTGTTGTGCTGGAACTCGGGCCCTGACCAGCTAAGGCTGCTCCTCCGCCCTCCGCCCTCCATCCTCCCTCTTCCATCCTCCGCCCTCAGTCCCTTACTGCTGTCCGGTAACCCGGAACTCAGTCCGCCGGTTCCTGGCCATGCCTTCCTCGCTATCATTCGGTGCGATGGGTTGCGTGTCCGCGTAGCCGTGCGCGGTCAGCCGCTCCGGCGCGATCCCGAACTTCGCGACCAGATACTGCTTCACTGCCTCAGCGCGCGCCTGCGATAGCTCCCAATTCGAGGGGAACTGGGCACTGGCAATCTCGCGCGGGTCGGTATGGCCGGCCAGCTCAACCGTGATACCAGGATTATCCCTGAGGATTTCGCCGGCCCGGGCCAGCACCGAGTCGAACTCCGGCTGGATGTCTGCCTTCCCGGTCTCGAAGTTCACGCCCTGCAGCACGATTGTCTGGTGGCGCTTCACCAGGTAGAAATCCTTGTTCGTAATCCGACCCGACTCGACCTTCAGCGTACAGGTCTGCGCCACATAGTCATCGGTCGGCCCGGACGCGGTCAGGTAGTACTGACCAACCGGAATGCTGCGAAGCGCATAGCTGCCGAGATCCGCATCGACGCTCAACTCACCCCGCAACGGCCCGCGATACGCGACGGCACCGCCGATCGGCTTGCGCGTCCCCGCGTCGAAAACTACACCGGTGACTCCCCCATATGTCAATGGACTGAGCGCGATGACTGCCGTTTGCTCACGGTCCCCGGTGATCTGCATCGAGTCAACCCTCGGAAGATAGCCGTAGCGGTTCGTGTAGATGACGAGGTCGCCGGCCGGCAGCCGAGTCAGATCCACTGCACCGGACGGACCGGTCTCACCCTTGTACGAACGAACCCCGGTCACGCTCACACTGGCTGCGAGCGGCAGCATGCTCGCGGCGTCCACAACCTTCACACTGACGCTGCCCAGACCCTTCCGCGGGAATGCTACCGCGAACCCGATGCGGTGCGCCAGCCCGAGCTTGCCGTACGGGGTAATGGCATAGTCCAGGCTGAGTCCGCCGATGTTGACCCCGAGACCCGTCGTGAGCCCGCTGAGCAATCCCAGCGTGCCGACGTCCTCCGGGCCGGTGCGGTAGCCAAGCCGGACCGCGAGTTCAGGCACCGGGACGTACTCGACGCCGGCGTGGAGCGCCGGGCCGTTGTCCATTGGCAGTATGACGTCCAGCACGGCGTTGACCGAGCCGGCCGCCAGCATGCCGCCGACTCCGACTTCTGTCGGCATCTGCTCGATACCGGAACCGTAGGACGCAACCCCGATGTTACGTCCGAGGGCGCCAAGCCTGAGAAACCGGAACGGCCGGCAGGCGAACCCGATGTCCACCGCACCTCCGTACCCGTCCGATGTGTACAGGTTCTGGTAGAAACCCTTAAGCGCCGCGCCGATGTGGTAGTTCCTCGCAACAGTCAGACCATAGCCGGCTGCAAGCACCCCGTTCCACGTCCGGAACGTATCGCCCGGCACGTTGGAGGCGTCCCAGAACTCGATGGCCGGCTCGCCGCTGTACGCAAGCCCGAGGCCGAAAGCGCCCGCGCCGGAAGGCAGCGCCGCATGCAGGATTTCGTCTTTCGTACCCGCAAACCACTGGTGGTGGGAAAACGCATAGCGACTATCCTGCACCCGCCCCAGCCCTGCCGGGTTCCAGTAGATTGCGCTGGCATCGTCAACCGCGCCGATGCCTGCTCCACCCATCGCGGCGAAGCGCGGCCCTTGTTCAATCCTCAGCGTGGGCATGACTGAGACGCCGGGTTGCCCGGAGCCGAAGAAACCAATGAGCACGAGGACACAGCCAAAGCTCATTCGACTTCAACTCCTTCCGCTCTCCATTCTGCATTCTTCAGTCTGCTATCTGACTTCTGACTTCGGCCTTCCACCACCGTCGTCCTACTCCCTTGTTACCACAAGCCGCTTGCGGATTCGGTCGGTTATCCCCTGATGCACGTAGTCAAGCACGTATTCGTATGTCCCGGGCGCAACGTCCCGGCCACGCTCATTGACCGCGCCCCAGCGAACGAAATGAACCCCGGCCGACTTGCCTTCCGGCTCCAGAACCCGGCATACCCGCTCGCCTGCCCGGGTGTATACGGTCAAGCTCAACTTGCCGTCGCCCGGCAGCCCGATGACAAACGCCGTACCGACACTGATGCTGAATGGATTCGGGAAGTTGTGGACGGAGAAGCCCGGCACGAGGGTCAGATTCAGCCGCGCCGTGTCGGCCACTGCCGGGTCGTTGCCCAGATGCCCCGCTACCAGGAATGTCCGTTGAGTGAGTGACGCCGTGTCGCCGACCAACCCGGACGGTGTTTTCACCTCGAGCGAGAACCAGCGTGATTCACCAGG
The DNA here is from genome assembly GCA_964597845.1 of uncultured bacterium. Classification (GTDB taxonomy): domain Bacteria; phylum Hydrothermota; class Tepidihabitantia; order Tepidihabitantales; family Tepidihabitantaceae; genus UBA2258. The sequence goes on along the minus strand of CAZQZR010000012.1, from coordinate 32,806 downwards.
CACGACATAGCCGAGGTCCGGCATACCATCAGCGTCAGTATCAGTAAGTCCGTTCGTGCCGTTCTCGTCAAGGAATCGAAGGCTCCAGCCGGACGGCACGAACGGTTGCGCCACTTCCACGACTCCTCCGGTGTCGCCGTCAATCAGAGCACAGAACTGGTAGGTCTTGCCCTGACTGACCTCGAGCCGGTCCGACTGGTCCGGCTCGATGTAAAGCGCCGCCTGCTGGAACGCCCGCACCGCAGATGTGACCTTGTCGTTGGCTCGGTTCGCGTCACTGGTCAGCATCGTTGAGCAACTGACCACCCAGTTGCCTGGCTCCGCCACCCACGGTTGGAACGCCAGCTCGACGGCCGAGTCAGGCGGCAGCGTCTGCGCTGCATCCACCGTGCGGTCGTAGCTCATGCCGATGCGGAACCGGACGTCAAAGAACCTCTCCGCCGTGTTCCCGAAGTTACTGATTCGCGCTCGCGGTATCACGGTGTCGCCGGTGTGTACCGTGCCGACCGGCTCCACAATCGAAACCGCGCCGACATCGTGCACCGGCGCGCCGACAACTTGCACTGAGTCCCTAATAGTGTCATTGGCCGCGTTCTCGTCCCCGGCAAGCGCCGTGAAGCACGTGACCGGTAGAACGCCGGCCGGCGTCGCAGTCCAGGCAGGAAATGAGACGGTGTCAGCGACTCCCGCAGCCAGGGTCTCAGATACCGACTGACTGTAGCCAACGCCAATCTGCATCGTGACCGGGAAAGTCTCGCCCTGCGTGCCCGTGTTCCGTACGACCGCCTGCGGGACGCACACCGTGCCGTAGTCCACTGTCCCGGCCGGAGCAATTATGCTCACCGCGCTGACGTCGTGGATCGAAGCCCGCAGCACCAGGACCGAATCGGTCAGGGTGTCGTTCGCGGTATCTTCATCGCCCTGCAGACCCGTGAAGCACACGACTGGCAGCCAGCCGGCCGGCGCAGCCGTCCACGCCGGGAAGCTCACCGTGTCGCTGAAGCCGGCAGGAAGCGTATCCTGGATCGTCCCCGTGTATCCGGCACCGATGCACATCGTAACCGGGAACACGTCGGCTGAAGTCCCGAGATTCTTCACGAGCACGCGCGGGACGACCGACGTGCCCGAATCGAGTGTGCCGGTCGGTGCCAGGATGCGGACTGGGCAGACGTCGTGCTGGCGACGGCAGCCGATTACAGTTACGCTCTGGCCGTAACGGTTCGCTGTGTACACGAAGTCCCCGGCAGCCGGAGCCGTCACGCCCCACGGCGTGTGGCCGACCGGAATCGTCGTGACGAGTGTGTGTGTCGATGTCCGGACCACGGAGACGGTGTTGTCGCTGATGTTGGCCACGTAAGCGTATTCGGTTCCCGGCAGCATGACCATGCCGCAGACCCCCGCCCCCGACACGAGACTGTCCACGAGCGTGTTGTCGGAGGTACGGATAACGAGCACCTTGTTGTCACCGCGCCTGGTAACGTAAACGTGGCTGCCGTCGAGCAAGGCGGCGACTCGGTGCGGTTCGCCGCCGACGCGTACAGTTGCGACAACCGTGTTGTCTGAGGTCCGGATGACCGAAACGTCGCCGCTGTAGCAGTTCGCGGTGTACACGTAGTTCCCGTCCGGCAGGCACGTAATACCGCGCGGGTTGTCGCCCACTCTCACCGTGGCAACCACGCTATTGTCCGACGTCCTGATAACGGAGACGTTGTTGCTCGCGCTATTCGCCACGTAGGCGAAGTCACCGGCGGGACGAAAAGCCAGAAGGCAGGGCGATTCGCCGACCGGGACAGTGGCGATAACCGTGTTGTCCGAAGTCCTGATGACCGAGACCGAGTTGCTGTTCAGGTTTCCGGTGTAGACATAGTCGCCGCTCGGATGCGCCATCAACTCCCACGGTGACTGTCCGGCGGCCACCCTGGCCACAACCGTGCGGTCGGTCAACCTGACTACGGTCACATAGTTGGTGGTTTCATTCCCGACATAAAGATACTCCGCACTGGGTAGCGCCGAGACATTTGTCGGGTCGCCGCCGACCGGGATCTGCGCGACGACGGAATCGGGGAAGTTCTGGAACGACGGGGCAGCCCAGCCCAGGGCAAGCGTTGCCCTCGCTACTACTGCGAAGACCGACAGGACAACGGCGACTCTGGGCAACCGGCCACTCACGCAGGGATTCTAGGAACGCCCTAGCCCATGTCCATACTCGACTTATGCCCGCAGACCTTGCACTTCCTTCGCTTCGGCGAGAAGAGCATGGCAAGCGCGAACAAGACGGTCGCCACAATCACGATCGCCGCGCCTGAAGGGATGCCGAGCGTGTAGGAAACAACCAGCCCGAGGACAGCGGACACAACGCCGGTGACCCACGACAAGACGAACATCATGCCGTAGCGGTTCGTGAGCTGGTACGCGGTCGCGGCCGGCGTTACGAGCAGGGCCTCGACCAGGATAATGCCGACGGCCTTGAGCGATACGACCACAGTCAAAGCCAGCAGCACAAGGAGCAGGGCGGCAAGCGCACCGGTCGGCAGCCCGCTCGCCTCCGCCATCTCCTCGTCGAAGGTCAGAAACTTGAACTGCCGGTACAGCAAAGCAATAACCCCGACCACCACCAGCCCGAGTGCCGCCATCAGTATCAGGTTCCCCGCGGTCACACCGAGCACGTTGCCGAACAGGTATCCGTACACCCGGGCATCGTACCGTCTCATCAGGCCGATGAAGAGCACGCCGAGCGCCATGGCGAAGACGAAGAACACGCCGATGGCCGCGTCCATTCGGAGCTGCGCCTTGCGGCTCGCGACCTGGATCAGCCCGGCCGTACCGAGGCAGAAAAGCACCGCCGCGAACAGCGGGTTGATGGCCAGCAGGAATCCCAGCGCCACCCCGCCGAACGCCGCGTGCGCCAGCCCGGACCCGGCGAACGCCATCCCCCGCAGCACGACAAAGACCCCGATGAAGGAGCACGTCGTGCCCACGATCACCGAACTCAGGAGGGCCCGCTGCATGAACCCGTATTGCAGGAAATCAAACATGGCTGTCCCCGACGATGACGTAGCGGCGGCCGCCGTCCTCTGCGAATACGACATGGCTGCCGTACAGCGATTCCAGGGTCTCGCGGTTCAGGACTTGCGCGCAGCTTCCGAACGCCCGGACGGTCCGGTTGATATACAGCACCTTGTCAACACAGGGCATGACTTCGTTCACGTCATGCGTCACGTAGAGCGTGGTCAGCCCGCGCTCGGCGTGGAGCTGCCGCACGAGTTCGACGATCGATGACCGCGTGGCCACGTCCACTGCCGACGTCGGTTCGTCCAGCAGCAGGATTCGTGGCTCCTGTACCAGGGCGCGCGCGATGAGCAGCCGCTGCTGCTGCCCGCCGGACAGGTGGCCCGCTACGTGGTCGGCGGAATCAAGCAGGCCGACCGCGCCTAACGCCGCCTCGACCCGTCTGCGGTCATCCGCCGTCGGTTGTCGGAAGGAGCCCAGCATCGGGTAGAGCCCCATCACCACGGCATCGCGCACGGTAATCGGGAACTGCGGGTCGAGTGTCCGGCGCTGCGGCACGTAGCCGATGTACCTCCGGACGCGCGCGATCTCGTGTCCGGCGGCGCCCAGCACGGTCACGCTCCCTGATGCCGGCCTGACCAGACCGAGGACCGCGCGCAGCAGCGTGGTCTTGCCCGAACCGTTTGGCCCGATTATCCCGAGGAACTCGCCGGGCCTAAGCTCGAAGCTGACGTCCTCAATACCTACCGACTGCTGATAGGCAACCGTGACGTGGTCGAACCGGATGGTGCTCTCAGGTGCTGGAATCTGTTCTCTCTTTCACTATTCACTATTCACTATTCACAATTCACTACTCCTGAGTGCAGGAGCCGGACACTCGAATCCTTGAATCCTCGACTCCTAGACCCCTTTCCTCAGCAACGCCGCGATTGTCCGAAGCGGTACGCCGGTGGCGCCGGCCGGCGCGTAATCCCAGCCTTCCTTGGTGAACGAGGGCCCGGCAATGTCGATATGTACCCACGGCACGCCCTCGCCGACGAACTCCTTAAGGAAGAGCCCGGCCGTAATCGTGCCGGCAATTCCGGGCTTCCCGACGTGCTTCATGTCCGCCACCTTGCTCTTCAGGTGCGACTTGTACCGGTCCGGCAGCGGCAGTTCCCAGAAGAACTCGCCCTGCTGCTTCCCGACCGAGATCAACCGGTCAATCGTCCGTTTGTCGGTACCGAGCAGTGCTGAGTACTCATCCCCGAGCGCCACGACGCATGCGCCCGTGAGCGTGGCAATGTCAATCATCAAGTCGGGCTTTAGAGTGGAGCCATAGGCAAGGCAGTCTGCCAGCAGGTGCCTGCCCTCTGCGTCGGTGCTTATCACCTCGGCAGTCTTGCCGTTATAGTGCCGGATGACGTCACCGGGTTTCTGCGCACCGCCGCCCGGCATGTTCTCGGCGAATGGCGCAAGACCATGCACCGTGACCGGCACGTCGACCGAACCGAGCCACTTGAACAGCCCAAGCACTGAGCCGGCCCCGGCCATATCGTCTTTCATGGCCTCCATGCCGGCCGACGGCTTGATGGAAATGCCGCCGGAGTCAAACGTGACACCCTTGCCGATGACCACGACAGTCTGCTTCGACTTCCCGGCCGGTGTGTACGTGAGGTGTACGAGGCACGGCGGCTGATGCGAACCGGCGCCGACGCGCAGGATTCCGCCCATTCCCAGCTTCTCAAGCTCGGCCTTGTGCATAACCTCGACCGTGATGCGCCCCTTCTTCGCCAGCCCGGTGGCGATTTCCGCCATCTTCTCCGGCGGCTTCGGACTGGGCGGCTCGTTCGCAAGGTCCCGCGTGAAGCAGACCGCCTCAGAGCGGGCCACTACCTCGCCAACCGCCTTGCGCATGGCGACCGACAGGTTCTTCGTGTTCGCGAACACGAGTGTCAACTCGCCGACCGCCTTGGCCTCATCGGCCTTCGGCGTCCGGTACTTGTCGAACCGGTAGCTTGAGAGAATCGCACCCTCGACCGCCGCCGCGACGAAATCAGCCAGCTCGCCCCTCACTTCCTTGTTGTCGGGAACGAGCAAGCCAACCGACTCGGCCCCTATCTCCTCGGCCCGCTTCAGAGCCTTGGCACTGGCCGACCGGACCCGGTCCAACTCGAACTCCTTCCGCTTTCCCAGGCCGGCAAGAATCAGCTTCCGTCCTTCTTCCCCGGTCCCCCGTCCCCCGTCCCCCGTCCCTCGTAACAGGCTCGTCTTCTTAAACTGGCCCGTAAACTTCTCCCCTGCCGCGACGGCAGCGAGGCTCTTGCCTTCGTCGCCGGGAATCGCGAGCGGGGTCTTGTCACCGTCGAACATGAACCCGACCAGCACTCGGCCGGTCCAGTTCTTCTTCGCAATCAGGTCTATCTTCATGTCAACTCCTTTGCGGGTCTCCGCCCGCTCGTCAATCATACGCCGCAACCCGGTATGTTGTCAAACTCCGCCCCAACAGCCCCTGCCGCTTTGCCTCGCTCGCTTGCCGCCAGGCCTCAATCTCCGCGAAGGTCCTGAACGTGCCCATCCGTCACCTCCTCAACGATGAAACGATGTACGAAAGCACGATGTACGATTCCCCGCCGCGCCTTGACATCGCTCAGAAATATGGAGTGTCCCGAGTTTCCTCCGGCCTAGAATCCGATAGCCCAGCCGAACTTGAGTTCCGGGTGCGCCTCCCAAATGCTGCGGTTGATGCGCTCCGCGCTCACCGCAGCGTCGAACACGGAGTAGCATGAGGCCGCGACGTACGACCCGGTCCCCAGCAAGATCGGGATGTAGACCTCATCCGGAATCGGCGTAGAACTCCCACCCTTGGATGCAAGAGCATACCCAAGACCTGCGACGGCCAAGCTCACGAGCTTCCAAACCAAGATGCCTCCTGCCTTGGCCATTTCGCCGTTATAGAGCTGCCCAAGCGGCACGACTCCTGGGAGGCCGATGAGCGAATAGAGTGCCGCCTCGCCGGGGTTCTTCTCTCTCACCATGTAGATCGGAGTGAAGACTGCGCCCTGCGCCGAAAGCACACCTTGGGCGGATGCGGGCGCGCCTAGAGGCCCAAGAGTTGAGGGCGTCGGCTGCGGTCGAGCCTCGCCCTTGGACGACACGTCGGTCGCACGGACAATACCAACAACGATGCCCGTGCCCTTGAGAAGTGCCGCCATGTCATCGGCCCGACGTGCGTCGTCCAGGAGTATCTGACGCACTTCGCCAATAGGGAACAGCCTCAGGCCCACGCCGGATATCCTTGCGCTGATGTTCTTCGCATCGACACCGACAGCATCGCACTGGACAGATTCGAGTTCGGTAATGACAACGTCTGCAATAGCAGATGCGGCAATGATTGCGAGCATAGTCAGAATCTTCAGCGTTCCTCCCGTTCTGAGCGTCCAAGCCCCACGGTTATGCACAGTATGTCTCCTTCCTTAGTAACCTGTCCTTCTTCCGCAATCGCGTCTTGGCCCCGAGCAAGTCCTCGTGCAAGTTCAGCATCGTCTTCACCAAGGCGACCATCTTGTCATGCCGCGCCTTGACATCGCTCAGAAGTAGGTGACTGTCCCTAATTCTCCATCCGGCGCGAGCCGGGCGTCAATGGACATTCCGGATTTCTGCAAGAGGGTCAGCATCCCGAAGCGCAGCACTCTCTCAAGTCCAAGAAAGGTGGTTGACTTCATGATGAGGTCGAGGAAGGGCTTCTCGTATGCACCGCTGAAGCACTGGACCACTTCCTCGAACTCCATTCCCTGCACCGACACGCCGAAGTTGCTGCCGCCATGGACGTATTGGCTCCTGACGTCATATGCAGCCCCAAGGCTCCTTTCCACGTTTTCGGGATTCAGTCTTGGCGAATGAGGACCGGCTTCCGAGCCTGCGTAGAAATGCGCGTTCAATGGTTCCACCAGCGCGCGTACAAAGCCGCGTTTGACCTGACGCAACCTACTGCAGATTCTCTTTCGTATCCCGACGCCTTCAGCGGTTTCGCGTTCGATGCAGTCTAGATCTGCTTTCGTCTGATCGTCCAGCAGGTCACTGACCTCGAAGTGCCGGGTGCTGGCTATGACCTCGCCGCAGGTCACCAAGTCCAAGAACGCCCTCTCTGGGTCGGCATCGAATTCCTGTAGGGCGAGCCAATAGAACCGGGCAGCGGTCAAGAATGCCTGCCGTATAACTGGGTCGATTGGAGTTGAGCTATCCAACACAGGCAAGATGCGAGCTGACTCGGACAGGTTCAGCTGTATCGCGAGGTCAGGCCTTGGCTTGTGGTTGTGTATTGGGTGCTTCGGATTCAGGATCGGCTCTTTGTCGAGATTCACGGGCACGTGGTATCTCCCTGAGGCCTCAAAGCACCCGTGGTTGTCGAATCTCTTGCCGAAGAGAACACTGAGGCAAGCGCAGATCTTGTCGCCGTGCCCTGCGCAGTCGGGTAGGACAAGCATGTTGCCATCAAGGGCGGGAGGGGCCGTCTCGAATGATGCCACAAAGTAGTTCCTACAGTGGCGACTCTCTACCAGTCCTACGGTGGCCTTGCCGCGGTCTCTGAAGTCAGGCCAAGCGTGAGAGAGCGTGAAGCCCTCCTCTTTCCACTCGCCGACGAACCGGCTGGTTGTGGAAAGCAGCACCTTACCAGTGGTTTGCTCTGGAATCAGAGCCATGCTCAAGGATTCCTACTCACGACCATCTTGTCACGGAGCGCCCAATCCGGTTACAGCCCGGATTCTCGGCGTCACGCGTGCTCCTTCTCGTACTCCTTCACCAGCGGCAAGAAGACATCGTACATCTTCTCCGCATTGGCGCGCAACCACGCGAACTGCTCTGGCCACGCGCCTTGGTCGCGCATGTCCCCGTCCTTGGCCACGTAGGCGCGATAGTAACCACCGGTATAGGACTCCCTGTCCCAAACGAGAGGCCCTCCCAACGCGGCTTCGATCTTGGACTTGTTCCGTTCAAACCAGTCGAATGCGGGCCCCGGGTCGTCCATCATGACCCCGAATTCGGCCCGCAACTGAGGCGCCTTGCCAGAACCGCGATGGCCGAACCTGGCTGCTACCGAAAAGAGATGGAGTGCCTTGCTCCCGAGCGGGTGCTCTATGAAATAATCCGGCTTGGCTGGTCCGCATGAAGCCCTGCTGTCGGTCATGTACTTCCGGTACGCCGTCCAATACTCGAGCTGCGTACGCTTGTACGCGGTGAGTTCGCCGCGCTCAGCGGTGGCGCGGGTCTCGCGTGACCAATCGTTAGGCTTCGCTACAATATTGAACTTCGGCGCTGGCGGCGAGTTACCGATACGCCAGAGTTCGACCTCCAACCCGAGGAATGAGGTCTTCTCGTCGGTGTGCTCATTCAGCCAATCCAGCGCCGCGCGGTGTTCTTCGGTGAACGCCGGTGAAATCCAGATCATGGTCGCCGCATCCAGCCCGGCAGCGTAGGTGAGTATCTGCCCGAGGTGCGTGTGGTCGGTCTGCTCAAGCTGGTTCTCGATGACGACCCAAGCATCTTCGCGTGAGTCCTTGCATAGAATGTCGGCTCGAAATGGCCCGACCCCCTTCTCCTGTTGAACCAACTCAAGCTGCATTCCCAACGTCTTCCCTAGAAGCTCCAGATTCTCCTTCTGTGCCAGCCACGGAGTGAAGTCACCGGGTTCGCTATTCCACGCTTCGCGTAGTTCGACCTTCTCAAGTCTACCCAGGTTTGCCATGACTTGTCCGCCTTTCCCTTTGATGCTTCTCAGCTTCGCTGTGGCCTGAGCCACTTCGCGGCCCTTGGCCTTGATGATGTCGAGGAGAATCCAGGACATTCCCATTTTGGGAACTCGATTCGCTCATGCTTCTCCTCCGACGATTCGGATTCCCTCTTCCGTCAATCCATGCCACTCATACACCAGCGCATCTATCTGCTTGTCGGGGGCGGCGGCACGGCCAAGCTGAGCGAAACCGGACCTACGGCAATTGGAGGAGAGTCTCACTGCTGATCTTGGCCTCCAGCGCGGCCACTATCTCCGAGAGTTCGACGTTGGCATCCGCCTGAAGCCCCAAACACGTCGCTATCCCGCCTGAGTCCGTGCTGTGACGAGACGCCAGTTCAATGCTGTACGCGCTGTTGTGACCCGGGCGCAGGGCGTAGGCGTGAAAATGGAGCGGGTCGCCGAGCCGTGCCTGCCCGACGTGGTCGAAGCGAAACTCCCTGCGCATGTAGTCCATAAGGCATTCCTGGACTGCCAGCACCAGATGCTTGCCGAGGTGCTCGAAAGTCGCGGTCTTGTGGTGCAATTGCACGAGGGTCGTCTTGGCTGTCATCTTCCAGTTCATTCCATACGACTTGCTGACGTTGCCTCCGCGCTGCGAACGCACGCCTTTCTCAGACAGAAACCGTTGCCGGGCGGGCCACACCGTCCCAGTTGTGTCAAGCGTCTGCAACTCGATGCCAGCGAAATCACGGACCCTGCCACCCCGCGCGGAGACAAGAAAGTAGTCGACGCTTCCTCCCGGCACTGATATCTCGGAAACCACATGCAGTTCATTACCCGGTTCGTGCAACTGCAGCAGGTGGAGGCAGTCCGTGAAAACCTGCCGCCGTTCAAGCAGGCGCTGTGGGCAGATGACGATGGCCCGGTCTTCGCTTCCGACCGAGACCGTGCAAGTGCCGATAGATAATGATGGCTGGCTCTTGCGGGTCTTCGTGCACTTCCGGCGCAAGAACGGGCACTGCTGCCGGCGCGCAGTCTGCGTCCAGTCGACGCGGCTCGACGTCGTCGCGATTCCGTACAACTCGACTACCTTGCTCATAGGAGCAACGAGCACCTTTCTTCGGCGGCCCGCAGATACTCCTCTGCAATGTCGATGCCGACCGACATGCGATTCAGGGTCATTGCCGCGAACATCGTGGTGCCGGTGCCACAGAAAGGGTCCAGCGCGACTCCGTCCGGCGGACACGTGGCACGCATCGGGATTCTACACAGGTCCACCGGGTACGGAGCAAAGTGGAGGTGGCGGCCCTGCGTATCTTCGGGGAGGATGTCCCACACGTCGGCGGGCTTACTTCCGTTAGGGTGGTACTTAAGGAAGTAGAACCCCTTCTCGTTGAGTTCGCGGGCTCGTCCGGAAACGCTCTCGGCATCCGAGTGAGTCGCGCGCTGCTGGCCACGAATGATCATTCGGAAGTCACTGACCTTGGCCTGCTGCACGGCGCCAAGCATCGTGCCGAGTTCTTTCAGCGCTTGCTGCTTCTCCTCGGGCGTCAGCGCCGTGGACATCTCTACTTGGCGCTTGTACCGTACGCCGGTAACGCCAGTTGCCGAGACAATCGCACCATTCACGACCCGTGTCTTTCTAGGGTCGGCGCGAATTGCGTCCGCGTCGAAGTAGTACCCGGAAGGCTGTTTGACGAAGTGAAACACCGGCTCATGGACGTTTCGCAGCCGGTCTACCGAGTTGTCCAAGCCACCCTTGATCTTGTTCCAGATGACGCAGTCGCGCAGTATCCAGCCTTGGACATCCGTTAGCGCAAAGGCCACCCGCCAAGGAATTCCCATCAGCCTCTTCTCAAGGAAGCTGTCCCCGATGTTCAGCCAAAACGACCCGGTTGGCTTCAGGATTCGCTTCACTTCGCCGAACACGGCGCAGAGATGGGCAATGTAGTCCCGGAAGTCCGGCTCAAGGCCGATTCCACCGTTCGCGTACACACGCTTGCCCCAATAGGGAGGACTGGTCATGCAGAAGTCAAAGGACTCATCGGGCAACTGGCGTAGTACCGTTTCTGCCTCACCGAGCATGAAGATTGGAGAGACGGTCTTGCGGGCCAGATACGATGCCAAGTGTTCTCCGAAGGCGGACGCCGCGATTCTCGACGGTGTACGCAGCATAGTTGTGTTGAGCGAGTAGGCCGCGGTCGTCGGGCCGTCCCGAGCCACCGGCACATCGAGATCCGCTCGTCTCGTTGTCGGCCGCCGAAGGGCACGTGTGACTGACGACCTCCGCCTTCCACGGGACGAACGGGGCTTTTCGTGCGACGCCATTAGGACGAGGATACCTGCGTGCGGCCGACTGTCAAAGCTGTCCTCTGCCATCGATTGTTGTGAGCCAGTGTCTCCTGCGGCCCTGAAGGCGAAACTTGCGGTTCCATCAGACGTGCCTGCATCTCAGCTAAGCTCATCGAAGAAGGGTTTGAGGAATCGAAGACGGCAAGTTCTCTGGCCGAACTCGGCGCGGAGTTGTTCTTCTTTGTAGTCGCCGGAGAGGAAGACCTTGCGGTCCACATCGAAGCGGTCGACCAGGCGTTTGACGGCGTCGGGCGCGGGCGTGGACATGCGTCAAGAGAATAGGCGTCGGACGCTGCAAGTCAAGCGGAGGACAGTGGAGGACAGTGGTCAAGTGACCCAGTGGTCAAGTGGTCTAGTGAGGACAGACGAAGTCGGAAGTCAGAGGTCAGAGGAGGACGACGCGGAGGTGGTCGAGTGCTCCAGTGCACACGTGGCCCAGCGCAACGGTCTGATAGGGACGCTACCCGCTTTCTGTGCGTCCTCCTTCCGGCTTGGGCGGCAGCTTGGCTTTCCAGAGGTCGAAGGTGTTGGCGACGAGGGCCGCGGCTTCCCGCGCAATCGCCTCATCGTGCAGCTTGGGCGCAGTGGCATTAACCTCGGCCTGCCACTCCGGCGAGCCGGTACCGTGCTCGTCCGCAATCGGAATCAGACGGTCGATCCATGCGTAGTAGTGCTGCTTGACGTAGTAGTAGTCGAGCTTGAGTTCATCCAGCCGGGCGTCGACCGCCTGCAGCGCCAGGGCGCTGATTAGGCCCAGGGTCTTGCTGTAGACAATCCCCGGCCTGGCTTCGTCCATTTCCAGCCGTATCTCGGTCTTCTCCACTTTGGGCGCGTGACCCCGCCGCTTGATAATTTCTTCCGGGCTCGGTTCCCAGTCGAGCCGGCCTGTGTCGAACAGTTCCTGATATGCTTCGCTAGCCGCGCCGAGCAAAGCTACGACTACCCGGGTTGAGAACCCGTCCTCCTTTGTCCGGCGCTCGACCCGCTCCAGCGCGCTCTTCTTGACCGACTCGCGTTGGTAGTGCCGGGTCAGGATTGAAAAGAACCGGCGGGCGTGGTCGCAGGCGTTCCTCCGTTGACTCCTCGGCACCTCGTCCTTGAGCTTGAGCATCGTTTCGTACAGCTTCTGCTCGAAAACCTGGTTCCAGTTCGCATGAATGAACGACCACACAATCCTGAAGACGCGCGCCTGGTCGGTTTCGGCTTTGGGTCTCTTCTTGCCCGGCGCGGCCGCGGCCCGCTCCTCCTGCCTGTCGGTTGTCGCCCTCTCCCATCGGAGCATCGCCCGATGCTCTGTCTTGGGCAGGCTCTTGAGCAGTTCCGCAACCGCGACGTCGCCTTTCTCTTTAAGCACCGGCCGCCGCGACGTGTGCGGGTTCAGCAGGTCGAGCAGGTCCTCGAAACCCGCGCCGCACGCCCGCAGGTAATCAACAATCAGGTTGAATGACGGGTACTTGGTGCGGCCCCGTTCGAGCCTTGCGAGCTGCGCGTGCGCACCGGCGTTCTGCCGATCCATCAGAACCGCCACAGCCCGCAAGGTCAGGCCGCGACGTTCGCGCAGTCGGCGCAGCCTGACCCCGAATTCAGGGCCAAAAGTGAACGCGGTCTTTGAGTGATGAGCCATAGTCCGGATTCCAGCTTGTAGGCGTATAAGCCTACAGGCCGCCGGCCCGGCTTTCAAGTGTATCTGCCTGCGGGTCAAAGCGTTGGGCGTCCGGCGACAAAGTAAGAGCCCCACCATGGGAGCAGCCCGCGAGGATGCCATCGAAGTCGCCACGGAAGTTGCGCTGCAGGCAGCTTCAAGGGTGACTTTGAGGAGGACTTTCCCGGCTACTTTGAGGACTACCTCTAAGGTCGCGGCCCGCGAGGCTCTGCCTGAAGCTCTGCCCTGTGCTCTTCCCGATGACCTGACCGGCGCGGTCCGACGCGCGGCCGTCTACGCCCTGTACGACGCTCTGAACGTTGCTTTGCTGGTTGCTTTCAAATCAGCTTTCAGAGCTGCTTTGTCGAGTGCTTCTGAGAACTGCCATGTCCCACGCCGTCCCTATTCTCGCCGTGGACGACAGACGCGACCGGATGCCCACGGTCTTTTTCCTCGCGCAACACTTTGCTCAAGACCCATGTCACCGCCACGGCCAGGACAATCCTGGGCACCAGAATCCAGAACATGTTCGCACCGAGGACCATGAATATGGCGGTGTCTTCAAACAGCCCGTGGCACAATGCCAGGAATGTCGCCACTAGCGTCACCTGTTTGGAATCGAGCTGCCCCTCGCGCACACTCTCGATGACGACGCCGGCTCCGAACACGACCCCGAATACGTTGCCGGCAAGCCACGGCATGCCGGCCTCCGGCTTCAGGCCAATGAACTGAGTCATGGAACCGATTGCCCGGAGCGTCTTCTCCAGGATTCCGTAGCGTCGCGCCAGTTCCAGCAACACGAAGATGGCGACGAGAACCAGGAGCATCTTGACCCCGGTGTCGACCAGGCCCAACGCCCAGTTCCCGAGGGCCGGGCCCAGGCCGGCGTAGTGCGTCTGGGCCATTTGAGCCAGGCGGGCCGCGTCCCCGGCGCCGGCCGGCCCGGCCTTGACAATGAGCCGGCTCAGCCCGACTCCGGCAAGGAAGGACAGCACCAGCCGGATGAACCAGAGCAACCACCACTTGGCCCGGATCTGGAAGAAAACCGCAGTTTCGAGTATCTGCGAATGTGAGAGCAACAGCATCAGGCTGAGCACGGTAAGCTGGGCGGTCGTTATCTTCAGCGCGGTAATTGCGCCCAGTCCGGCATAGAGGTTGATGATGTTACCGAGGATTATGGCCAGGGCCGCTTCGCCCGGCAAGCCAAAGTGCTTCATGAGTGGCGACATGAGCTGAGCAAATACCCTGATAACCGGCGTGTACTTCAGGATTGTGACAACCGTATACACCGGCGCGACGATGAGCATCAGCTTGAGGAAGGCCCGGACCCCGTGCCACGCGCCAATGGCACTCGTCCGGCCGAACGACTTCCCCGAAGGGAAAGAAGAGGAGGGAGGAGTCATCCCTCGAACACTTCGAGCGACGGGACACCATCGCGAATCACGCCGTAGGTGAAATGGTCCAGCCAATCACCGACGTTGATGTACACGCCGCCGTCGAACCGCCGCAGCTCGGGGACGTGAGAATGTCCCATGATAACGACGTCGAAGCCGGACTCGAGTCTGTCTTTGGCGAACCTGGCCATGTCTTCGACCAGGCTCGGCTTGGCGCTCGTGACCCGGCTGGCCCGTGCCACCGCGTGGGCAAGCCCGATGCCGAAATCCGGGTGAAGCAGCGAGTAAAGCCAGCCGTTGATCCGGCTGCGCATCAGCACCCTGAAGACTCGGGGAACCAGTGCGGTATCCAGGACGTCCCCGTGGGCAAGGTAGACCCGCTTGCCGTCCAGTGTGACGTCCAGCTCGTCCGCCGCCTCCGCCCCGAGTTCACGCTGCCAGAAGTCCTTGAACCAGAAGTCGTGGTTGCCTTTCACGTAGCCGATTCTCGTACCGGTCCGGCTCAACTCGGCCAGTTCAGCCAGCGCCCGAAATCCCTGCTTGGGGATCGCCCGGCTGTACTCGAACCAGAACTCAAACAGGTCACCAAGTATGTGGAGTGATTCCGCTTTGCCGCGGATTGACTCAAGGAACCTGAACAACCGCTGCTCAGCGTCGGGGCTGTCGCCGCCGATGTGGGCGTCAGATACGAAGTAGTGCGCGCTCAATCTTGGCCAAAGACCGCTTGAGTGGCTGGTTGGTATCAATCCGGACAATCTCGCGGCTGGCACGGGGCGGCTTGAACCGGCTCTTCATCGCTTGGTAGACGTAGAAGGAGGCGTCAGACAACGAGTGCTGGCCGGCCCGGCGCCGGAGTCGCGATTCGACGACGCGCTCCGGGCAATCTGCAAAGACAAACAGGATGGGCACACCGACCCTGAAAGCCATCTTCCGCGCCCGGTCCCGCTCGTTCTCGTGCAGGAATGTCGCGTCCATGATGACGCTGTACCCGGCCGACAGCAAAGCCTGCGCCCGGCGCATCATCTCATCATACGTCTTCTTGCTGATGTTCCCCTTGTAGATGCCCTGGCCGTAGCCGGCGACACGATGTTCGCTCACCGGAATGCCAAGCAGTTGCTTACGGATTGAATCCGAGAGAAGATGAAATGCGTCGATCCGCTCGGCGAGCTCGCGCGCCACAAAGGTCTTGCCGACACCGGGCAGCCCCATCACAACGACCAGCTTCGGCCGTGCCGCAAGACCGAGGGCATAGCGATGTGAAAGCTTGAAGTACTTCTTAGCGGTCTGCCTCGCCTTTGCCTTATCCGGAGCGCCGACGCCCGGATCGTTCAGAACGAAGCTCGTTACCTTGCCGCGCACGTAGGCCCGGTAACACTTGTAGAAGTTGAGCAACCGGAGCATCCCCGCGTCCTTTGTATGGACCAGGTAGCGCTCGACGAAGAAGTTGGCCAGGTCCTTCCGCCCCGAGTAGTCGAGGTCCATGGCCATAAAGGCAACCTCCGACGCCACGTCGGAACACGAGAAGCGCGGGTTGAACTCAATGCAGTCGAAGATACGGATGGAAGAGGATTCCAGGATTCCGGGGGTCAAGGATTCCGTGGTCCGGACACTAGAATCCTCGAATCCTCGACCCCTGGACCCCTCTCCTAGAATGAAGATATTCTTCGAGTGCAGGTCGCCGTGGCAGCGACGGACGAAACCGCCCGCGCGCCGGCGTCGGAACAGGTCCCGATGACCGGCGATGAAGCCCTCGACGGCGCTCTTGGTCTCGTCGAACTCGCGGCGGGTAATCGTCCTGCCCCGGAACTCCATTGTCTGCGCGAAATTCTCGTCCCAGTTGAGCCGGATAATCTCGGAACTGCCGTATTGGGCGACTTCTCGGCCCCGCTCCGCCCGCGCGTGGAACTCGGCGATGGAGCGGGCAATCTGGTCAATGTGCTCGAAGGTCACGCAGCCCCGTCTGAGCTGCTCGGTCATTATCCAGTCCTGCGGCAGTTCCTTCATCACCAGGCAGTAGTCAATCACCCGGCCCCGGCCCCCAAGCCTGAGCCGGCCGCGGACGTCGGTAATCGGCATGACTTCGATGTAGATGTCAGGCGAGAGGCTCTGGTTCAGTCGGAACTCCTCGGCGCAGAAGAACCGGCGCGCCGACAGGGCGGTGTAGTCAAGGAAACCGAAGTTGACCGGCTTCTTCACCTTGTAGGCGTGCGTGCCGGTCAGGAAGACCCAAGACGTATGCGTCTGTATCAGCCGAACTCGCTTCACGTCCTTGCCGTAGAGGCTCGGGTCCATCATCTCGGCGATGCGTCCCTGAATCGTGGGGTTCACGGGTTTGGGGGTTCGAGGGTTCCGGGCGACTCTTGTCCTTACTTCTGACTTCTGCATTCTAGCTTCTAACTTCTGACTTCGTCTCTCCTTATGTCCCTCTATCCCTTTGTCCCTTTCTTCCTCTGTCCTGCTCCAAGCTCCCAGCCCAGGGCCAGCGCCTTCTTGTTCAACTCAAGGGTCTTGGCCGGGGCGCGGTTCGCGACCGCCTTCTCCAGCGACTCACGCTTCACGACGCGGGTGATCTGCGCCAGCGCCCCGAGCATCACGATGTTCGTAAACAGCTCGCGCCCGAGTTCGGTTCGCGCGGTCTCGGTCATCGATACGCATATCGCCCCTTCCCGGGGGCACTCGCGGACGTAGAAGCTGTCGATAATCGCGGTCCCGCGAACCTTCAGGTCCTCGAAGTACTTCTCCGCTGCCAACTGGCTCAGGCACACGAGCACGTCGAGTTGGCGGCACTTCGGGTAGAGAATCGGCTCATCGGCAATGATGACGTCGGCCCGGGATGCCCCGCCGCGCGCCTCCGGCCCGTAGCTCTGCGTCTGCACCACGAACCGCCCCTCGTGCACGCCCGCAGCCTCGGCAAGGATGACGCTCGCCAGGATCACGCCCTGCCCGCCGGTCCCGGCCAGCCGGATCTCAGCCTTCATCTCAGGAGGAATCGAGGGGTCAAGGATTCAAGGATTCCAGCGTCCGGACGACCGAATCTCTGGCTCCTCACTTCTGCCTTCTGCATTCTAGCTTCTGCCTTCTGACTTCGGTCTTCCTCACACCTTCCCCTGCGCCCGGGCCCGCACCTGCTCGTACAGCACGGTGTACGGTGACACCTCCTCGCGGTCGTGCAGCACGCCGATGACGAACTTGTCCTGCACCTGCCACGGGTCCGGCACCTTGCTCGCGTCAACCGAGCGGTCGCGAATCCATTCAAGCATCTTCACGGCATCGCCCAGCCCCTGGTAACGCCCGTAGAAAGTCGGGCACTGCGAGACGATTTCGACGACGCTGAAACCCCGCTTGCTCAGCGCCAGTTTCGCCATCTTCTTCAGATGGGCGACGTGGAAGGTCGTGCTGCGGGCCACAAACATCGCGCCGGTCGCGCGGGCCATGAAGCAAGTGTCGAAGTCACGCTCCACGTTGCCGTAAGGCGCGGTCGCGGCTCGCTCCATCGTCGGCGTGGTCGGCGAATACTGGCCGCCGGTCATACCGTAGGTGAAGTTGTTAAGCACGAACACCGTCACGTCGATGTTCCGGCGCGCGGCGTGGATGAAGTGGTTACCGCCGATGGCCAGCATGTCGCCGTCCCCGCCGAACACGACGACCTTCAGATTCGGCCGGGCCAGCTTCACTCCGGTCGCGGCCGGCAGGGCCCGGCCGTGCAGCGTGTGGAAAGTATCGCAGTCCACGTAGCCGGAGATTCGCGACGAACACCCGATGCCGGACACCACACACAACTCATCCTGGCTGACGCCGGTCTCGATGAGCGCCCGGACGACCGTATTCATCGCCGTGCCGATACCGCAGCCCGGACACAGGATGTGCGGGAACCGCTCGTCAACCCGAAAATAGTCCAGGAACCGGCTGACCTGCTCCGACTCCGCGAGCCCTACGTGTTCATCCGCCATTCGTCATTTCCCGTCGCCGCCCGCACTTTGTCATTTCCACTTCTGACTTCGTCATTTTCTCACAGCGCCTCAATTATCTCCGCCGGGGTCAGCATCTCCCCGTCGTAGCGCTGGACCGAAACCACCGGCACGTGCCGGCTCACGCTCCGCTCGATAGTCCGGCGCAACTGTCCCTGGTTCATCTCCGGCACGATGACGCGGCGCGCGCTCTTCATCAGGGATATCATCCGCTCCATCGGGAACGGCCATACCATCCGCAGCCGCAGGATGCCGACCCGGCGCCCAGTCTTCTGCTCGAACTGCCGCTTCGCCTCCATGGCCGAGCGGGCCGCGCTACCATAGCAGACAATCACTGTCTCCGAGCCCAAGTCCTCGTAGGTCACGTCCCAGAGCCAGCTCTGGTTGTCGTCAATCTTCTTCCGGAGGCGGTCCATGTTCCAGCGGATGATCTCCGGCTCGTCGGTCGGGAACCCGTCCTTCCGATGGGTCAGCCCGGTCAGGTGCACGCGATACCCCTCGCCGAAGCTCGCAATCCGGGCGTCGTAGTTGTTGCTGTCGTCGTAATGGTAGTATCCCTCCCTCGGCACCTTGGGATTGCCCGACTGCCAGAACTTCACCTCGGCGGGCAGCTCAACGGCCTCGCGCATGTGCCCGACTATCTCATCCATCAACACGATGACCGGAATCCGCAGACGCTCGGACAGGTTCACGGCCTCCACGGTCAGGTCAAAGCACTCGCGCACATCCCAGGGACAAAGTGCGACAATCGGATGATCGCCGTGGGTTCCGTGCCGCGCCTGCATCACATCCGCCTGTGACGTCCGCGTCGGCGTGCCGGTCGCCGGCCCCCCGCGCATCACGTTGACGATAATGCACGGCAGTTCCGCCATGATCGAATAACCCAAGCCCTCCTGCATCAACGAGAAACCCGGGCCCGAGGTCGCGGTCATCGCCTTCACCCCGGCCGCGGTCGCTCCGTTCATGCAGCAGATTGACGCTATCTCGTCCTCCATCTGGATGAACGTCCCGCCGATACGCGGCAACTCACGGGCGAGATATTCGGCAATCTCAGTCGAAGGAGTGATCGGGTACCCGGCAAAGAACCGCACGCCCGCGCGCACCGCCCCCACCGCACACGCCTCATTCCCCGACAGCAATTGAAGGCTCACAGCTTACAGTTCACAGCTAACAGCTTACAGCTCCCGGTTCTCTCATTTGTCATTTCCACTTCGGACTTCGTCATTTCTGCACAAAGATAGCCATATCCGGGCACCTTAGCTCGCACATCCGGCACGCGATGCACTTCTCCGGATGCGCGACCATTATCTTGAACCGGTCGTCGAGGTCGAGCGTGCCGGTCGGGCAGAACTCAACGCATATCCGGCAGCCCTTGCAGAACTGACGAATGATGGTATGCCGGTGACCTTTGGGCGTAACCGTCGTGACCGGTTCCCGCAGCAGAAACTTCTTCACACGTCCCCCCGCGGCGAGCGGCATTGCGCGTCCACAATCTGACCGGTTTTCATTGGCTTCAGAGACGCTATTCTACCGTCACGAGTCGTCCGGTCAACCCCGGGAGAGCTGCTCACAGCCTACAGCTTACAGCTTAGAGGAACGACCCGTCACACGGGCAAGGAGGCCGGCAAGCATCTTCTTCACATCCTCATAGCCCGCGTCCAGCGTGCGAGCAGTCTCCGCCGGGACATAGCCAAGCGCAGTCGCCAGATGTATCTGGTAGCGCACCTCCTCGCAGGACCCGACGGCGACATTGATGAATTGCGCGAACTCCTTCGCACCCGAGCGGGCAGCCCCCTCGGCGAGGTTCATCGGGATTGAGGACGCGGCGCGCCGCATCTGGGAGGTCAAGCCGAATATCTCGCTGTTCGGAAACGAAGCAGTCAGCTTGTAGACGTCCATGACCAGACCGTCGGCGCGCTTGAATACCTCGTACTTCCTGACATCTCTCACTCGCTACCTCCTGGTTCTGCTGTTAGCTGTAAGCTGCAAGCCGTTAGCTGTCAGCAGCTCAATACGCCTTGCCCTTGCCCCGGCGCGCCCACTGCTGGAACAACTGCCTGCATTCATCGTGCATGAACTCAGGCACCAGCTCGATCCCGTCGCCCGAGAAACGCCTCATCTTGCTTGCCGGAATCACCAGCTCGTTGAACCCGGCTGCCTGTGCATCACGAATCCGCGCTCCGAACACCACCTTCGGAATCCGCGCCCAGTGCGCGGCCGAGTAGCACATCGGGCACGGCTCGCAGGTCGTGTAGAGAATGCAGCCGGACAGGTCAATCGTGCCCAGCTTCCGGCACGCCTTGCGGATGGCGTTCACCTCGGCGTGGGCGGTTGAATCACGCGTCTGCCAGACCGTATTGTGCGCGCTCGCGACCAGCCTCCGGCCCTTCACAATCGCGCACCCGAACGGCGACTGGTCTTGCCTGACCCCGACCCGCGCCTCCCTGATGGCAATCGCCATCGCCTGCCGGTCGGTCAGCGACGAACTGCGGGCTCGCATTGGTTTCATGAAACTCATACTTCTACACGTGCCGCCGCATTTGTCAAGCCGCGACCATCGCCGCGCGAAAGCCGGCCTCCTGATTCCGGCCCGTCCGCCCGGCGCTGGCAGCCGAGCTCGGACCTGCAGCCCGATTGTGTTTCTGTAACTGCCACAGCGTAAAGATGCGGGCGGAGTCCGGCAACGGAACTCCGCCCGCAGAGCAGACCGAGCCATCGGTTACGGCGCAACCGGTGCCGCGACGTTGAAGACGTCGGTCCGGATCGACTGCAGCACCGCCTGGGTTAGGCCTCTCGCGGTCCACTTCGTAATCAAGACCGCGGCTTCCTTCGCCATCGACTCTCCGGAGATGTCCTTCCGGGTCAGGGCCCAGATCTCGCGGCCGAAGCAGAGGTAGAACGGGTACTGGATGGTCGAAACTCCGGCACCATCGCAGACCTGCTTCACCTGCAACTCCATGGCGGCCATCAACGGCACAACCGAGCTTACGTGCTCCAGCATCTTGGGCCGTTTCTTGTCGAGGGTCGCCTTGATGGCGGCCGTGTCGAACTTGGAGTCCCAGTTCTCGATCCTTCTTGCAGGATCAGTCATAGTAAATCACCTTCCTTCCCGCCCTGTAGGGCCGGTTCGTTCTCTTTCACATCGGTCATCGTATAGTAATACCGGGGAAAAGCGCATTCCTGGTCAAATCCGCATGCAGAGAACGACGGAAAGTTTCTTGCGCAGCACGGCTTTGCCCTGCTTACGCCGGTAGCAGACCCGCCGAACCGGAAGGTGAAGCTTGTCTGCCAGCTCTTCGTCGCTGTACCCGTCGTAGTACGGCCCTCTCACTGCCGCCCGCTGCTCAGGAACGAGGTTCTCCACCTCTTCGTACACCTGGCGGAAGATGTGCTCCTCATCCGGCCCGAGCAGTGCCGGCTCGGCGACGTCCATCAGTTCGTCGAGCGAGACCTCGTTCCGTTCGGCCGCCTGCTTGCTGATATACGTGAAGATGGCGGTTTTCCCTACGATGTGCGCCCACGACCAGAAGGGCGACTTCTCCGGATGATACCTGTTCAGGACTTTGTAGAGCTTGATTATGGCGACTTGTGCGTAATCCTCGTTCCATCGGTTGCCCTTTCGGAACGTGCGGCAAATCCATCCCAGGAAAATCGCCCGGTACTTAGTCAGCAGTTCGGATTCTGCGGCCCCGTCTCCGGCAAGGACACGCCGGACCAGGTCCACGTCGGTTTGGTTATAAGCGGTCCAGTCTCGGACCCTTGCACAGACTGCCATGCATGCCTCCTTCCAATTCTCCACCACCGGCCGTCAGCCCCCATGGGCCCGGCCCGGCATAGGGCTTTCCGCGCTGCCCCTGCACGTCACTATCCCTGACTACACCCCGCCTGTCAAGTCCGGCGCGACCGGCGCAACTGCCGCCGGCTCGTCGCTCGGCGACCTCGGCGGCGACAGGTTGAACACGATAAGTGCGATGTCCAGCAGCGCTGTCTGCGACAACCCCCGCATGACCCACTTCGTCGCCAGAGTCACCATCATCCGCTCCATCGATTCCGGCGGAAACTCCTGCCGAGTCAGCTTGCTCAACTCACGCGAGAAGGCATGGTAAGCAGGAAACATCATCGGAACGATCCCGTGGCTGCACAGCACCTGCCGCACCTGGGTCAGGACAAGGTCATCCTTCGCCGCGAAAATGCTGTAGCCGGCAACGCGCCGCCTGATTTCGCGCTCGGACAACCTGTCGCCGGCGCCAAGCCGCAGCTTCACTTCGTAGTTCTGCACAACCTTCGTCAGTCGGTTACTCATCGTTATCCTCCTTCAGTTCGGTCGTTCCTGGCCGCTTGAGGCCGGGTATAGCCGACCGAGCAGCCGCTCCCCTATTCGCCACAGGTAATACCCGGACAGACCCCGGACAAACCACTTCTGCACGACCAGCTTGGTCCTGCGGTCGAAGTCCGGCTCTGGCCGGTGGTGGAACGTCGCGTATAACTCTCGGGCGAACGGTAGATACTGCTCGCAGTCTTCCTCCGCCACCACCGCTGAAACTACCTCGCGCAGCATTTCGCCGGAATGCCTGTGTCCGGGCTGCTTGGGTAACCTGCTAGCCATTCGCGCCCCCAACCTCAACCTTGACCTTGGCCTCAACCGTCTCCTCACTCTCATGCAGCGTCATCGCGCCGATGCGGTCACAGCACTCGCACGCCAGCGCCTGCAACAGCAAGAGGTTTAACCGATACCCCACCCACTTCCTCAGGCATATTTCGAGTTCCAGTGCGAGGTCCCAGCCGGTCTTCGTTCGAAGCAGCTTGGATAGCTCGCGCAGGTACCAGCGATAGGTGTTGTACTGCACTAGTGGCAGATTCTGTGCATCCAGCACCACTTTGCCTATTTCCCACACCGCGGCCTCGGCCAGGTCCGCCGGCATCTCGTATACCGACAAGGGCTTACGCGTATGTCGTACCCGGTCCAGCAGCGCCCGGGTTCTCCGCTCCAGTTCTGACTGGTTCATTTCATACTCCTCTCCCCGTCATATCGGGGTAGTCCTTATACGTAATACCGGCTTTTCTGGCTATTCTGGTCAAAATGACATTGCGGAAACGAGAATTTCCCGCCCAGGAGTCGTGGGGGGGGTATATCTCTCCGGTTTCCCCGGAGGTTAAGACCCCGTTTACCCCCGGGCTAAGGTCGGGGGTTAGGCTCCCGCTTATGTCCCGGGTTACCCGCCCGCTTATCTCCAGGGTTTTGGAGGGGTTTAGGGGTCAGTTTAGGCCCCCGGTTCTGTCCGGGTTTATGGCCGGTCTTAGGGGAGAGCTTAGGGTAGAGCTAATGCCCGGGGTTATGGCTGAGGTTATGTCCGGGGTTATGCCCCGGGTTTCCCCGGAGGTTACCCCCCAGCTTAGGGCGGGGACAAAGAGATCCTCCGGGGTTTCGACCGAACAGCGGCCGCAGTGCCCACCGTGTCCGGAACCTTGCCTCCGGCGACAACGCGAAGGCTGATGCCCGCAATCTCCTCGCCCACAAGTCCATTGAGACGACGACCTGCACTGCAGGGAAAGAAGCAAAGCAGTTATGTTGACCTGGCCGCCGCGCGTTCTATAATTCACACCATGACCAACGTGGATGAGCTCTACAAGTCGGCAGTCCTGTTTTGGCCCAAGGAGCTGGTCGACCGTGAAGCATTGATCAGCGTGATACCCTTGCTCCTGCAGACGCAGGACCAGTTCATCAGTCTGCTCGACATCTCAGACTCAGCGCCTGATTCGTGGAAGCAAGCGCTGAAGGCCTCTGGCTCCCTCTCGGCGAACTTGTTCGTGAAACACCTCCTGGTACTCTCAGACTTCGGCGGCGAACCCTTACAGCGCATCGGACGAGTGCTGGGGGATACCTTTCCCGGATCCGTCATGACCTTCCGTTGGAGGGACCGGACGTACCAGTACACGTTCAAGGCAGCTAACTCTTTCAAGAAGCTCGGCAATAAAGCGCTGGGCGTGGACGGACGCAGCCTCTTGACCAAGCTTGACCTGACTGACCTCATGGAGGACGCTGCCATGCTTCTGCTGCACGGCGGAAGCTCCATCGACCCCGGTGTTCCTGCCCCTGTGATAGAGAAATGCGTCATAGGTGGTCTGCTGGGACGGAAACAGGAACTAAAGAGCTTCGTGAAGCAGCGGTACATCCTCGTGAGCCGAATAACGCAGGGTGCCAAGACTAACACCCTCGGTCAGCTTGCACAGAACTACGTGAAGGAAGTACTCGAAGCGGCGCTTCCTGGGTGGACATTCACGAGGGACGGCTCCATACCGGGCATCAGCCAGAACGCCGGAAAGACCGACATCAGCTTCGACGTTGTGGCGAAGTCCAAGCACGGAATCTACGTCGCGGTCGAGGTGATGTTTCAGTTCACCACGAACAGCGTGATAGAGCGGAAGTCCGGCCAAGTGGAAACTCGCGCCAGGGCGGTGCACGCTGCCGGATACCGCATCGCGTACGTCGTGGACGGCGCAGGCAGCTTTCAGAGGCAGTCTGCTCTAAGCACGATTTGCCAGTTCAGTGACTGCACCGTCACCTTGAAGAGAGACCAACTAGACAAGCTCGCCCAGTTCCTGCGCGACTCGGACATGCCTGCGAACACCAAGAGACGGTCAAGGCGAGGCTGATGCCCCACCTCAGCGACAACTGCACCCGACTCCGATTGGAGAGCAGGAGCGTCGCCTCCATCAACGACCTCCGGTCGTGTTGCAGCGGGAATGTCCCGATGGTCTGCGTTATGTGGCTGCCTGCCGGGCGACTGGACGACGACGCAGAACGCAGCAGCAGGGCCGTGGCCGAGTTGGTTCAGTCCGCTTCCGCCCTGCACCAAGATTCGGTCTTGTGCGTGCTCACGACCCCACCCGATGCCGCCCGGCTTGTCCCGCACCTTGAAGAGGTTCTCAGATTCCAGTTGTGGGTGGCGGTCAAGACGAAGCACGACATCGGCACTGGCGGTCGCGGCACGCTCCCAAAACGCCACGCGGCCCTGCTCGTTTACTCCCGCTACAAGGGTTCTCTCATCCATACCAAAACGCGCGTGGGATACTCCTACTGCCCCGCTTGCGGACGCACAACGAAAGACTACGGCGGCAAGAAGCATCTCTACCACGAGTACGGCACGCTCCTGTCGGACGTCTGGCGTGACATCGACTGCGACCCGGAAAGCGACATAGGTGCTGTAACTGACCGCCTGCGCGACCTCTTCGGCCTGGAGCCATACCATACACTCCGTCTACTCGACCTCCGCGACTGCCGCGAGTTGAAGCCCGCACGCGCAACGGCAGCGGTGGCAGACGGCACGCTCCAATTCGCGGAGCCAAGCGATGTCATTCCCGTGGGGTCTCGCCTCCGTCAAGGCGACTGCTTGAAGGAGCTTGCCAAGCTGCCGGATGACTCGGTAGACTTCTGCTTCGTTGACCCGCCATACAACCTGAACAAGAAGTATGACCAGTGGGATGACTCGCTGGAGTTCACTGATTACTTCTCGTGGTGTGACCGATGGCTGTCCGAGCTTGCGAGGGTTCTGAAGCCAGGCCGCACGCTGTCGGTTGTGAATATACCGCTGTGGACGGCGCGCCACTACAAGCACCTCTGCGGCATCTTGCGGTTTCAGGACTGGATAGCGTGGGATGGGCTGGGATTCCCTGTTCGCCTGATAATGCCCGCCCACTACTCGATTCTGTGTTTCTCAAAGGGAGCCCCCCGTCCCTTGCCCGGACTGGCGCTGGACAAGGGACCGCGCTTGAACGACGAGGCACTGCGACCACTCGCCGACGGTTTCTGCGCACGTCCGGCCTGCATTGCTGCGCGACGTTTTACGCGAAGAGATGACACCGTCCCGGTCAGCGACCTGTGGGCTGACATCTTCCGCCTGAAGCACAACAGCCGCCGCGTCGACCATCCATGTCAGCTACCCCCCAAGCTCATGCGCCGGCTGTTCGCCCTCTATACAGAACCGAGAGAGCTAGTGCTGGACTGTTTCGATGGAGCAGGAACCTCGACCCTCGTTGCGCGACAGATGGGGCGTAGGTTCTACGGCATTGAGCTGTCGGATGTGTACCACCGAATTGCTATGCAGCGACACAAACAGGTAGCCACAGGCGAGGACCCCTTCGGGAAACGTGCCGCCGTTCCCTCCTGCAAGAACAGCCCTGTCGACAGGCTCCCCAAGCAGAAGTACTTGGTCAGCAAGAAGGTGCTGCAATTGGACGTACGGCGAATTGCACAACGCCTAGGGCACCTCCCCAGTCGGGACGATGTCCGAGTGCACAGCCGTTACCCCGCCGAGATGTTTGAGCGCTACTTCGTGAGTTGGGGCGAAGTCTGTGCTGCCGCACGGACTACCGGTATGACCGAGTACCCCAAGTCAGCAGACGTGCATGACGAACAGCAGGTTCTTGCTTTTGACCGCCCGGCCCGCCATCGAGCAACAGGCCGCAAGCCGTGAGCCGTAGGCCGTCCAACTCCGACGCCTTGACTTCGACATTTCATTCCGCATAATGGCCTCATGCCCAAGACCAACCGCTGGCATCCCGTCATGCTGCCGGACGACTACCTGCGGAAGATGAAGCAGGACCTTGGCGAGGTCGAGGCTCAGGTCGAGGCTGAGACCCGTTATAAACCCGTTCTGGACGACCCCCCGCCGCCCGACGACGACCAGACGCCTTGACTTCTCCAAAGGTGAATCCTAGACTATGAAGATGAGTCTGCCAACGGCGCACGTACCTAGGCACGACCTTGATTTTGCGGCCGCTTGGAGCGATATGAAGCGAGGCGTCGTCACGCTGAGTAGGGCATGCCGCATTAGGAAGTTCACCCCGGATGGACGACTAGTCGGCGACGTTGGCGAGTTCCTGGCTGTGCGCTACTACGACATGAAGCTGTACGGGAAGCAAACAGAAGGACACGACGGAGAAACGTCAAAAGGTTGGCGCGTACAAGTCAAGGCGACCTTCGGCAAGAACCTATACATGCGCAAGGTGCCCGACTATCTACTTGGCTTCCAGCTGCGCGAGGACGGGGGCTTCCGCGAGGTTTTCAATGGACCGGGTGAACTCGTCCGCGACCTAGTGGGACCTCCCAAGCCGCACTTGGCTCGTCTTCCAGTTGCCGAATTGCTTGCTTTGAACGAGCACCGGCGCAGGCGAATCCCGCTCCGCACAAGGAGACTTCAAACTGTCTCATCCCGCCATCTTGTCCAACACGGGAGGAGCGACCACGGCAGGCCCTAGCTGCCCCGCCGCCTTGACATTTGGATCTGAATTGGTACGCTTCACCTGATGGAGAATTCCAAATCCTGCCCAAGCTAGACGGCAGCCAAATGAGTGAGTTCCCCAAGCCCGAATCCTCTATAATCCGATGCGACGGCCGAAGTCGCGGGAACTCTATCCGTAAGACGGGTATTCGGCGTGAGCGACCCAGCGGGTATCGGTCGATGTCACAGATTGCCCAGGAGGGTTTTTATGTCTAGAACCAAGAGCCCGAAGCTAGACCGCATCGTCGTGAAGGGTCTATTTGCAAAGTACGACTACGATATTGGTGGCACTGATACCGCTAGCATGGCGCCTCTTGCTATTCTCTATGGAGACAACGGGTGCGGCAAGACCACTATCCTCAGACTTGTCTTCCACCTACTCGCACATGAGCGTACTCAGGGACACAGGGGTTTCGTGTCGCGCGTCAACTTCCGTGAAGTGTCGCTCAAATTCTCTGACGGATCCACGGTGTGGGCCAGACGAACTGGTCACGACACCACCGGCGAGTTCGTGATGGGGCTCGACCGCAGTGGCCTTTGCTTGCAGCAGGCCGTGTTTCGTCCGAACTCCGAGGGCTTAGTAGTGCTCAGTTCGCCAGATGAAGAAGCACATTCAGATGCACTTCTAGCCGAAATCCAGAACATGGGACACTCTTTGTACATGTTGTCCGATGACCGTAAGGTGGAAACTTCCGAGGTATCAGACGGAGTGCCCACGGTGTTCAGGCGTCGCCCGCGTGACACGCGTCGCCTGATGGGGGAGCATCTCCGCCGTCCCTCGGCTAGCGAACGGGAACCCGACCCCGAGACGCTGGCGGTTGCGCTTCTTGAGTCATCTATTCAAAACGCAAGCGACTGGATTAGAAGCCACGTCATGTTCGGCTCATCTCGTGGCGAGTACGACGTCAACGTTATTTACGCGAAGATTGCAGAACAGGTAGCCCGTCCGAAGTCTCGGCCGAAATCCCCTATGCGTGAGCGAATCCTCGCCCTAGAGAGCAGAATCAAGAAAGTCGCTTCACGCAATGCTGCCCTGGAAGAGTGGGGCTTCACGTCGGGCCTTGATGGTTCCAGACTGCTCAATACCCTCTCCCAGGCGGAGGGACGGAACGGTTCGGTGCTTGCAGATGTGCTGGAACCATACTTGGATAGTGTCGAGGCACGGCACAAGGCGCTTGATTCCATCGAGGAACGCACACGTACGCTGGTTCGTGCGCTTAACACGTATCTTGTAGACAAGACCGCGAAGTTCAACTTGCGGGGCGGTCTGGGAGTGATGGCAAACGACGGTCAAGAGCTGTTGCCAGCACAGTTCTCGTCGGGTGAGAGACACCTGCTCCTGCTCTTCTGCAACGTCATGACGGCCTTGGATGGCGCCAGCATCTTCATTATAGACGAGCCAGAAATCTCCCTCAATGTGAGATGGCAGCGCCGTCTAGTTGGCTCACTGCTGGAGTGTGCCCGAGGCACACAAGTGCAATTCGTCATGGCTTCGCACAGCCTAGAGATACTCACGAAGCATAACAACCGGGTCGTGCGTCTTCGGGACACGCAGTCCTAGCTACCTTCATGCCCTGCGACATCAAGAGGTCCATCCCTGAACTGATATCCTTGCTCAAATTTGAACCACGGGCCCGTTGCGTGGCCGTGGAGGGTACGGTCGACCGGGACATGATTGACACGTACATCGAAAGAAAGGGGCGTGTCGACGTACACGTCTACGCGATCGATGACATAGATGTCCCTGCGAGCATTATGCGGAAGCACGGTTTGGACCCAGACAACCATCGCGACCGCGTCGTAGGGCTTGCACACGCGATATCAACTGACGCATGCGTGACTGACGACAGAATGATGTGCATTATCGATGCCGACTTCGACCGCCACCTAGGTCGATGCATTAAGCAGCGCTGTCTCGTGTACACCGACTACACTTCCATGGAGATGTACTTCTTCTGCGAGGATTTCATCCGAAAGCTCGCCACGTTCATGCTCCGGAAGCGCGACTTGGACGTGGACGAGCTCCTGCAGAAAGTCGCGATAGCCATGCAGCAGGTCTTTATCCTACGGCTCGCGAACGAGAAGCTTGGGTGGAAGATGAGAATTTCCGGTATCGCTGATTTCTTATCGATTGGCCCGCTCGGGCCGGTCTTGAATGTGACTCGGCTTACCGACCACGTCTTGCGCTCCAGTGGACGTCTGCCCCAGAGCGCTGATCTTGATGCCGCGGTGCGCGGTCTGTCGGCGAAACTCGACCCGGACCCACGCAACAACATCCGCGGGCACGACTTCACACTTGCACTCCATTTGTATCTTCAACGGTGGCTCAAGCTTGGCGTGACACTTGGGGGCGTGGAAACGCTCGAACGTGTGCTGTATGGTTATATGGAGCCGTGCTTCGTCGATAGCACCGGCCTGTTCCAGAGGCTCGCGACACTCTAGTCATAGCGGTGCCTCTGGGGGAAATCAGGTGGGAATCAGGGACAGTCACCTGTTTGGAAATGTCCCGGCCCGCCGCGCGGGCGGCGACTACCATGTCCGTCCGATAGTCGCGGGCCGAGAGAGCAGGCCCGGACGGGCCGGACTGAGTCTCGTTAGCTTTCTGCTCCAGACCCGCGAGTCAAGGCAAAGCCGGGAGCGCGCCGGCGGTCATCACGAAGGTGTGTTTCGGCCGCAAGCTGGCAACGCTCCCAGCGGCAGGATTTTACCAAACCCGCCCCGGCGCAGCAAGCCCGCCTCCCCGCAGTTCGACTCACGGCTGACGGCTAACGGCTGACCGCTTCCGGCTTGCGGCGCAAGGAGAGATTCCTCGACTCCGTTCGGAATGACATCACCCTTGGCGTTCTTGGCGGCCTTGGCGGTTTCTGTGTCAGGGGTCAGTGGCGAATCTGGCGCGGTGAGCGGATAGCGGATCGCGGGTTACGGCTGCTGACTGGCGAGTGTTGGCAGTGTGTCCGGGCCGGAGGACAGAGAAGCCGGGTGCGTGCCCGGCAAGCCTGCCCACTGTGGGGTTAAGGCTGTCATTTGGGCTCCACACCCGACTATCTAATTCTACACCTGCTCGCCCCGCCCTGCAAGACCCCGAGTACCGTCCCTGCCGGCCTGACGCGCGGGCGGCGTCTCCCCTGCTGTCCGCGAACCGTAATCCGTGAACCGCACACCGTGAGCCGCTTGCCGTCGGCCGGCCCCCGGCCAACCCCGCCGACTCGACATCCAAGCCGTGCCCAACTAGACTCGCCTGATGGCGAACCCCGGGTCCCGCCCGGCCTTGACGGACTAGGAGTTAAGGACGGCGTCCCCGAAGTCCCCCGCGCTGCTATCCGGGTCCACAACCAGAGTGGCCACATACGCGCTCCTTCGCCACGCGGGCCGGGCGAGCCGGACCACGCCCAGCGGCGCCGCCTCGAGCGCGAGGACGAGAAACAACGGCCGTGCATCCGGCACGGAAGATTGTCGCCTGAACCGGCAGCCTTGTCAGGTGCCGACCGGGACGGGAGTACAGGGTCAAGGTCTTCGAGCATGCTCGGCGGCGGGGAGACGTTCGGGCGGTTCACGATCAGCCGATCAACCTCTTGACAAGCGGACCGGGAGCGCCTATATTCACTTGAGGCGCGCAACCCTCGCCGATACACGCGAGAGGCCGTTAGGCTCTAATAGAAGGAGACAAGATGCAGAAGAGACTCATCCTCACGCTGCTGCTCACGGCAGCAGTTCTGGCAGCAAGTTCGGTCGAGACCGGCCCGACCGAGCGGCAGGTTCCCCCGTGGCAGCACCTCTGGGACGGCCTTGTGCCGGACGACCATGGGCAGTCCGACGGCACCAGCATCACCGTCAATACCCCCGAGCCGGACCACGCCCTGCAGGGCAACGGTGGCTCGGGGACTCCGAGCGAATTCGACGACCTTGACTGGCAGCAGCCGGCCCGCGATTGGGGCGATGACGTCCTCGTCGGGGAGCCGGGATACGAAAACAGCGGACGCATATCGGTCGACAACGACAACGAGACCGGCGACATCTACGTCTGCATGCTCAATCGGGATGCCGGCACAGCGGATACCGCGCACATCTGGCGCTCGACCAACGGCGGAGCGACATGGCTGGACTTCCCGATAATAATCGGCAACTCGGGTTCGGTCGGCGACCTCAACGACGCACAGATTCTCTGCGGGCACGGCCCCGGCGACACGACCTGGCTTTACATAGTCTCGGCTGCGAGCACGGCCGGTCTGCGCATCCGCCGCACAACGCCCGACGGCTCCACCTTCCGATGGGTCGACATAGACACCGCAACCAACGTCGTCCGCGTCGCCATCGACCGGAACATCGAGAACCCGGAGCACCTGTTCTGCTTCTGGGAGTTGAGCAATGGGACCATCCGCAGAATGAGCTCGACCGATGCCGGCGCTACGTGGGCAAACTCCGGAACGGTCACCACCGGACGTCGCGGGATTAGTTGTGCGGCCGGCGGCGATGGCTACGTCTACGTCGCCTATATGGATGGCACCGACTCGACCTACTACCGGGTAGGCCGATACACCAACAATCTCGGGGGAACGTCGGCGTTCATAAATCTGGACTCGGCTGCCGACCGTCGGTTCCGCGAAGTCGCCATAGCCGCTGACCGAACCGCACCGGGCAACAGCCAGGTGGCCATTGCCTTGTCGACATACGAAATCGGGAGCACCAACGTAATCGGGCCGCGCTACGCGTGGACCCTCAACGGTGGCACGTCGTGGTCTTCTTCCTACTGGCCGGTGACGAACCAGGCCCGCGAAACCTGGGACGCCCGGATGCCACGCATTCGGCGCTCGTACGACAGCCCGTCGTTCCGCGCCATCGTCTCAATGCGAGAGGCTACAACGAACTGGGACACGATAGTCTACGCCCGGACCACGGCCTCCGACCCGACCGACTGGGTTGACCGCGGCGAGTACAACGACTACCGCAATACCGGGGAGGTATCGCACGACGTCGGTTACTCAGGTCTGACTTCGGGCGGGTTCATCGCGTATCGCGAATACGGACTTGGTAAAGTTTGGTTCGACGGCTGGGACTTCACCGGAATCGGTGCGGGGCTGGCGCCGGTGCAGCCGCGCCACATGACCACCGTCTTCGGCGGCGAGGCGAACCTCACGCTTCCTAAGCGGTCACGAGTGAGCGCATCGGTCTACGACCAGGATGGTCGGCTGTTGCGTCAACTCGTCAACGGTACGCTGGAGGCAGGAGAACACAGACTGGACCCCGGCGTCACCAGTGGAGTCCGTTTCCTCCGCGTCGCCGTCGACGGGAAAGTCGAAACGGCCAAGCTGGTCCGCCTGCAATAGCCGGGCGTCAGAAAATCGAGTAGGGGGCGGCTTCGCAGTCGCCCCCTCTCACACCACCGGGACCGACTAGGGACACTTCCCCATATGCGCTAACTTAAGGCGTTGACAATGCGGCCGAAGGTC